>QMMC01000188.1 GCA_003647065.1 Deltaproteobacteria bacterium | reverse complement strand
GAGGCCGCCGACGGTGACCCCTTCACCTCCCTCGAGCACGGTTGGGACGAAGCCTTCGGGTACTTCGGTGCGGCGACGGCCTACGGCGACCGCTCAGTCAGCGAAATCGCCGCCTCCCGTGCCGTCGACCGGAACGGCGATGGGGCGATCGATCTGCTCCGGGAGTGCGACTTCGGTGCCTCGGTCAACGCGGGCAAGCGTGACCATGGCAGCGCGGACGCTGCTCCCACCAACTTCGCCGCGCAGGCCTTCCTCGCCTTCCGCACCGGTCGTACGATCATCTCCGACGCCGGCGGCGCCCTCGACGCGGACCAGATGGCCGCGCTGACGGAGCAGCGGGACCTCGCAATCGGCGCCTGGGAGGCGGCGATCGCCGCGACCGTCGTCCACTACATCAACGACGTCCTCGGCGACATGGGCGACTTCGACACCGCGGCCTACGACCACGACGCCTTCCTCAACCACGCGAAGCACTGGTCCGAGATGAAGGGCTTCGCGATGATGTTCCAGTTCAACCCGCGCTCGCCCCTCGGCCGCGATCAGTTCGTTCAGCTTCACACCCTCCTCGGCGACGCCCCGGTGCTCCCGGCGGCGGGCGCGGGTGCGGCTGACGACTACCGGGCGTCCCTCCGCGAAGCCCGGGGCATCCTCGCCGCCGCCTACGCCTTCGACGCCGCCAACATCGGCGACGACGCTGGGCAAGGGGGCTGGTGAATCGAAGCGCCCGATCTCCCCTCATCACGAAAGCTCGCATGAACCGGCTCGTTGGATTCACCTTGTTCGCCCTCCTCTTCGCCGCGCCCGCGGTGGCTCAGAGGGCAGCGGATCCCCCGGAGGACGGAGCACCCGATTCCGACTCCGCCCCGGATACGGGGTCGGGGGGAGAGTCCCGCGCCGAGCCCGGGTCCGATGAGGGGTCCGGGCAAGAGCCAGGCGGAGAGTCGGAGGCCGAGGCCGATTCGGAAGGCGAGGCGGGCCCACCGTCCGACGCGGGCCCCGAGTCGACCTCGGATGCGCCGTCGGGCGAAGAGCCAGACGGCGACCGCGAATCCGCAGGGGAGCCGCCCCCGGCTTCCCAAGACGACTCCCTCTTCCCCGAGGACGAGGACGACCTCTTCGCCGAAGACGACGACCTCGCCGAGCTCTTCGAGACCGACGACGAGCTGAGCATGGCCGCGGTTGTCGTCACGGCCCAGGCCGAACGCGATGAGCGCGCCCTCGATACCGGCGGCTCCGTCGTCCGCCTCGACGAGGCCTTGCTCGAGCGATTCAACTACGACAACCCCGACGCGGTCGTTCAGCAGGTCCCCGGCGCCTACGTTCGCCAGGAGGACGGCTACGGCTTGCGGCCAAATATCGGCCTCCGGGGGGTGAGCAGCGAGCGCAGCAGCCGAATCACCCTCCTCGAGGATGGCGTGCTCTTCGGCCCGGCTCCCTACGCCGCGCCGGCCGCCTACTACTTTCCGGTCATGACGAGGATGACCGGGGTCGACGTCTTCATGGGAGCCGCCAGCATCCCCTATGGGCCGACGACCGTCGGCGGCGCGATCGATCTCCGGAACCGGGAGATCCCCTACGAAGACTCCGCGGGGGCCGACCTCGCCCTCGGGTCCAACTGGTTTGGCCGGGCCCACGGTCACATGGGCACGTCGAACGACTGGGGGGGCTTCCTCCTCGAAGGGGTCTACCTGCGAAGCGACGGCTTCAAGCACTACCAGAGCCAAGATGAAGACATGCCCAACACGGGCTTCGACCGGGGCGAAGCCGTCCTGCGGACCGAACTCCACGGCGCGATCTCCGAGGACGTTTACCAGCGCCTCGAGCTGCGCCTCGGTATCTCGGGGGAGCTGAGCAACGAGACCTACCTCGGGCTCACCGACGACGATTTCCGCGCCGACCCCCACCTTCGCTACGACAGCAGCGAGCTCGACCGCATGGAGTGGTGGCGCACCCAGGTGCAGCTCCGCCATACCCTCGACGTCGGCGACGATTTTCAGCTGCGCACCACGGCCTATCGCCACGATCTCGACCGGGCCTGGAATAAGGTCAATACGATGGGTGGGCTCCGCCAGGCCGGGCAGCCCCAGGTCCGCCACGACCTCTACGACGTTCTCTTGAATCCGACTGGGAGCAACGCCGTGCTCGCCGGGGTGCTCCGGGGCTACGAAGACTCGGAAGGGCTGCCGACCTCGACGGACTACATCCTCATCGGGACGAATGCTCGCCGCTACGGGGTCACGGGCTTGCAGTCGGACGGCAGCGCTGAGTTCGGCGATGAAGACCTGGGCCATCGCCTGCGAATCGGAGCGCGCATTCACCACGACGCGGTCGACCGTGACCACACGGAGAACGCCTACGGCATGCTTGGCGGGGAGCTCGTTCGCCCCACCGCTTCGGACTACACGACCCTCAAGAGCCATGCCGAGGCCCTCGCCGTGAGCGCGTACCTCGCCTGGTCCCTCACCTTCTTCGAGACGCTGACCCTCAGCCCCGGCATCCGCACCGAGTTCATCTGGACGAGCTACCGCAACGAGCTGGACGATGCCGAGTCGTCGGCCTTTCGCACCGCCTTCATCCCCGGGGCCTCGGCCCAGTGGCAGGCCCTCGACGAGCTTTCGTTCTTCGCAGGCATCATGCGGGGCTTTGCCCCGGTCTCCCCCGGCCAGGCCGAAAACGTCGAGGCCGAGGACAGCATCAACTACGAGCTCGGGGGCCGCTTCGAGATGCCCGTCGAGGCGGTGGAGCTCGATGCTCAGGTCACGGGTTTCATGACGGACTACTCGAACTACCTGCAGCGCTGCTCGTTCTCGTCCGGCTGCGCCGCCGACATGCTCAGCGCCGAGGGCAACGGCGGCCAACCTCTCGTCGTCGGCGTCGACCTCCGCGCAGGCGCCGCCATAACCGTCGGCGACGCCACCCTGCCTCTACGGGCCTCCTACACCTTCACCTATTCCGAGCTTCGCACTCACGTCATCTCCTCGCCGAGTCCCCTCTTTGTCGGCGGCAAGCCCGGCGACCACTTGCCCTACCTCCCCGAGCACCAAGTTTCGGTCCAGGCGGGCGTCGAGTTCGAGCGATACGGGCTGAACGCCTCGGGTACCTTCGTCTCGTCGATGTGGGAGGGGGTCGGCCAGGGAGACGATCCTGTCGCCCGAACCGACGCAATTTTCCTCCTCGACGCCAGTGTCTACGCCCAGCTTTGGGGCCCAGTCCGTATCTACGTACGCGGAGAGAACCTGACCCTCACCCAGGCGGTCGCCTCGCGCCGGCCCTTCGGAGCTCGGCCCAGCCGACCTTTCCAGGTGCAGGTCGGAATCTCTTTGAAGACGGACTGACGGGAAGCCGAGTCGACCATCCTGGGGCCGGCTTTCCTCGAGGCGCCTTGACCATCCTGGGGATCATATGTGAGAATGATTCTCGTAGCCATTCTCAGTAAGTGGGAGAGATTGAGTGGACCAGCAACCTCTAGCAGCCGTCGAGGACCCATCCAAAGCCGCGGGGCTTCCTCATTCGCCGGTTGCCTACTCCCTGCCCGACTCCGATCCTCCGGCGCCCCAGGCCGCGAGGACTACGGCCTGGCGTCCCCTCCCCGAGCCCCACCAAAGCCGCCTGGTCCTGCCGATCTTGCTCAGCGTATCCCTCGGCATTCATGTCCTCCTCGTGGCCCTCTCGGCTCTCATGCCCAAGCCTGCCGAGGCCGCGCGGCTCGGGCCGAGCCAGGTCGAGTTCAACCTCGCCGCCCCGCCGGTGCCGGAAGAGATCGAGGCAATGCCCGAGCCCGAGCCCGAGCCTGAGCCCGAGCCCGAGCCCGTCGTTCGACCGCGCCGGGCCGCCCCGGAGCCCGCGCCGGAGTCTACCGAGCCTCCGCCCCCGGCCCCGGTCATGGTTGCCGAAGGCCCGGGTACCGGGAGCGACTGGTCCCACACCGCCGGCGAAGAGGGTGGAGTGCTTGGCGGCACGCGGGGCGGGACCGGGACGGGCGCGGTCGCTCCTCCTCCCCCGGTCGTCGAGGAGCCGCCGCCTACGCCCCGCGGCTTGAGCCGGCAGGAACTCCGGCGCCGGGTCCTCGCGTATATCCGCGGCACCTTGTCGAGCTTCGTCAACGGTCGCCTCGACTATCCCCTCGAGGCCCGGCAAAACCACCTCGAAGGCGTCGTCGTCCTTCGCC
The DNA here is from genome assembly GCA_003647065.1 of Deltaproteobacteria bacterium. Taxonomy (GTDB): domain Bacteria; phylum Myxococcota_A; class Polyangia; order Polyangiales; family B10-G4; genus B10-G4. Next base: position 8,488 of record QMMC01000188.1, on the reverse strand, counting down.
TGCGCCTCGACGAGGGTGGCGAGTTGGTCAGCGTGCGGCTCTCTCGCACGAGCGGCCACCGACTCCTGGACCGGGCGGCCCTCGCCTGTGTGCAGAACCTCCGGACAGTGCCCGCTCCTCCGGGATCCATCCCCTGGGATCCGGACCTCGAGATTCCGTTGCCGATCACGTACCGCCTGCAATAGCAGTCGCCGGTCGCGGGTCCGGATCGCCTCGTGACGTCCTCGATGAGTTCTCGGCTACTCGGCAGCGAGGAAGTCGGGCGGGTGGGTCGCCGACCGGGCTAGCCGCGCGTGGCCGAGGGCCACCCTGAGCTGCTTCAGGGCGATCGGGCGGCGCAAGTAGTCGAGGGCGCCCTGGCGCAGAGCCTCTACGGCAACCCCCATGCTGACTTCGTCGGTGGGCAGTTCCACATCGGTCATGCCCGATGAGACGACGAGGATCTCGCAGCGGGGATCGGCCGCCCGGAGGGCCATCAGGGGCCCCATTCCTTCCGCGTCCCCGAGGTGCTGGCTCAAGACGGCGACGGCCACGTCTCCCCGCTGCACCCACTCGAGGGCCCGGGGCCCGGCCGGCATGCGTGAGACCTCGTAGCCCTCACCCTCGAAGAGCTGGGCGAGCTCCTCGTCGCTGGCCAGCTCTCCGATAATCAGTAGCTTCTCCACCACACGCCCTCCTCGCCACTAATGATACTGAGAACCAGTACCATTAAGTCTGATAATAGGAATCGTTATCACTTTGTGTCAAGGATGATCTCTTTCGAATTCACGAGGCCTCGAAGGCCCCTTTGGCCAGCTGCATTGCATTCGACGGCAGCTCCCTATACGCTAACGAAAGTGAGAGCCATTATCATTAAGGTAGAGGCTTGGGTTTGGGAGGAGCGGACATGATCGGTGGAATGGGTAAGGCGATCGCCATCGATGGCGGCGCGACGATGACTCTGCAACCGGGCGCGATGGTCCGGCTCAACGATATCGACAACCTCCGTGCCCTCGCGACCAAGAAGGGGCTCATCCTCCAGACCGGCAACAACGGCCGCCGCGGAGTGAAGATCCTGTGGAAGGGAGCATCGAAGTCCTCGGCCAAGGCCGCCGGTGCGGCGGCGAAGGTCAGCTCGGCCCAGGCGAAGGCCCTCGCGGCATCCGCAAAGTCCATGGCCGCATCGGCCGATACCTTGGCGAAGGCCGCCCAGTCCCTGAGCGCTCCGGCCACGGGCGCTGCGGCCAAGGGCGCCGCGGTGGGGGCCGCCAAGGCCGCCGGTGCGGGCACTATCTGGACCGGATCAGGCATGAGCCTCGGCCTCGGCCTCGGCCTCGGCGCCCTCGGCCCCGTCGTCCTCGTCGGTGCCCTCGCCGCATCCGCGGGCGGCATCTACGCCTACCTACGAAGCCGACCCTTCGTCGACGAGGCTCAATACTGATCCCCCTCCGGGCGCCCCTCACTTAGCGCCCCGGAAGAATCAGAGAAGACTCCGGGCGCCCCCGCGAGGGGCGCAGATGACGGATCACTTGAGTAGAAATGTGATCCCCGGGACGGTTTTGGTTTTCTTCGGCCGCGCTCCCGAAACACGATGGCTTCGTGTATCGAGGACCGTCTAGCTGCGGAAGCGCATCCACGTCCTCTCTGCCCGGGAGGGCCCTCGGGTGAACGACGTACCCCCGGCGATCGTCCTGGCGGCGATCCTCGTCGTCGGCCTCGCGGTGCTCGTCGGCGCCTCTCGCATCGGGGGACCCGAGGCGGGACCCGCCCTCCCAGGGTCGGCCGATCCCATGGCACAGGCCTTGGGATCCCTGGCCCAAGGCTCCTATGGCATCGCCCCCGTCGGTGCCCCGCCCCAGGGGCGCGACAACGCCTTCGCCCAGGTCCCCGCCAACACCTTCGCCCAGGCGCCCCAACACACCCAGGTGCCCGCCCCCCCCGGCGCCGACCTCTATGCCCAGGCGGGGCAGGGCGCCTACGCGCCTCCGCCGGCCAATGGCTTCGCACCTGCCCCGGGTTCCTTCGCCCCTCCCGGGGGCGATGCCTTCGCGCCCTCCCGAGGCAACGCCTACGCGCTCGCGCCCGGCACACCGAGGGCGCGCTCGGCCCAACCACCGTCAGGGTGGGGCCAGCCCCCCGCTCCCCAGGTCGATCCGCGGCGCTTCACCGAGGCCCACTGGCAGGGCCTCGAGGTGGTCCCCAATACGCCGGCCCTGGCCCGGGCCCTCAACATCGATCCGGCTCTCCGGGGGGTGATCGTCGATGACGTGACTCTCCCCGCGGACCTCCAGGGCTTCCAAGCCGGTGACGTGGTCACGGGCATCGATGGCATGCCGACGCCGGACCTGCTCAGCTTCATTCGCGCCTCCGATCAAGCCCGGTCCGCACCGAGCGCGGTTGTCCAGGTCACTCGCGGCGGCCAGCCCGGCACCGTCCAGCTCGTAGCTCTCCTCAACCGCATGGGCACGGCCAACGGGGAGACGCCTTCGATGATCCCGGCCAACGCACGCATGCCCCACGCCTACCGCGGCCCCTGCGTGAACTGCCATCGCATCGGCACCACCGGTAGCCTCCGGGTCGACCAGGGCGACCCGATGCCCAACGTCACAGCGGCCCCGATGATCCGCGCAGGGGCGCGTCGGCCTCACGTCGACCGGGGCCCCTGCGAGACGTGCCACACGATCCTCCCCTGAGGTCCCCCGGGTCCCCCCGCCGGTCCTCGTAACCGCCGCCGACCGCGGGCCCTCGGCGCGGCCCCGGCGCCCCGGCGGGTCGACAACGTCGACCCGGTGATCGATTGCGTCTGCACGAGCGCGATCATCCGATATGTAATTTGACTAAGCGCCCCGGGGCCAATTGGCCCGGTCCACTTCACGTCTGCCGGACAATTGGACCCGCGCGATGTCGGGCTCTGATCTCCTGACGAATCAAAAGACTAAGCAGACGTCGCCGGTCCACCGGAGCCCCTCCCGGAGCGATCACGGTAGGTCTTGATACGTCCCGTGATCTTCGTTCAAACCTTCAGTCGATGAAGCACGTCGTCGTCGGTTTAGTCCTCGTAGTGATCGGTCTTTGGGGCGTGGTCACTTGGTGGGAGACCTTCGGCTTCGTCATGCGCGGTGTGATTCCGGTGGCCGTCCTCGGCCTCGGTCTCGTCGCGACGCTCTCGGGCTATTACCGCCTGAACCGCCGCAACGACTACTACGAGGACGAGCCGGTCCCCGAGCCGACGCGAAGGCGCCGCCGTGGCTGACGACGAAGCCCAGGACGGCACGGCGGAGACCGAAGACGCGGATGAGATCGAGGGCGATGCCCAAGACGGATCCGGCGCCGAGGACGATGCCCCCGAGGACGATGCCCCCGAGGACGATGCCCCCGAGGACGATGCCCCCGAGGACGCCGAAGATGCGTTCGACGACGCCGACGGCGACCGCGACCGGCAAATCGTCGACGGCGAATTCGACGACCTCGACGCCGCGAGCGAGGACGACGGACACGAAGAAGACCTGCTGCCGAAGGACCTGCCCCCCGCCTATTGCTACCGGCCCTGGCGCGAGATGGTTGGCGCCCTCTTCGTCGTCGCCCTCATCGTCGCCGGCGTGACGCTCTACCGCAGTCCGACCTCGGCGACGGACGCCGCGATGGCCGCGGTCGGGCAGCTGCCGGTGGGCGCTCCCTTTCCGGGTGGGGTCACCCCCGCGGCCTTCACCACGGTTCCCCCGGGGGCTCTTCCGGGGGCTGGTGTCGAGCCGCGCACGGCCTTCAACTCGGCGGCCCACGTCATCCGCCCGTCCGTGGTCGGCATACGGGTCCTGGGCACCGCGAACGGCATGCAGCCGGGCTTCGAGCGGGTGGGTTCGGGCGTCATCGTGAGCTCAGCGGGCTACATCTTGACCTGCACCCACGTCATCCGGGGCGCGTCGCAGATCACCCTCAGCCGCTTCCGCCACGCGGGCGAGCGCATCCCCGCCCAGGTCGTCGCGAGCGACGGTGAGCTCACGCTGCTCCGGGCGAACTCCACGGTGCCCCTGCCGGCGGCGCGCTTTGCCAATCCCAACGCCCTCGGCGTCGGGGACTGGGTCTTGGCCCTCGGCCATCCCTTCGGCATGGGGCTGAGTGTGAGCGCGGGCATCGTCGGGCGTCGGAACGCGGAACTCACGATGCCCGGCGGCATGCGCGAGCGGCGCCTCGTCCAGACCGACGCCTCGATCAACGAAGGATCGAGCGGCGGGCCCCTGGTGAACCTCAACGGCGAGGTCGTCGGGCTCAACCTCGCCATCTTCGCCCCCACGGGCGTCTTCAGTGGGGCGGGTTTCGCGATCGACAGTGGCCGGGCCCTCGCCTTCCTCCAGCGCCACCTCGGAGCCCAGCGTGGCTGACCCTCGACGCGGCATGGCCACAGGAGTGCGCAGATGATGAACCAAGTTCCCGAACCGAGCCGCAGCAAGCTTCCCCTCGGAGGCGTGCTCATCCTCGCCATCACGGGCGGCGCGATCTTGCTTTTCACGGCGGGGGGGGACTCGGGGTGGAATCCGCTTTCGGGGCCTACGAGCAATGCCCAGGCGATGCAGCTCAGTGGCCAGTGGCTCGGCATTCGCCTCGCGTCCGCCGATACCCCGAGCGCCCAATCCTTCGGGGTGGCCCCGGCGACCGAGGGGGTCGTCGTCGCAGAGTTCGTGATGCCCGAAGGCGCCCGAGCCCAGCAGGCGGGGCTGCTCCCCGGCGATGTCTTGGTCGGCATCGACGGCAACGCCATCTCGAACCTGACCCAGCTCTACACGCTTTCGACCACCCTCGACGTGAACCGCATGCTGGCCTTGTCCGTCACGCGCCAGGGGCAGCCGCTCAACCTGCTCGTGCCGGGGCTGCCCGGCGGCGCCATGGCCGGCAGCATGAATCCCATGGCGGTGAACCCGGCGATGATGAACCCGGCCATCGGTAGCCTCGTTCCCGGCGTACCCAACGTCATGGCCCCGGCCCTGGGCGCGGCGCCGGTGCCGGCTAACGGCGCCGTCAACGGCCCCATGTACTTCTGTCCGAACGACCGCCTCTATTGGAACCAGGCGCAGATCGGGCCCAGTCACACCTGCCCGCGGTGCGGCGGACACCTCGCGCCATGAATGCCGGCGGGCAAAACCGCCAGCTCCCGCGTGGTGTCCTCGTCGGTGCCGTGCTGGGCAGCGGCCTGCTCACGGCCTGGGCGATGTGGCAGACCCAGGCCGGTGGGCCCCAGACCTCGTGGGACCGGGTCGATACCGCCGTCGCCGGGATCTGGGCCGACGCCGAACCCGCCGGCGCCGTCCAGATGACCGCGGCCCAGATGCCCCTCAATCAGCCGGCCTACGGCCCCGTCCTGCCCACCGCCGGGGCGCCGATGACCGCGGCCGCAGCGATGGCTCAGACGGCCCTCGTCGCTCGCGTTCGCGGGGCACCGCCCATCTGGTCGGGGACGAACCGGCCTCACGGCGACCGCGGCTCGTGTGTCCAGTGCCATAGCGTCCTCGCCCAGAACGGCCGCCCCGTGCCGATGATCCGCAGCACGTCCACGATGCCCCACAGCTTCCGGGGAATCTGCAGCAACTGCCACACGGTGATGGGTGACGGTCCCGTCGGGCCCACCCCGGTCGCCATGCCGGTCCAGCCCGGCCCGGGTGCCCTAGGTGGTGCGATGGCAGGTGCGATGGTGGCCCCCCCGGCCGCCCAGCCTCGGGTTCCCCAGCCCCAGGAGCTCGAGTGGCGCGGCCTCGAAACCCGGGCCGGTCCCCAGGGCGTCACCGTGAACAATGTCGACGGGGCCGCGCGCCGCGCCGGCGTGCTCCCCGGGGACGTGGTCGTCTCCCTCAACGGCGGTCCCGTGTCGACGATGGCCCAGCTCGAGGCCCTCACCATGAACGGCACCTTGCCCCAGGGCACGGTCATCGTTCACCGCCAGGGACAGCGCATGGCCTTCGAGCTCCGCCAGGGGCCGGGGGTCGGGGTCGCCGCGCCATCGCCCATGGCCGGCGGGTTCAGGCCGCAGCAGTCGCCCCGGGCGGGCTTCCAACCCATGGCCGGAATGTGAGGGCAGCGACGTGTGGAAGTTGATCGTCGCCGTTGGGTTCACCGTGTCGCTCGTGGCACTGGGAATGGCCAACGCCCACCAAACCCAGCTCAACTACTTCGTCGGCGAGCCGGTCTCGATCCGCGTCGTCGTCCTTGTCGGCGTCTGCTACCTGGCCGGCGCGCTCACCGTCTCCCTGGCCCAACTCGCCCTCGATGCGAAGCAGCGCGTCTTGATGCGGCGAGGGCGAAGTCGCCGCCACCTGCCGGTCCTGGAGGACGACGAGTGAGAGATAGAGAGCAAGCCGAGATACGCCGCTACGAGGGGATTCGCTTCGCCGGCCTGTCCCTCGCCGTGAGCGTCGCGATGGCCTTCTTCAAGATTTCCGTCGCCATCATGACGGGCAGCCACGCGCTCCTCGCCAACGCGTTCTATTCGATCAACGACGTCCTGAGCGCCATCGCCGCCGCCGTCAGTCTCAAGCTCGCCAACCGAGCCCCGGACGAAGACTACCCCTTCGGCTACGGCAAGGCCGAGTACGTCGCCGTTGGCATGGTGAGCCTCACCATCGCCATCGGTGTATGCGCGATGTTCGTCTTCTCCGTCGTCGACATCATCCAGGGCGTCGAGGCCCCGCCCCACTACCTCGCCATCGGGATAGCGGCCCTCAGCTTCGTCGTGAGCTGGACGCTCTCGAAGCGCGGGCGTCGCCTCGCCATCGACATCCACAGCCCTGTCCTCGCAACCACCGCCGACCATCAGCACGCCGACGCCCTCGGGTCGATCGCCGCAATAGTCGGTGTCAGCCTCGCGGTGGCCGGGTTCCACGCCGTCGACCGGGTCATCGCGGTGGCCGAGACCCTGCACCTCATCGCCCTCAGCGGTACGCTCCTCAGCAAGGCCGTCAAGGGCCTGATGGACCAGGCCGTCAGCGATGATGACCTCGACATGATGGAGCGAACCTGCCTCGACATGAACGGCGTCGAGGACGTGAGCTACCTTCGGTCTCGGCGCCTCGGCTCCCTTGCGTGGGTCGACCTAGGCATCTCCGTCGACCCGAAGCTCAATGTGCGCCAAGCCCGGGAGATCGGCGAGCGGGTTCGGAGCGCCGTAGACGAGGCCCTCGGCGACGGCGTCGTCACCCAGGTGCATACCCATGCCCGGGGCTATGCCCCCAAGGCGGTTGCGGCAGGGGGTAGCGGACATGGCTAGCATGGGTTCGGTCGCGGCCGCCCCCGCGAGGTCGAAGTGCCAGAAGTGCGCCCGGTCCGTGCCCTGGGTCAGCTTCTGGGGCAACTTCGCCCTGGCTGTCTATAAGCTCTTCGTCGGCGTCCTCGGCGGGAGTAGCGCGCTCATCGCCGACGCCATGCACTCCTTTGCGGATGTCGTCGGCAGCGTCGGCATCGTCATCGCGACCCGCGTTTCGGCCAAGGAACCGGACGAGGATTACCCCTATGGGCGCGGCAAGGCCGAGTTCCTCGGAGCCGTCTTCGTCTACACCATCCTGCTCTTCTTCGCCTTCGGCATCGTCGCCCACTCCCTGACCTTGATGTCGTCGGACGACCTCAAGGCGCCCCACTTCGCGACCCTCCTCGGAGCCGTCGTGTCGGTGTTTCACAACGTGATCATGTTCCAGTACCTGACCTGCGTCGGGCGCCGGAACAACTCCCCGGCGATCCTCGCCGACGCGTTCGAAAACCGCGCCGATGCCATCTCCTCGGTCGCCTGCATCGGCGGGATTTTGGGCGCGATGCTCATCCACCCCATCTGCGACCCCATCGCCGCCCTCCTCGTCGGAGTCATCATCTTTTGGAACTGCCAGGAGCAGCTCCGCGAGGCGATCAAGGGCCTCATGGACACGGCCCTCCCCGACGAAGAGACCGACGAAGCCACGGACATCATCCTCGGCATCGACGGGGTCGTGGACCTCGCTTTCCTTCGCACCCGGCGGACCGGCGCGCGCTACTGGCTGGATATCGGCATCGAGGTCGACGAGCTCCTCGATGTCGAAGCCGCAGACGTCATCGCGAAGAAGATAGGCGCCCAGCTCTCTCGCTATCCGTTCTGTCACCACGCCGAGGTCTTCGTCGTGCCCCACCGGGCTGAGGCGGGCGAGAGCCAAGCCGAAGACGCGAGCCGAGACGCGAGCCAAGACGAAGAGCAAGACGAGAGTTCAGAGGACCCCAGTGCCCCGGAGGACAGTCGTGACGACGAGCAATGAGATTGAGAGTGCCGATGATGCGCGTGCCCTCGCTTACGGCCGCGAGGCAAGGCAAGGGCGCCGGAAGAGCGGCCGGAAGGCGGCTCGGAACGGGAACGGGAACGGGAACGGGAACGGGAACGGGAACGGGAACGGGAACGGGAACGGGAACGGGAACGGGAACGGGAACGGGAACGGGGCCGGGAGCGGGAGCGGGAACGGGGCCGGGAGCGGGAACGGGGCCGGGAGCGGGAACGGGAACGGGGCCG
>QMMC01000187.1 GCA_003647065.1 Deltaproteobacteria bacterium | reverse complement strand
TTCACCCTCGACGGCCTCACGGCAACCGCCGAGACGACGGTCGACCCGTCGCCGTGCCGGGGGCTCCCCGCCCGGGAGGTTACGGCCCTGGCATTTTGAGGCGGTCCAAGGAGCGCCCTGAGCTTGCCGGCGACGCTGAGGCGTGGGACGAAGGGAGGATGGCCGAAGCGAACGACCGCGTACTGCGCGGGATGACCAATGAGGGCGGGTTTCGCGTCATCACCGCCCGGACGACCGACACCGTCCGGGCTGCGGTGGCTGCGCAAGGAGCGACGGGCATCGTCGCCCAGCGCTTCGGAGAGCTGCTCACCGCCGCCGTGCTCTACCGCGAGACCATGGCGCCGCAGCTTCGAGTGCAGGCGATCCTCCAAGGCGCCACCGGAGGACAGCTCGTCGCGGACTCCAACCCCGATGGCAGCGCCCGAGGCCTGGTCCGCCTCCCGAAGGCCAAAGACGACATCACCCTCGCCGGTGGCCAGCTGCACATGATGCGCACCATGCCCCGGGGCGATGTTCACAAGGGGGTCGTCGAGGTGCCCAAGGATACCCAAGGGGCTCCCGTGTCCGCGGCGCTCATGAGCTACCTCCAGACCTCCGAGCAGGTGGTGAGCATGATGAGCGTCGGCTGTCGCATCGTCGACGGCGAGGTCACGCACGCCGGGGGCTACATCTTGCAGCTCCTCCCGGAACTCGAAGAGAACCTGCTGATGCTCATGACGGAGCGCCTCGAGGATTTCCGCTCGATGGAAGACCTCTTCGACGGCATCGCCGACAGCCCCGAGCACCTGCTGAGCGAGCTGCTCTACGGCATCCCCTACACCACCCTCGACGACTCCGAGGTCCGCTTCGCCTGCACCTGCAGTCAGGTTCGGGTCATGGCCAGCCTCGGCACCCTCGGCCGCGCGGACATCGAAGACCTGATGAGCGACGGGACGCCCCTCGAGATGAACTGCGACTACTGCGGCACCGAATACAACGTCTCGCCGGAGCAGCTGCGCGGCATGCTCGACCCGACCTGAGGCCAGCCGCGCTCGCGGTCAGCGCCCCTCAGCGCCCCTCGATGCGGACGAGCTGGACGTCGAAGACCAGCATGCCCGCCGGGGCCCCGGAGCGCCCACCGTAGGCGAGGTCCTCGGGGATCCAGAGCCGACGGGTTTCTCCCGTGACCATCAGCTGCAACCCTTCGGTCCATCCGGCGATGACCCGGTTCAGCGGAAACTCGGCTGTCTCCCCCCGGGCCACCGAAGAGTCGAACATCGCCCCGTCGGTCGTCCAACCCGTGTAGTGGACCTCGACCGTGTCCGTGGCTGCTGGGTGGGTGGCGCCGCTGCCTTCGACGATCACGCGACTCGCGAGGCCCGAGGCCGTCCGCTCGGCGTCGGCCGGCACCGCCGCGACGTCGTCCGGGGCCGGGATGTCGGCGGACTCGGAGCAGCCCGCGAGCAAGAGCACCACGCAGGCGCCGGTTGGAAGAAGCGTTCGCATGGCGGGAGAGTCCCACGGCGCTGACGTGAGTCAACGGGAGGCGCGAAGTCGGTACGCGGGACCGTCACGGCATTGCCGGTGGCGACTCAGTCCCCCCCGGGGCGCACGATCTCGTAACGGTCCATCTTGCGATAGAAGGTCGCACGGGCGATGCCCATCTCTCGGGACGCACGAACCACGTTCCACCCCACCAGGTCGAGAACAGCCCGCATGCGGGCCGCCTCCCCCACTACGAAGCCTCGCCGGTTGGGCGGTTCGGCCGCACCGACTGCACTTCGTGGTAGGTCGACGTGGTCGAGACGGTCCGTATCGCTGAGCAAGAGGGCCTTGGTCAAAACGTTCTCGAGCTGACGTATGTTTCCGGGCCATGCATGGGCCATGAGCGCACCGAGCGCACGAGGGCCGAGCACGGGACGCTCGCGGTCGTAACGCTTACCAATGCGGGCGAGAATGCGTTCGGCGATGGCGGGAATGTCCTCGACCCGCTCGCGGAGGGGTGGAAGTTCGACCTCGACCACAGCAACGCGGTAGTAGAGGTCCTCCCGGAATCGGCCCTTCTCGATTTCTGCCTTCAGGTCTCGGTTGGTGGCGCAGACCACGCGCACGTCCACCTCGCGCACCGCCTCGGCACCGAGGGGCCTCACCTCGCGCTCCTGCAGAACCCGGAGGAGCTTCACCTGCATCCCCGGGGACATCTCACCGAGTTCGTCGAGGAAGAGGGTCCCCGAATCCGCCGCGAGGAAGAGCCCCTCGTGGTCGCGGTTCGCGCCGGTGAACGCCCCCTTTCGATAGCCGAAGAGCTCCGCTTCGAGGAGGTTGTCCGGAAGGGCTCCGCAGTTGATGGCGACGAAAGGACCTTCACGGCGCTCGGAGTGGTCGTGGATACCGCGCGCGATCAGTTCCTTGCCCGTGCCGGTCTCGCCACGGATCAGCACCGTCACATCCGTCGCCGACACTCGGTCCATTACTTGGAAAACCCGCTCCATGGCGCGACTCGACCCCACGATGTCGTCGTAGGCATGCCCGTGCCTGGAAACTCGGGCGATCTTCAGCTCTTCGTCGAGTTGCTCGATCTGGAGCCGCTGCCCCTCCATGAGGGCACGGGTCCTCTCCCGCTCCGCCTCGAGCGCCGCGGTACGCCGCGACAAGTCCTCGACGAGTCGCGCTTGGGTGAGCGCAATGGCAACCTGATCCGCGAGCGCGAGCAGAGTCGGAATCACTTCCTCGTCGAAGTGCCCGTGCTGGAATCGGTTGTCGAGATAGATCGCCCCGACCACACCATCGGGGGAGGAGATGGGCACGCAAGCGATGGACTTGAGCTGCATGGCGTGAACGGAAGCGCTCGCGGAGAAGCGCGCATCGACGGCCGCGTCCACCGTAACGACCGGGTCCCCCGTTTCCATTACCCGTTCCGCGATGCCGCGACTGAACTTGAGGTGCGACCGGCCGATCTGCTCGCGGTCGATGTTCCGGGCAACTGCGACCCGAAATTTGCGAGCGCCGCCGGAAAGCGCTCGGCGGCTCTTGCGCCGATTCGGCGCCGAGACGATCAGAAAGCCGCGCTCCGCACGGCTGAGCGCGACGGCAGCGTCCATGGCCTCCCGCAGGACGTCCTTGGTGGTCCGCGCCGAGTTCAGTCGGCGGTTGATGTCGAGGAGCCGCATCAATCGCTCGTTTTGCTGGGCCAACGCGGGCGCCTCGGCAGCCTCCGCGTGGGGCCCTGGACCGGCGGGCAAGGCCGGGGGAAGAGCCCGGTGCGGGACCTGGACACGACGAAGGAAGCCTCCTCGGTGCTCGGGGGGGAGCGTCGCCACCACGCGCTCCGCAATCTCCTGCGCCCGGTCTGCATGTCGGAGAGCGAGCTTGGGCGCGCCGGTCCGCTCGAACGCCGCGGCGAGCAAGCCGTGAAGACGGGCCCGGAGAATTCGATCGCCGGCCGCCTCCGCTCTGGCGCTCGCCGCCTCCAAGGTCGTGACGGACCGCGCGGGATCACCCGTCAATAGGTGTTGTCCCTCGATGAGCCCGAGCCGAGCGAGGAGGTCGTCGCTCTTGGTGGCGTTGACGAGGATGCGTGCCTCCTCGACGGACGCCTCCATGAGAGAGGGGTCGCCCCCACCGAGCACGGCCTCAGCACGCGAGAGGGCCACCTCGGCCTGCTCTCTGAGCGCGCCTTCGGAGGCAAATGCATCACCGGCCTCCGCGAGCCACCGGAGTGCCGTTTCCCATTCTCCCCGCTCGGACGCGATCTCTCCTTTCACCGACTGGGCCGCCGCGCACATGAAATGCATGCCCGCCTCGCGAGCGCGGGCCTCGGCCCTCTCGGCATAGGTGGCTCCATGGTCGAAGGAGCCGACATCGACGTAGAGACGGGCGAGGTTGAAGAGAAGGCGCACTTCGGCACTCGGCATGCCGACGGCGGTCGCCATCCGGAGCCCACGGATGTAGGCCGAGAGCGCGGTCCCGAGCTCTCCCAGGCGATGGGCCGCCGCCGCATGGTTGAGCGCTGCGGGCACCACGAGGTCGTCGAGGCGATGCGAAGTGACGAGGGCCTCGGCTTGCCGAAAGGACTCGGCCGCATCGGATGCTCGCCCCCGCTGAAAATCGACCGTGCCCCGGGCGCTGAGAGCGCGGAATCGCCCGCGCACGTCGTGGGCGGCTTCGAGGACCTGGGCTGCTTCATCGGCGAGGGCTCGCGCCTCGTCGGGGTCTCCGAGAAAGCTGACCGAGAGGGCCGCGTCACAGAGCAGATGGCCTCGCATTTTCGGGGTCGGATCGAGGGCGAGGCCTCGCCCCGCGACCTGCTTCGCCTCGGCGTGGTTGCCGGTCTTGACGAGGGCGAGGCTCAGCTGCTCGAGCGCCCGCACCCGAACCCCAGCATCCACAGCATCGGCCGCCGCTCTGCGCAGCAGGCGGATGGCACGGGTCGAGTCCCCGAGCTGCGTATAGCAGCCACCGGCGCGGCGGCGGATACGGGTACGCACGAGGGGGTCGGGTCGGCTGCGCAGTGCCCGGGTGAGCACCGCGAGCGCTCCCCGGGCGTCCCCAGCCAACTCGCGAATCTCCGCGACGAGCAAACGAAGCTCCGGGTTGGGTTCACCGTGCTCGAGGAAGTTCGCGACCGATACGAAGAGGTCGGGTGAGCGCACCGCGGCATCACGACTGCGAAGCAACTCACGGGCAGCGTCGGTGGCCATGCCACCCCGGGCCCGGTGGAAGAGAAGTCGAGCCTCGATGTCGTCTGCAATTCGACTGCCAGCGACAACTTCTCTCCGTTGGACTTCGAGCAGCGCCGCGTGGCGACGGTGGGCCTCGTGCATGGAAGCCTCGCCGAGGGCCGCTTCGATGGCCCCCGCGCTGGCTCTTCGGGTGAGAGCGAGGCCTCCCTCGGTCGGACGCAGGAGTCCGCTCTCCACGAGGTCGAAGATGGCCGAGGGTTGGAGTCCCTGGACTCTTTCCTCGCCCAACTCGCCGCCGGCTGCGACCAAGAGCGCGAGCACCCGGAGACCCGATGCGTCGAGGGCATCGAGGTCGGCGGATGTTCCCGAGTCTCGACCCTCTCCGCTCACGAGCTTCGTCAGATCGGAGAGTTCGAGGTCACGGGCTGAGGCAGCGACGACGAGCGCGTGCACATCCGCCGGAAAGCCGCCGGTTGCGGCCATGAGGCCCCGGAGCTGCCGCGCAGGCAGCGCTTTGCCGAGCCACCGATCGACCTCCGAGAGCGAGAGCGGGCCAAGCTCGAACTGCTCGAGTCCCGCATCGAAGCGCTCGAACGCGGCAGCACCGGAGGTCACGAGGGTCACGGGGCCGCCCACCGACAGCGTACGCAGGAGAGCGGTCAGGAGACGTGCTTCAGAGTCGTCGAGGACATGGACATCATCCATGAGGAGGACGACCGGCCGTTCGCTCCGAGCCAGGCCGTCCCACGCATCGAGAGCGTCGCCCATGCTGTCGACCCGCGTGTCGTCTCCCGCGGCGCGTTCCAAGAGAGACGCCACGGCGCGCGGTTGTCGGGCATTGCCTTCGATAACTTCGAAGTGCTCCTCGGCCCGCCACTTCAACTCGGTGAGCAGTCGGCTCTTGCCAACCCCGGGTGCACCATGGAGATGAAACGCATGGCGCTCGGACTGGGTCACGCGAAGCTTCGCGAGTAGTCCGTCGAAGGAAGCGAGCACATCCGCCCGCCCCTCGATCTGTCCACCGAGAATCCACGGAGGGCGTCGGTAGGGCTCGGCGCCCAGAAGGCAGAGCACTTCGGAGCTGTCCGCGGGCCGCATCTCGGGGTCGTCCTGACGAAGCCGCTCGGCCAGGCGAATCACGTCAGGCGGGAGCACGATGCCGAGGTCAGCGAGTCGAGCCAAGGTCGCGCCAAATGCAAAGAGGTCGGCGCGATGATTGGGCCGACCACCTCGAAGCTCGGGAGCCATGTACCCGGGCGTGCCCGTCGGCCCCTGCGACGAGGCGCCATCGAGGGGGCGCGCACAGCTGAAATCGATGAGGGTTGCGGACCCGTCTCGGGTCACGACCAGGTTGTCGGGTTTGACGTCGCCATGGCGCAGGCCGATGCGGTGCAGATAGGCCAAGGCGCTCACCGCATCGATCAGGGCGGGGCGTATCTCCTCGAACGATCGCCCTTTCGCCCACTTGCCGAGGGGCTCTCCCGCGACGTGGGCGGTGGAATAATAGGCGCGGCGTTCATCACCCAGGGCAAGCCAACCCAAATCGAAGACGCGCACCAGACGCGGATGGGCTAGCCGAGAGAGGAGGCCGAATTCTCGACTCAAGACCGAGGCGAGACCGCTGGCCTCCGGCCGGAGCAACTTCAGAACGGCGTCGCGGTCGAAGACGAGGTCACGGACGAGGACCGCCAGGCCGAGCCCCCCTTCTCCGAGGGTGCGGATGACGCGGTAGCGCCGCTTGAGAACCTGCCCCGGCTCCAGCACCCGAGAAGTGTACCACAACCAGCCAACGCGACACTCCGAGACACTTCATGAGACATCAACGGGCATCGGCCGCGGCTTTTGTCAATAATTTCAGAATGGCACTCGTCTTGCGTTGATTGGGACCAGAACCCATCGCCCCACGGAGAATCCCATGAACAAGCCGCTGACCTCGACCCTCCTCACCGCCCTCGCCGCCCTCGTCGCCCTCGCAGGCTGTACCGCCGACACCGTTACCGGCCCCTCGGATGGACGGGCGGTCCTGCTCTCCCAAGCGACTCTGGACGACTGCGACGACGTGCGCGAAATCTGTCTGCAGACCTATCCCGTGCAGTGCTTCAGCTACTGCAACGACGAGCCCGAAACCTGCGAGCCCGTCGCTTGCCCGGCCATCTATCCGACGCCCCCCGAGTGTGAGAGCACATGTGTCGATCCAGGGCCTATCGACTGCACCACCGCGGTGGAGTTCACCGATGCCGAAGGCGAGGTGCTCGTTGGATGCGTCGAGCCGGGCGAGCCCGGAGACGACTGCGAGTATGCCTGCACCGCGAGCTACCCGAGCACCTGCTCCTGGACCTGCCCCGGCGACGGGGGTGACGGCGGCGGTGGCACCGTTGGACCGCCCTGCGCCGTCTTCCACGGCCCGGACGGCGAGGAGATCACCGAGTGCTACGAGCCAGGCGAACCCGGCGGCACGGACAGCGGCTGCCACGAAGTCTGCACCGCCAGCTTCCCCGCCCACTGCTATCTCTTCTGCCCTGACGATGGCGGATCGACCGACCCGGGCTGCGCAGTGAGCATCGACGAAGACGGCATCGAGACCGAATACTGCCCCGATGACTCCGGCTGCGTGTCATCGGTCGACGCCGAGGGCACCGAGACCGAGTATTGCCCTCCCGGCACCAGCGAGCCTGGCGACCCCGGCCCCGGAGGGTCGGAGCCCCCCGCCGATGCCGAACCCCAGCCTGCCCCCGCAAGTTGAAACCCGAGATTGGCTTCGCGGCGGCCCCCGAATGAATCGGGAGACCGCCGCGCGCTTCGTTTCGCTCACGAACTACATGGCACAAACGGACACGCTCGGAGACACGACATGACCGACCTCAGCACGACTTCATCCGTTTCGCCTCGCCTTTCCCACATGGCATCGCGCTTGCTGAATAGACTGGATATGATGACCACGATGCGAGACTTACTGCTGATGGGGGTGACCCTGACACTTCTCTTCGGGTGCAGCGTGGGCCCGCAGATCGACCCGGTGTTGGGGACGGACAACAACGTCGACGCTCAGAAGATCGAGCTTCACTCCATGGGCGCCTCAACCCAGATTCTCGGGCTGGCCGGCGCCACCACGACGGTGGATAGCCTCGTTGCCGAGAACCTCACCGCACCGAGCGGGAGCGTGACGGTGACGCCAGATGAAGACGGCGGCTTCTCGGTCCTGGTGCCGGGGCAACTCGAAGACATCTATCGGCTGACACCGTCGCGGGCGGGCATCGCGGGACGCCCCATCGAGATCACGGCGGACGCCGATGGCGGCGCGGCCATCGACCTGACCATGGCCGCCGCGACCGAAGGCGACGCGGGCAGCTCCGACGGGGGATAGGCGCAAGGGGTCCGGGCGCTCCGCCGACACTCCGTCGCGTTCGAGGCCGTGCGCAGCGGATGGGAGCTGCGAATCGATCCGCCGACTCTGCTCGGTCCGGGTCTTTTTGGTCGTTCTGGAGCTCGAGGGAAATTCCGGAGGCATGCTCCCCCGTCGTCGCAATGAGGTACCCTCCGCCGGCAATGCTGCGGCTAGACGAATTCGAGAGCGCTTTTCGGTCGGCGGACAAAGATCAATTCCGTCTGGCGCGCCCCGACGTGAAACGCATCCTCGTGGTCTCGGACCTCGAAGGCGAAGAGCAGGCGCGGTACCTCGCGGCCGTGCAGGAGTTCCTCGGCGTCCTCGCCCCCCCCGAGTGGCTGGTGCTCACCGGGGCCGAATACACCCGGGTCGATGAGCTCCTCGAAAAAGAAGAAGCCGCCGCCCCCGATCTCATCGTCGCCTACCGCAACCTCAAGAGTCAGGCCTGGCGCTGGCCCTTCAGCCTCGGCTCCTTCTTGAACGTGCTGACCCAGAAGGCCGAGACCCCGGTCCTCGTCGTCCCGAATCCCCACGAGTTCCCGGACCTCGCCTGGAAGGGCTCGGACACCGACAGCGTGATGGTCGTCGCCGACCATCTCACCGGCGACGACACCCTGGTCAACTGGGGCGTTCGCTTGACCCGCAACAGCGGCACCCTCTATCTGACCCACATCGAAGACGACCAGACCTTCGAGCGCTACATCCGCACCATCGGCAAGATCCCCAACCTCGACACCGAGGTCGCCCGGGAAGAGATCCTCGAGCAATTGCTCAAAGAGCCCCTCGACTTCATCGACACGTGCCGCAAGGGCATCGCGGAAGGCGACTTCGGATTTCAGGTCGAGTCCATCGTGCAGACGGGGCACCGAGTTTCGGACTACCAGGCCCTCACGGAAAAGTACGAAGTCGACGTCCTGATCTTCCGCAGCCAAGACGACGACCAGGTCGCGATGCACGGCACGGCCTACCCCCTCGCGGTCGAGCTCCGAAACCTTCCGCTCCTGCTCATCTAACGCTCACCGGCCGTCCCCCAGCCCACCCCAAATGCACGAACACGCCCCAGAGGTCTCCTTCGAGGTCACGTTGCTCTTCGCCGCCGTCCTGGTAGCGATGATCCTCGCCCTCGCCCTCGAAGAGAAAATCCACGCGAAGAAGTCCCTGATCACCGGCGTCTTTGCCGTGGTCTCCATGTTCCTCGGCGCCGTCTACGGCATCCTGCCCCTCGGGGCGGTCGAAAACGCCTTCGGCGAACGCATCGAGTTGCCGGTCTACATCCCGGCCGTCGACTGGGGCGTCATCGCCATCATCTTCGGGTCGAGCCTCTTCGTCGACGTGACCGCGCGCTCGGGGCTCTTCACCTGGATCGCGATCAAGCTCACCAAGGCGTCGGGCGGTGACCCCCTCAAGCTGCTCATCTACTACGGCTTGATGACCGTGCTCTTCTCGGCGGTCCTCAACAACGTGACCGCCATGATCATCGTCGGCTCACTCTCCGCGGTCTCCCTCGGCAAGCTCGAGCGGCGGCACCAGCTCCTCGGATTTCTGCTGGTCGAAGGGCTGCTCACCAACGTCGGCGGGCTCCTGACTCTGATCTCCTCGGTTCCGAACATCATTGTCGGCCAGGCCGCGGGCATCTCCTTCGTGCAGTTCTTCATCGTCGCGAGCCCCTACGTGGTCGTCGCGACGGCGGTGACCATCGCCCTCGGCGCCCGGCTCTTCGACATCCGGCGCCTCGGAACGGAGAACGAAAAGAAGGAGGCCCTCGAGCTCGTCTCGGGCTTCGACGAAAACGACGGCATCGAGAGCCGGGGGTTCTTCTATTTCGCGGCGGCGATGACCGCGGCCTTCATCGCCGCCATCGCGACGACCTCGGTACTGCCCTATGTATCCGACCTGGGCATGGGGTTCGTCGCCATCGCCTTCGGCGTCGCGATGCTCATTCGCTACAAGAGCAAGGTCGACACCTTCTACAAGGCCCTCGACTGGGACCTACTCTTCTTCTTCATCTTCCTCTTCGAGGTCATCAACGTGATGGAGCACGCCGAAGTCCTCGGGCTGATCGGCGACGGCCTCGTGCTGCTGGTAGACCTCGGCCCCAAGACCGGCCAAGGCGCGGTCTTGGTCGCAGCGGCCGGCTTCAGCGCGGTGACCGACAACATCCCCCTGGCGGCCATGCTCTCGAAAATCCTCACCGGCCTCGGCACCCCGGGGGATTCGGGCCTCTGGTGGTCCGTGATCTTCGGGGCCAACCTCGGGGGCAACCTCACGCCCATCGGGTCCGCCTCGACCGTGGTCGCCGTGACGCTGATGCACAAGTACGACGTCCCCCTGAGCTTCATGCGCTTCGTACGACTGGCCTTTCCCTACGCCGTCATCCAGTTGGTCCTCGCCGTGATCTACGTGCTGCTCACCCAGTCGTAGGCCAGCGCCACGGGCCCCGCGCCCCGACCGTCAGGGGTTGATCACGTCCCCGAGCGACATGTCGAGCTGGAGGCGCTTGGCCTGCGAAGCCCGGAAGGCCCTGCGCAGGCCTGCCCGAGCGGCCTGGTGTACCGGGGCGTCGGCGTGATGACCGAGAGCTGTGCGGTAGTCACGGAGCGCGCCGGGGCGATCGCCAAGCATGTCCCGGGCTCGTCCGCGGAAGAGATGAAAACCGGCGACGCGCTCGGGGTCGGGGTGACCGAGGTCGATGGCGTGGGTGAACGCCTCGGCGGCGGCCGCTGCATCCCCAGAGACGAGGTCCATGAAACCCGCGACGAAGCGATAGACCGGTTGTTCGGGAGCGAGGGCCACAGCCTCGGCCGCATGCACACGACCTCCGGGAAGGTCATCGTCCTCGAGGTACGCAACGTAGGCCCGGCGGTACCGCTCGAATGCCTCTCGCTCCCCTTCGTCAGCCCGGGACCCGACGGTGAGGGTGCCGAGCGCTGGGGCGTGATCGCGCTCGTGCAGATTGAAAGGCTCGAACGTCCCGTGGCTCGTCGGCGCATCGCCGGTGCCCACCCACACGTCCCCGGTCTCGGGCCGGAAGACGACCGACCCGGTGGTCATCACCATCGCGATCGAGTTGTGCACACGGCACTCCGTGTCCCCCGTGTCACCGAGGATCGAAGCCATGCCCTGAGCGTCGAGTTCACCATCGCTGTCGGCCAGCAATTGGTGCACGCGTCGGTGGCGGCCCTGGTTGTGGCGCCAGAACGAGCCGTAGAGGTTCTGCTCGGTCGCTCCGAGTTCGGGGTCGAGGTAGACGTTGGCGTAGCCGAAGGTCGAGTCGTCGAGACTGCTCCGGTGGGCGACGCGCCGATCCGGGTTCTCCTCGAAGCAAAGCACCTCACGGCTCTTGCCGTCGGTCACCAGGTAGGTCCAGCAACCGATGGGCCGATGGGCGCTGAGGATGGCTTCGGCGTCGTCGAGGCTCTCGGCCTCGCGCATCACCACATCGCCGAGGACACCGATGGGCGTGCCCCCGAGCCTCGTCGCGTCGGTGAACATGTGCTGGTGGACGGTGAGGGTGATGCCCGCGTCGTTCATGGCGGTGATGCCGCCCATGGTCACCCCGGCGGCGGCGACCGAGACGTAGGCGTGGCCCTCGTCTGGCTCGTGGAAGATGACCGTCTTGGTCGCGGGCCAGATGCCGACCCCGTGGTAGTCGAAGTTGCGAGCGTGCAGCAGCATGCCGTCCCGGGTGGCGTCCCCCCAGGCGACGGCGCTGGTGCATCCGAGGCCGAGGGATAGACGGTGCGCAACCGCCGGACCGCGCCCCGACATGGTCATCGCCCGGGCCGCGATCCAAAGAAGCGAGTCGGGCATGACGCAGCCGTCCATGAGGTCTGCATAGGCAAGACCCGCCCCGTCGGCGAGGCCCCGGATCGTATCGAGGGCAAACTCCGGCATGGCGTGGCCCACGCGTCGCCCGAGGGTTTGACGGATGACCGGAAAGACCAGCGCCGCCGCCGGCCCGAGGCGCGTGCCCTTCTTCACGATCTGCTCGATGTACGTTCGGTAGTAGGGGATCGGACCACGGGCGATCTCCTCGGCGAGCAAGGCCCCGTGCTGGTAGCCCATGTCGTATGAGCTGCCCTTCACGCGCAATACGCGGATGTCGCCCACCCGAGTCAGACTGCCGGCGCCGCTCCGCCGTTCGGGGCGGGCCGATGTGCCGGTGCGCGGTGTGCGCGCGTCATGGTCTTCATGGGGCTGCATCATGGCGGGTCCTCCGTAGCGTCCGTTGCGTCTGTCATCTCTGGTGCGATCGACGAAAGGGGCGCACCTCCCCGGAGAGCCGCGGCGGCCATCATCCGCGGCGCGGCCCACTGGTGGTACGCGTCCACTAGGGCTCCGAGTTCGGTGCCGCGGCGCTCCTCGATCATGCCTACGAGCATGCGCAGCGCCTCGACGTGGGGCGCACCGATCGGGCGCGCGACCCGGAAGACCTCGCGGAGCTGCCGAGAGACCCGCTGGTTCCAATGGACCAACATCTCGTAGACACGGTTGTGGCTGGCCCGAGCGATGAGCAGCACGAAGCGGTCTACCTCAGCGTCATAGAGGTCCGGGTCCGAGAGCGCCGCCGCGATCGCGTCGACCGAGGCATGGAGGGCCGCCGTGTCTTCGGTGGTGCGGCG
>QMMC01000186.1 GCA_003647065.1 Deltaproteobacteria bacterium | reverse complement strand
GAGAGAGAGGGTGTCGGCGGCCGCTTGGCCTGCAAAGTTGAAGTACTTGAAGGTGCCGAGGAGACCGAGGTTGCCGGCCAGGCTCACCAGCAGCCACGCGCGCTTTCGCTGCGCCGACGAACACTTGTAGATCTGGTGGCCGACGTGGAAGTCGAGGAAGGCCGACCCGAGGATCAGAAAGATGTAGGCGGGGTGCCACGCCATGTAGAAGGCGCAGGAGACGCCGAAGACGAAGAGCATGCGGACCTGGGAGGGCCGACCGAGAAGCCAGGAGCCGAGGACCGCCGTCGCCGCGACGCCCGTGAGGGCCACCGGATTGGTGAGCTGCTCCGGGCTGCGGACGAAGAAGAGCGCGCATGCGAGCCCAAGGACGCCGCGGGCGACCTTCGGATTCAGCCGGAGGTCGAAGCGGGCAAAGAACCAGAAGCCCGCGACCGCGAGGAGGAGCAGCAGGACGTAGTCGGGGCTGTTGAACAGCATCGGCCGGCGGCCGGTTCTACCCGGACGGGACCTCAGGCGCTAGCAAAGCCGAAAAAATCAGGGATTATCGGAGGTTATGCCGTCGGGGGCCTGCTCGGGGGCCTGCTCGAGGCCATAGAGGAGGGCATAGTGGAGGGCTTCGCCGAGGCGCAGGTAGCCCCGACGGGTGTAATGGATGTGGTCCGGGGCTCCGTAGGCGGGCTCGTGGGCCACCCAATCCACCATCGACATGGGCCCGCCCATGAATTCGACCAGATCGAAGAAGCCGCAGCCGAGCTCGGCGCTGACGCGCTTTTGGGCCTCGACCAGCTCGAGGGTCCGGGGGCGGTCGAGGATGTCGCCGTTTTCCCGGATCGGGCGGTCCGAGGGGCCGATGAGCAGGCACGAGGCCTCGGGCACGATCTCCCGAACCCGGGAGACCACCTGACGCATGCGCGCTTCGTAGGTTGCGATGGGCACATCGTCGTCGCCGCTCTCGTTGGTGCCGTAGGCGAGGGTGATGAGATCCGGGGACCTTCGGGCGAGGTGCTCGCGGTACATCTCATCCTCCCAGAGCAGGTGGTACCGGGCCCGGGCGCCGTTGATGCCGAGGGTGTCGACGATAACTCCAGGCTCGGTCCGTTCCGAGGCCACGCCAAAAATGCGAACCGGGCCATTGCCCACGGTGCGGACCTCGAAGCGATGGGCGCCGTCCTCGACCTCGAAGGTGGCGTACCCGGCGCCCTTGGCGGATGCGGCGGTCCGAACGGTCTCGACGGCCCGGCCGTCGATCTTGACCTCGATGGCGCCGCCACCGGGTTGGGCGAGGTAGTAGAGGTCGTACCGGCTCACGCTGCGCCCGAGTTCGCCCCGGGTGCTGGTGGTGAGGGCGCCCCAGGCGCCGGCTCGGGTGGTCTCGATGGCGGTCCCGGCGAGGCCGTAGTGGTCGACCTCGAGGCTGGACGCCCGGATCTTGATGCCGGTCCAGAGGCGGCGGTTGGATTCGATGGTGATGCCCTGGTGGCGGTAGGTGCGCCAGGGGTGGGCCGGGAGCACGAAGCCGTGGCCGGCGTCCCCAAATCGGGTCTGAAGCTGCGTCCGGAGGTAGCCCGTGAAGAGGTCCGCGGCGACGTGGCTAGCCCCGTAGAAGGCGAGGCGAGCCTGGCCTTCGCCGGCGGCGGCCCGGCGGAGGGCGTCGTGGAAGTGGGCGAGGGCTTTTCCGGAGGGGTCGTAGATGGGGATGCGCAGGCCCGGGACGCCGTCGTCGATGGGTTCGAAGGCCGGTCCCGCTGGAGTCACCTCGGCCACTCTGGGCTCTTCTACGGGAGGGGCGACCTCGGCTCCGGTGGATGGTTCCGAGGCTGGTGGCGTGGCCGGCGCGGCGGTGACGGCAGGCTGACCGGCGCAGGTCAGCGAGACGAGGGCGCACGCGACGAATCCGAAAGTCGTCGTCAGAGACCGAACGCGGGGGGATCGAGGCGCGGGACGCACTCCTACAAAGTGCGGGCCTCAGCCGGAGCCGTCAAATTCACCGGACGAATCGCGAGAGATTTGCGGGAGATCTGCGGGAGATCTGCAGGAGATTTGCGAGTAAACCGCGTGCAAAAGCTCACCTCACGGCGGCGAGGGCGCGGCCGACGGAAGCCACGTAGCCCCCTCCGAAGAGGTTCACGTGAACGAGGAGCGGGTAGAGTTGGTAGAGGGGCACCCGTTCTTTCCACCCGTCAGCGAGGGGGAAGGCTTCGTCGTACGAGGAGAAGACCCGCCCCGAGAAGCCTCCGAAGAGGCTCATCATGGCGAGGTCGACCTCCCGGTGCCCGCCGTAGACGGCTGGGTCGATGAGGGCAGGTAAGCCGGCGGCGTCGACGTGGAGGTTTCCGCCCCAGAGGTCCCCGTGCAGTCGGGCCGGGGGTTCGGCGGGGCCGAGGCGATCCTCGAGCTTCGTGAAGAGGGCGTCGAAGCCTCGGCCGAGGGCCGCGTCGATGAGGCCCCGATCGCTCGCCATCCGGAGCTGAGCTTCGAGGCGCTCTTCGCGATAGAAGTCTGCCCAGCGGGCCGCCGGCGTATTCGATTGGGGAAGGCGCCCGATGAAGTTGTCGTGGTCGAGGCCGAAGGCCTCGGGGCGATGTTGATGGAGGGCGGCGAGACCTCGGCCGAGACGGTCGTCGAAGTCGGCTACCCGGGGTCCCGGCTTCAAGAGCTCGAGGGCGAGGAAGCGCGGCCCGACGGCGAGGACCTCGGGGATCCGGAGCGCGTCCGCCTCGTCGAGGAAGGCGAGGCCCCGAGCCTCCGTCGGGAACATCTCGGCGTCGGCCCGGGCGTTGGTCTTCACGAAGACCTCGCGCCCGTCGGCGAGACTCACCGCCCAGGCCTCGTTGATGTCGCCGCCGGCGAGGCTGCGCCGGTCGGTCACGGCGCTGCCGAGGGCTTTGCCGACTGCGGTCCAGGTCTTCATTCCGCTAGCGAGTCGGGGGGCGGGGGAGGCGGAGTATCCGCATCCGGCAACGATATCACGGGGTGCGCGGGCAGTGGCTGACGCAGAAACCGGGGACAGGGCGTCGGGAGGCGCGCGGCCCCTACGTCGAGCACACCTCAGGGCACGGGCAGCATCGTGGCTTCGAGGTTCGATCCGTTGTCCGAGTATTGGACGTCGTTGCTGAGTCGGTCGAGGTCGTATCCGTCGATCTGAATACAGGCGCCGATCGTCGACTCCGACACGGTGCCTGACTGGAGGTCGAGGGACGGCTCGGTGGTTTCGTCGCCGGCGGATAGGAATACCCCGCAGGTTGCAGCGTCGCGGACTTCGAACCGCGTGAGGGATACCGCCGAATTGACGGAAACCCCGCCGTATCCGAATGGGGAATCGGCGCACGTGGTGGCTGCGCAGGCCCCCCGGCGGGTCCCGATGATGGCGACGTCGCGCACGTTGGCCGTGACCCCGGTCACCGCCACGAAGCCGAGTTCGAGGGTCTGCTCAATTCGTAGGCGGTCCGCCTCGAACCGTGCCCCGCCCTGAAGTTGAATGCCTCGGCCGCCTGTGTCATCCGCTTCAGCTGGCCTCGTATTCCGCACCACGGCGTCGACGAGCGTCAGGTCGGTACCCGCACCGGTCCCGAAGAGCCCCGGGTTGCCCTCTTCGAACACCACTCGTTCGGCGATGAGGTGGCCGCCATTCACGACGAGCACGCTCGCGCCAGCGAAGCCATCTCTCCGTCTCGACCTCGTATCCCGCACGACGGCGTCTACCAGCGTTGCCACGCATCCTTCGCCATTCACGGCGATACCGACACCTCGGCTTCCTTGAACGACGAGGCCCTCGGCGTCGAGGTGGGAACTGGCATCCATCTCGATTCCGAAACCGCTCGCGCCATCGCTCTCCCGGGGCCCCGTGTCTCGGATCACCGCGCCGATCAGAGTCGCACCCCCGCCAGCTCCCTGGGTGGCGAGTCCGGAATCGTGGTTCCGCTGAATCAGAAGCCTCCGGGCCTCGAGGCGCCCTCCCAGCTGCGCAATGATCCCCTGGCCGAAAGGGCCGTCCCCTCCTTCGGGTCGAGTATCCTCGACGATCGCGTCGATCAGGCTCACCGAAGACCCCGGGTCTTCGATGAAGATGCCTGCGGTGGAGTTCCTCGCGACCAGCAGCCGCTGGGCCTCGACCTGGGCACCGAAGAATACGACGATGCCCAAGCCGTTGCTGACGCCCTCCGTATTCGGTTGCATGTCGCGGACGACCGTGTCGGCCAACATCGCTCGACTCCCGGCCCCGGTCACCAATAGCCCCATGTCACGGCACCCTTCGACGATGAACCGTTCGGCATCGAGGAGCCCTTCATCCGAGACCTCGATGCCCCGCCCGGGAGCCCCGACTTCTGCGCCCGGTGCGGTGTCGCGAACGACGACGTCCCGAAGCGTCACCGAGGTGCCCATGCCGGCGATGCTGACGCCGACGCTCGTCACGGTGTCGATGAGTACGCCCTCGAGGATCACTGCGCGCCCTCTTTCGACGAGCACGCCGGCCTGCGGTGCGTTTCGAATCGAGAGGTTGCGTATCAACGGCGCTTCGCCTGCCCCGGTCACCGTCACGACGCTACGCAAGATCGGGACGGCACCGGCTAGCACTGTTTCGGCAGCGCACGCGCCGACGACC
Organism: Deltaproteobacteria bacterium; assembly: GCA_003647065.1. Taxonomy (GTDB): domain Bacteria; phylum Myxococcota_A; class Polyangia; order Polyangiales; family B10-G4; genus B10-G4. The sequence goes on along the minus strand of QMMC01000186.1, from coordinate 8,094 downwards.
CGCGCGCCGGGGCGCAGCGGCAGGGCGCCCTCGTAGGTCCCCTTCGCGAGCGCGACCGTGGTGCCAGAGCCGGAAGAGAGCCAGTTCACTTCGTTGAGCGCCGCGTAGGGCGAAGCGAGGCTCCCGTCGCCCCCTGGGGCGGCGCCCGCTTTCACGTAGACCACCGAGCCATCGGTTGGGAGCGTCGTCGCGAAGTCGCCCGCGGGGCAGGCATCGCCGAGCGGTCGGCACCCCGGCTCCCCCGGGAAGTGTGCTTCGCCCGCGTCGCACACCCCCGGTCCGCCTTCGGCATAGGGGTCGCATTCGGTCACGCCATCGACCGTGACCTCGCGCCATCCGTCGGGGCACGGCAGCAAGACGCCGGGCGGCGCGCCCTCGTCGAGCCAAGGGATGATTGGCTCCGCTACCGTGAACCCAACGTCCGGCGCCCCGGTATCGGCTCCTCCGTCCGGGCTCCCGCTGTCCCCGCTGTTCCCGTCGTCGCCACAGGCCCCGAGAGAAATCAGCGTTGCGGCAAGGACCCAGGGCCTGAGACGAAGCGCCATCCTCGTCGAAGATACCACGGCCTTCGAAGGCATCGCCGTATTGCACCTCGGAGCCCGTCCCGGGCGTTCGTGGCCGGCCGCTAGAAGCCGTGCTCTTCGCGCAGAAACGCGAGCAGTCCGGCATTTGCGGCCTGGCAGATGTCGAAGACCTTCTCGAAGCCGCCCTCGCCGTAGTACGGGTCCGGGACCTCTGAACCTTTCGGTGAAGCGGGGTCGAAATCTCGGAACAGGTGCACTTTGCTCTTTGCGGCGGCGCTCGGTGCGAGGCGCGCGAGGTTGTGCACGTTGTCCGCGTCCATCGCGATGACGTAGTCGAAGCGTGCGAAGTCGGCGGTGAGTATCTTCCTGGCCGAGCCTCCGAGCTCGACGCCTCGGCGCCTGGCGGCGGCGGCGGAGCGGCTGTCCGGGGACTCACCGACGTGCCATCCTCCGGTCCCCGCGCTCTCGATGAGCAGGCGGTTCGTCAGCCCCTCTCGTTCGACGAGGTCGCGAAATACGAACTCGGCGGTCGGCGAGCGACAGATGTTGCCGAGGCACACGAATACGACTTTGATCTCGTTCTTGCTCATTCTGTCACCAATACGTGGCTGCCCTCGAAGGTCCCGGCCTCGGTCGTCACCCCGAGCCAGCCTTCGGGGACGTGGGGCCAGAGCGCGTCGAAGACCCGGTGGGCGTCGTGGGGGGAGAGGTTTACGCAGCCGTGACTCCGGGTCAGGCCGAAGCGGTCGTGCCAGAACGCTCCGTGAAGCGCCAGGGACCCGGAGAAGTACTGGGTCCAGGGCACGTCCTCGATGCTGTAGCGCTCGTCGTTTCCGTCGCCGATGTTCGACATCGTGTCGGCGACGAACTTCTGCCGGATGGTGAAGAGCCCCGTCTCGGTCGTGAAGCCTTCCTGGCCGCTCGACACCAGGGTCGCAAAGACCGGGCGGTCGCCCTCGTAGAGCACGAGGGTTTGCTGGCCGAGTGCCACGTGCACCCAGGGCTCATCTGCGCCGACGCCCCGGGGGCGCTCCCGGGCTTCGGCCACCGCGAGGAACCACTCGCGCACATAGCGGTCTCCCTCGAGGACGTGCATCACCTGGTCGTCTACGTTTTCACGACGCAGCCAAGTATCGACGACCGCGTGGCGTTCGAGGGGGGCGGAGTCGACGTCGCGCACGTACACGACCTCTCCATCGTGACGCTCACGGCGGATGCGCAGCTCCGTGTTGCGGACGACCCACGCGACGGGAAGAGTGCGCTCGTCGTTCAACTCGACGCCGGTGAACTCCGAGCCCGTGCGTTCGATGAGCTGGGATTGGCGCACGTAGCGGCCGCGGACGGTGCGCACGAAGCGGCGGTCGGCGCGCACCTCGCTGCCGAGGCCGGCGACGAAGAACCCGCGGTCGAGGAAGCGATGCACGGCGGCGGGCGGTTGGGGCTCGCCGGGGATCTCCCCGGCGAGCACGCGGCCCGCCCGGGCATCGTGCTCTGTGCGACGAAGCTCGAGCACGCGCTCCGAGAGCTCGGCGGCGCTCCTTTGGGCGTCCCGGCTCGGGAGCTGGTGAAACTGCGGGACCATGCCGTCTTTGACGAACCAGTACTGGTAGGGGAGGGCCTCTTCCCGGGAGGGCGGGGAGACCGCGACGTCGCCTTCGGGGGGCGTTTCTGCGACCTCGATGCCTTGCCCTGCGCAGGCGAAGCCCTGGGGATGGATTTCGTACCAACCGCTATTGCATGTTGATGTCCGGGTCGACCCGCGCTTCAGGCGTACGCGGTTTCCGATGCGCAGCCAGCCGATCATCTCGGCTTCGGGGTCTGGTGCGCGGCGCACGCGCAGTTGGAGCCCGGTGACGAGGCCGTGCAGGGGGTACTCGCGATCCAGTTCGGAGAGCTGGGCTTCTGGAGATCCTGCCGCACCCGCGGCGCCTTCCCCGCTGACGCCCAACTCCCCGCCGAGGCCCTGGGGCGAGCTCGGGGAGCCTTCGGAGTTGGACGATCCGTTTCCTTCGTCCCGAGCGCGGTCCTCCGTCGGTGATTCGTCGGAGCACGCCAGGTCCATGAAGACCGCCAGGGCCGTGCATAGGGCGAAGATGACGAAGGGAGGCCGCACCGTGGGGCGTTCTTAGCGGAAGGCGTTGCCCCTGTCACGGCGTCGCCGGCGTGGCCTCACCGAGGTCCCGAACAAAGGCGCATGAGGCACGTTGCCCGCAATTTTTTCGGGTGCTACTTCAGGAGCGTGGAGCCCCCCCCTTCCGGCGATTCTTCCGACCACGGGTCCCCGGCCTCGGCCGAGGACGTGCCCGGGGATGCGCCCGGGGATGCGCCCGAGGACACGCCCGGTGCCAGCGCCCGGGGGGCTACCGTCGCCACCGTCGATCTCGGTTCCAACAGTTTTCACATGTTGGTGGCCCGGGTCGTCGATCAGGAGATCCACGTCGTCGACCGCATGCGTGTTCGCACCGGCCTCGCCGAGGGCCTCGACGAGAACAAGCGGCTGACCCGGGAGGTCCAGGACCGCGCTCTCGATGCGCTGGTCATCTTTCGCCAGCGGCTCTTGCACATGCCCACCGCGAGTGTCCGCGCGGTGGGCACCAATACGCTGCGCCAGGCGAAGAACGCTCCGGAGTTTCTCGCCGAGGCCATCGAGGCCCTCGGGCACCCCATCGAGGTGATCAGCGGCCGCGAAGAGGCTCGGCTCATCTACCTCGGCGTCGCCCACGGCCTCGAAGAAGCCGACGAACGCCGGCGGCTGGTGATCGACATCGGGGGCGGCAGTACCGAGGCCATCATCGGCGAGGGCTTCGAGCCCCTAGAGACCGACAGCCTCTACATGGGCTGCGTCACCTTTGCGCGCTTCTTCCCGAAGGGCAGGATCACCGCCCGCGCCTTCGAAGAAGCCGAGATCGCTGCCGCCCTCGAGCTCACCCCCATCGAACGGCGCTACCAGGCCCTCGGCTGGTCCCAGGTCGTCGGTTCGAGCGGGACCGTCGCGGCCATTGCCTCCATCCTCCGGGCCAACGGCTGGTCCCAGGACGGCGTGACCGACAAGGGCCTGCGCCGCCTCAAGAAGGCTCTGCTCGCTGCGGGAGACGTCACCCGCATCGACCTCGCCGGCGTCGCCCCGGAACGCGCGCCGCTCCTCCCCGGGGGCGTGGCGATCCTCCGGGCGGTCTTTCAGCGTCTGGGCCTCGAGCGCATGGACGTCGCCGGCGGCGCTCTCCGGGAGGGCTTGGTCTACGACCTGCTCGGGCGCATTCGCCAGGAAGACGTGCGAGACAGGACCATCCGCGCCTACAGCGAGCGCTACCACGTCGACCAGGACCAGGCGCGCTTCGTCGCCGTCACGGCCCACCAATTGCTCGAGCAGGTCGTCGGCGGATGGGTCCCCCATGGCCCCGACGTAGCCCGGCTCCTCGGTTGGGCTGCGCGTCTTCACGAGGTCGGCAAGGCGATCAGCTACAGCGGCTATCACAAACATGGCGGTTACATCGTCGCCAACTCCGACATGCCCGGTTTTTCGCGCCGTGATCAACAGGTCCTCGCGGCCCTCGTCGCGAGCCAACGCGGTCGCATCCGGCCGACGCGCTTCGCGAGCCTTCCGGTCGACCGGGGGCATCGCATGATCCGCCTCGGCCTCATTTTACGCCTCGCCGTTCTGCTCAATCGGGCACGCAGCAGGCGCGCCGTACCCATGGTCCGGTTCAAGGCTCGCAAGAAGACCCTGAGCCTCGTCTTTCCCGCCGGGTGGCTCGACGAGACCCCGCTCACCCGCGCCGACCTCGAAAACGAAGGCGCTCGCCTCCGGCAAGTCGGCTACACGCTCACCGTCGAGTAGCGCCGGGGTGTCCCGGCATGCGCACCCTCAGCCGAACTCGGGCGTCGGCCGGCGACCAACCTCGATCGTGTGAGCAGACCCAACTGCCATAGGAGCGCCCCGGCGGCGATCGAGGGCCGGGCCGAAGCTCTGCCACCACGAGGACGCGTCTTCGTGGCTCCAGGTGCCCGCCGACGAGAGCCCCTCGAGCCGCGTGACGAGGTCGGCGGCGCTCTCGGGGCGGTGCCCGGGGTCTTTTGCGAGGCAGTCCAGGAGCAGCGCTTCGAGGTCCGAGGGGATGGGGGCACCGAGGCGCTCCGACGGGGCTTCGGGCTCGGTGTGCAGGTGATGTCCGCACACTTCGATGAGTGTATCGCCGGAGAATACGTGGGTGCCGGTTAGCAGAAAATATCCGACCGCGCCGAGGGCGTAGACGTCGCTCCGTCCGTCGACCTGGTCCGGCGTGGTGATCGCTTCCGGAGCCATATAGTGCGGGGTCCCGGTGATCGTGTTGTCGTGGGTGAGGCCCGCGCCCTCGTCGCGGGCGATGTCCTTCACGAGCCCGAAGTCGACGACCTTGGCGACATCGGGGACGCCGCCCTTGAATGCGAGGATGATGTTTGCGGGTTTGATGTCCCGGTGGATGAGCCCGATGCCGTGGGCCTCGGTCAGCGCTGAGGCGACCTCGGTGAGCACTTTCACCGCCCGGCCCGGGGGCTGGGGCCCGCCTACCGCGACGACCTCGTCGAGGGTCGCGCCGTCGAGCAGCTCCATCGCATAGTAGAAGAGGCCGTCTGGAGTCCGGCCGTAGTCGTAGATGGTCACGGTGTTGGTGTGGGTCAGGCGCGCCGTGAGGCGCACCTCCCGGGCGAAGCGTTCGACTGCCGTTTGGTTGCTCACGCCTGACTTGAGGAGCTTGATCGCCGTCGGCCTTCGCAGCATGCCGTGGTGGGCTTTGTAGACGACCCCCATGCCGCCCTCTCCGAGCTTTTCTTCGAGCACATACTGGCCGAGCTTCTTCACGTCTCGGACCTCTCGTCGGAGGCCGTAGATGATCTGGGTGATGCCCGTCGCGAGGGCGCTGTTGAGCGTCCACCAGGCCGCGGCGTTGAGGGTGGCGCCGAGGGCCATCTGCTCGGGAGTGATCGCCGCTCCCACGGAGGCGAGGAGATCCGGGTCGATGTCCGAATAGGCGAGATAGGTCGTCCACACGAACGGGACTCCGACCGCAACCGAGAGAACGAAGGTGCGGCGGGCCGTCCCCGGGACGTAGGCGGCCCGGCCGACGAGGACCGCGGTGATGGCCGAGAGCATGACCATCTCGGGCCGAGCGATGAGCGGGATGTAGGTGCCCATCACGATGTAGGAGATGCACGCTCCCTCGAGGCCGATGCCTTCGACAGCGTTGATGAAGCGGTAAGAACGCGTGCCGCTTCGATTTGCGGCCCAGATCCCAAGGAGGAAGATCCACGCGAGGGCGTGGAGGCCCAAGCTCGGATCGCCGACGGCGTGGACCGGATCGTCCGTGACGAGTACTCGCCCCAGGCGATAGACCCAGAAGAAGGCGCTCAGGGCGGCGCTGAAAAGACCAAAGCGCGCGACCCGCTGCTGCAGGAAGGCGAGCTCTTCGGGGCCGGGGGATTTGCTGGGAGCGGAGAGCATGGCGAGGTCGTTCGAGCAGACTACGCCGATCCCGGCCGAGGTGGGCCACCTCGGTCGTGGCGCACTTACATGAAGCGGTCGGTCCCGCGGCTTCCGTCCGAGGCTCGGTCGGCTTTCGCTTTGTGGCGCTCGTCGACGAGGTCGTTGATACGGTCCATGACGCGGTCGACGATGCCCTGGAACGCCTCGCGGTGCTTTGCTTCGGCCTCGCGAGTGAAGGGCACGAAGGGCTCTCGCGGTGCGAGGTCGCTCCAGTCGCTCATCGGCTCGCCGATGCGGTAGACGATGCGGCCTGGCTTGGTGATGACGGACCGGCTCGTATAGACGAGGTCGCTGCCGCTACAGCCGACGGGCACGATGGGCGCATTCAAGTGCAATGCCATCTGGGCGAGGCCGATGTGTCCCCGCGAGAGGTGGACCGAGCGGGTGCCCTCGGGGAAGACGAGCAGGTGTGAGCCGAGGGCGTGGGCGCGCTCGTTGAGCTCGACGAAGCGTCCCATGAGCTTGTTCATCACGGAGTCGATGGCGTCTACGTAGCGCTCGGTCTCGGGCTCGAAGCGATAGCCGAGCATGTCGCGGCTCTCAGTGAGCACGGCTTGGGGCACGTCGGCGGGGTCGACCTCCCGGAGGGTGTCCGTGGCGTCGCGCAGCGCCCGGTATTCGTCGGGGTTGGGTCTCCGGCCCATGACGTTCAGGAAATCGCGGGTGATGACGTAGCCCCGCGAGGCGATGGGGATGTTGTTGGTCCACCGCATGAACGTGGAGACGGCGGGGCTCTCGTAGTTCTTCCCCTTCACCCAGGTCGCCATGTAGGTGCCGTGCTTGTGCAGGGAGTACTGGAAGGGCCAGTAGTTGTAGTTGTCCGTATGGTTCATCGCGAAGATGACCGGACGATTCGGTAGGTTCTCGATGCCCTCGAGTACGAGATCGACCTTCCGATAGTCGAAGCGCAAGAAGCACTCGGCGATCAGCCACTGGGCCGGCGGCCTGGCGCTGATGTGGACGCGGTCGTAGAGCGCGAGGTCGAGCATCGGCCGGGACGCTACTACGGACGTGGGCCCGTGCATACGCGGACGAAGGGGGGCCTTTTGCCTGCCCGTAGCGTCTACTGTCCGATGATCTCCCTGATGACGTCGTAGTCGTCGTCATCGACGCCGCCGGTGCGAGCGCACTGAACCCGGCCTCCGGCATCGACGAAAACATGCACCGGGAGGGTGGCCCCTTCGTCGAGGCCGATGCTCGTGGCCCAGGCCGGTAGGACCTCGGGGTCTGCGATTCGGGGGCCCTCGGGCGTCGACGGGTGCTCTTCCCGGAAGGTGCTCACCGCCTCGTCGTCGCGGTCCGCAGACAGGAAGACCAGTTCGACGTCGGTGCCCTCTTCGGCGAGGCGGCTTCGAAAGTCGAGGAGCCGGGGGATCTCCTCGACGCAGGGGGCGCACCAGGTCGCCCAGACGTTCACCCAGCGGGGGCCCGAGGCCGTAGCCGGCGCCGTGCCGGCGAGCTCTGGAAAAGTCATCTCGACCGACTCCGTCCCGGTGCCCGAGGCGTCGCAGAAATCTTCGATGTTGGGGCCGGCGTTGGGAGCGGCGGCCACCGCGACGACGCGACTTGGCGCCGGAGCCGCCGGGGCGCCGTCGTCGCAAGCCGAGGTCAGGGTGACGAGCGCCAAGAACGCCAAGAGCGCTGGGCGCGCGAGAAGCGTCCGCGCGGTTACAAAGTGCAGTCGATCCACGTGATGAACGCGCTCCTGTTGAGGTCTTCGGGCTCGCAGGTCTCGTCCTCGCCGCTACGGTTCCAACCACAGAAGCTCGGGTCGAGCTGGGCGTACTCTTCGCCGAGCCACAAGAGCCCCACCTCGCGCTCGAGCTCCGGCGTCGGGAAGGTCTCGGCGAGGTGGGCGAGGACCGCCTCGGCCCGGCCCTGGGAGAGCTCGCTGTTGAACTCCGCCGAGCCATCGGGTGACGCCCGGGCGACGACCAGGAAGTAGCTCGCGCCCCCGCGGTTCGCGAAGACCTGGTCGATCAGCGTGTAGTCCGCGTCGTCGAGGTCGATGCCCGCGCGGTCGTATTGAACGATGCCGCCGCGCTCCTG
>QMMC01000185.1 GCA_003647065.1 Deltaproteobacteria bacterium | reverse complement strand
CAGAGTCAGCCGAACCCGGTCTTCGCCGTCGGCCCCGCCGGGGGGTTCGCCGACGTCGTGGTGTGGCTCGACGTCGACGAAGGAGCTCTGCCCCCTCCGCGTACCGAGCCGGTCATCATCGAACAAGTGGGCTGCCGCTACTCGCCCCACATCAGCATCGCCCACCCCGGGGAGCGGATTCTCTTTCGCAACGCCGACGCGGTCCTGCACAACGTGCACGCCGCGTGGGAGGATGGTCAGACCTGGCTGAACTTCGGTCAGCCCCGGCGCGGCGACGCGAGCGTTCAGGTCGCGCCGCGGGTGGGCGTGCTCACTCTCCGGTGCGACGCGGGGCACCCGTGGACCCTCGCTTGGCTGCACATCCTGCCTCACCCGTACCATGCGATCACCGACGTCGAAGGGGCCTTCCGCATCGAGTCCGTGCCGGCGGGGACCCACCGGGTGCGCCTCTGGCACTCGAGCTGGGAACTCCTGGGAACGGCCTCCGGGCGGCCGCGGTTTGGAGACCCGGCGACCGCCGAGGCCGAGGTCACGGTCACGGCGGGGGGGGAGGCGACGCTCGACCTGCTCCTCCCGGTACCGGGCGAAAGTCCCTGAACTTAGGTCCTTTCCGCAGGGTCCGGGGCATCGGACAGGCTGCGGTCGAGCTCGGCGAAGGATGCGCGTTCCTTCTCGTGCTCGGCGGCGTGGCGAGCCAAGATGCCCCGTTCGCCGAGGCAGATGCTGGCCCGGGTGAGCAGGCACGCACCCAGGACGAAGGTCAGGAGCCGGAGGGGCGCGGCGGGCGTGAAGCCGCCGGCGAGGACGAGCAGTACGCCGGCGCCGGCCTGGACGACCGTCGCGTCTCGGGCCGCGATGGCTGAGAACGCGATGCCCACGCCGACCGCGAGGACGACCACATAGAGGCTTGGCGCGGACTCGATGAAAAGCTCACCGTCCGTGACTCCGTAGACTACGGTGCTGAACGCCGCGCCGAGGAACGAACGCGCCCACAGGCCGGCGGCGAGGATCATGAGCGACGATGCGACGCCGATGGCAAAGGCGACGTTGGTCCGGGTCCCACCGGCTCTGCCCGGGCGGGGCACGATCGTCGAGGCGGCGGCGAGGGGGATCGACAGCCATGCTGCTTCAGCGAGGCGTTGCATGAGGACCAGGGTGCTGGCACCGAACCCGGTGTGGGCGATGGCCGGGACGCGAATGAAGACCATCGCCGTGAATGACAACAGCGAGCCCATGGCGAGGAGAGCCGTCGCGAGGCGCAGGCCGAGGGGGCCCGGTCGTCGGGCGCCGGCCGTGCTGATGAGGATCGTGAGCACGTATCCCGCGCCCACGGCGAAGCGGATGAGATAGACCCATCGACGCGCGAGGAACTCCGGGGGGAGGATGGTGGCGACCGCCACGATGGGCAGGAAGATGCCGCCGAATCCGGCGAGGCCCATGCCGCGGGTGATCCGGCCCTTCCGGGGAGCGCTCAGGAACTGGGTGAGGGCCACCGCCAGGGCGACGAAGCCGGCGACGGCGGCCAGGTTCCGGGGAAACCCGCCGAGATTCGACAGGGTGAGGTGGGTGGGGTGGTCGAGGACGTCCGTGAGGCTGCGGACGATGCCGTGATTGAACAGGAGGTCGACGATCGCGGCCAAAGCGGCCAGAACCCCGAGAATGGGAGAGGCGGCGAGGATCTGCGACGGGACTTCGGCCGCCGGGCGTTTCGCGCTCTCGGCGGATTGGGCTGGGGCTGCCACGGAGCCGACAGGGTCAGTTGCCGCCCCAGCAGCGTCAAGGTGAGAGTGAGGCGTCGCCTTGCGGGGACCAACCCGCTTGGGCTAAATGCGCCTCGTCCATGACTGTCATGCAACAAGAGTCGGCGATGCCGCACCCCAAGGTTACCGTCAAAGAGGTCCGGGCGATCCACGACCTGCCTCTGATGGAGCTGCTCCACCGGGCCCAGGGGGTCCACCGCAAGCACCACCCAGAGAACCAGGTGCAGCTCTGCGCGCTGCTCTCGATCAAGACCGGCGGGTGTGCTGAGGATTGTGGGTACTGCCCCCAGTCGTCCCACCATTCGACGGAGGTCGAGCCCGAGCGGTTCCTGCCGGTCGATGAGGTGGTCCGGAAGGCTCGCATCGCCAAGGACGCCGGCTCCACCCGCTTCTGCATGGGCGCGGCCTGGCGTGAAGCCAAGGACGGCCCGTCCTTCGACCGCGTGATCGAGATGGTGCGCGGCGTGGGTGACCTCGGCCTCGAGACCTGCATGACCCTCGGCATGCTCACCGACGAGCAGGCGGCGCGCCTCGCTGACGCCGGGCTCACGGCGTACAACCACAACCTCGACACCTCGAAAGAGTTTTACGGGGAGATCATCACCACCCGGACCTATGAAGAGCGTCTCGCGACCCTCGACCGGGTGGCCAAGAATGGCATCAGCGTGTGCTGCGGCGGCATCATCGGCATGGGCGAGTCCATCAACGACCGCTGCGCGATGCTCGCGACCCTCGCGAATCTTCCGACTCCTCCGGGTAGCGTTCCCATCAACGCGTTGGTTCCCGTCGAAGGCACGCCTCTCGAGGACCGGCCTCCGGTCGACTCCCTCGAGCTCGTCCGGGCGATCGCGACCGCCCGCATCATCATGCCGACGGTTCGCGTTCGTCTCTCGGCGGGGCGGGCCAACCTGAGCCGCGAAGCCCAGTTGCTCTGCTTCATGGCCGGGGCCAACAGCATCTTCTACGGAGAGAAGCTGCTCACCACTGGCAACGCCGACGTCGACGCGGACCAGGCCCTCATGCGCGACGCCGGTCTGACGCCGATGCCCCCTCAGCAGAGCGCCTGACCGTCGTTCTAGACCGGGTTGCGCTCGAGGCAGCGCAGATCTCTATCTGCCGCCCGGGACCATGCGTGATTCGCGGCGTACATCGACGCGTCCGACCACGACCCTTTCGCCCGTGAGGGTGAAGGGGATGGTTCGGCGTTCGCCGAAGGCGCGGATCGCGATGCGTCCGGAGACCGGGGTGCGGTCGTCGGGGTCTGCGCGGTTGACCTCGATCATGTAGCTCCCGGGGGTCGCTCGGCGAAGGCCGAGCTTCTCGCCGCCTGCGCGGCTGCCGTCCTCGCCGACCACGTTGCGTCGGCCGCCCATCCAGGAGATGCGGGTCCCCTGGGGGGTGATGAGGCTGAGGTCCACGTCCGTCGAGCCGCCCCAGCTCGCGTCGAGGAGGACCTCGCCGCGGGGACGCCTCGGGGCGACGTTGCGGGTGAGGACGCGCTCGACGCGGCTCCGGGCCTCGTCGTTCTCGAGGGCGCTGAGCACTCGGTCCGCACCGCGGCGCCGGCTGAGTCCGCGCTCGCAGCGCACGGCGTCGGCCTGCACGTCGTCGTCGTCGGGGCGTATCTCCGCGAGGGAGACGCGGTGGGCGCAGGCCCGGTCCGGCATGCCCGCTCGGTCGAAGGCGTTGGCCATGCGCTCGTGGAGCACGCGCTCGTCGGGGCGCAGGTCGACGATGCCCGAGAGCAGACGCAGGGCTTCGGGGCGGTTGCCCTTTCGACCGATGATGTCGCTCAGGTAGGTGAGGGCCTCCGGGTCGAGGCGGTCGCGGGAGATCCACGCTTCGGCCACCTCCTCGGCGCGGGTGAGCTCGCCGACTCGGGTGAGGGCCCGGACCAGGTCGCGGTGGCGGTCACGGCTGTCGGGGCTCTGCCGGAGGGCGGCCTCGGCCTCGGTGACGCGGCCATGCCACGCGCTGCGGTAGTTGGTGTCGGCCTGGATGGTGCCCGTGCGGAACCACTCGCGGCGCATCCACTGCCCGCCGCGGCGACCCCGGGGCCGAGGCTGGGGAGGGGCCACGTTCGGCTGAATCTGCCGCTGCTGCTGCACCATTTCGTCCCGGTCGCCGTTGTCTTCGCGTTCCGCGTCGGCCGCTGCTTCTTGCATCGGCTCGGCGGCGGGGCGGCTGTCCGCGGGGCGTCGCGCCCGGCGCCTGGAGGGGGCCGGTGCTGACCTGGTTGCAGTGGTCGCCCGGACCCCGCCGGCGCTGGCGCCAGAGCCGAGGGCACCCAAGAGCATGTCGTCGACGTTGCCCCCACCGCCGCTCCCGCGTCCCGATGCGCCCATGGTCCCGTAGTGGGCGAGGCCCGTGCCTTCGCCCATCTCCATGTCTTCCTCGCCGGTCCACTGCACCGTGGGCTGGTTGCGGTCCACACCGAAGGCGCGGAACATGGCTTCGGACTCGAGGACCAAGAGCGAGGTGTGGCGGGACATGACGCCGAAGGCCTTCGAGAGGGCGATGATGCGCGGCACGTCCTCGCCCTTGCCGCCAAGCTCGAGCTCTTCGATGCTCGCCGCGGCCCACTGGCGCGGCACGAAGGCGTTGCCCCGGGCTGTCGATACCGTGAGGTTCACCGGGTAGCGGTCCTCGAAGGGGCGCCCGCCGACCTTGCCCGAGAGCACGATCTCTCCCCGGATGTCGTTTTGATCGAGGCGCGCTACGACCAGCAGCTCTTCGCCGGCGCGAATGGTCGACAGCTGGGTCGGGGCGATCTCACTGACGCCGTCGGGCATGCGCACCGAGGCGTTGGTGAGGGAGGTCCCGTAGGTCGTCTCGAGGACGGCGAGGGCCGCCGTCGCGACGCGCTGGCCGGGCACGTAGGGCACGTAGTGGCCGCCCCCGGCCCGGGCGATGGCCGAGAGGTTCATCGTGTCCGAGTCGCCGCCGATGCCGACGGTGGTGAAGGAGAGCTGGGGGTCCCCGCCCGCGAGGGAGTCGACCTCGTCGGCCAGGCTGCTCGCTCGGCGGTGACCCACCGAGGCGACTCCGTCGCCGATGTAGATGACCCGAACGTCGCGACCCGGCTCGCGCTTGTCGCGAATCGTGTCGACGGCGGCCCGAAGCGAGGCACCGACGTCTGAGGCCCCGGCCGGGCGAATGCCCGACAAGAAGGCAGCCGTCTGGTTGGCGGTCGCGGAGGTCGGCGTTGATGGCGTCGGGCCCATCGCCTGGCAGGTCGCGTCGCAGGCGACGACCATGAAGCGGTCTCGGCGGTCCATCTCGCCGATCAGGCGCTGGGTGAGCTCGGTCGCTCGTTCGTAGCGCTCGCCGACCATCGACTGGCTCGAGTCGACGACGATGACGTAGTCGCGGCTCTGGGACTGGGTCCAGGCCGGCAGCTCCGGGCGAATGGCGAACACGGCGTAGCCGCGGCTGTCCTGGTTGAGGGCCCGGTGGGCGGCGAGGATCTCCGCCGACCCTTCGCGAGTGCGCTCGGGGGCGGCCGCCGTGGCGTCGCCGGAGAAGGTCCACCAGCGGATTTCGGCATCCGGGTTCTGCATGTCGAAGTCGATGATGAGGTCGCCCTTGGCGAGGAAGTTGTCAGCGACGAAGTTCAGCTGGGCCGTGTTTCCGTCGGCGCGCTGGGTCATCTGGTAGCCGTGGGGGCGCACCTCGCCGTCGTGGCCCGTGACCCGGACGTCGAGCTCGAAGCGTCCGACGCGGGTGGACTCGTCCGGCGAGAAGGGCAGGGGGTGGACGTAGCGCCGGGCGCTGCGGCCGTGGGGGCTGAGGTTCTGGGTGTAGGTGATGCGCATGCGGCGCTCGCCGTGGGCCGGGATGGGGAAGATCTTCAGCTCGAAGCGTCCCCCCCGCTGCCACTCGAGGAGCGCAGGGTCGCGCCAGGGGCCCGGGACCCAGATGAACTCTTCGCGCTGGCGGCGCTGCTGCTGGGGCGTCGCGTTGCGGATGACTCCGCGCCAGATCTGAGCGGCCCGGTCGCGCTCGACGAAGGCCCCTTCTTCCCACTCGCCGTCGACCTCGAGCTGGAGCGATGAGATCTGAGCGTCCGAGGGGAGGGGGAAACGGTAGATGCCTTCGAGGATGTGGTCTCCGTCGTTGCGGAAGACCTCTTCGATCTCCGTCCGGGCGACGTTGCCCACGAGGCGCACCGTCGACCGGTGGGAGGCGAGGGTCAGGGGCCGCTCCTGGTCGTCCCGCTCGCCGGGGCGACGCGCCCGAAGCTCGCCGAGGCCACGGATGCCGCGCTCGGTCGCGCCGTCCGCGCCGCCGAGCTCGGACCACGCCACGTCGGCGGCGAGCTGCATCGCGGGGGAGACGCTCGGACCCGCGCCGTTCGGCACGATGCCCTCTTGCCCGGCCTTCACCTCGACGGCGCTGCCGCCGGCTCCGTGGGCGCGGACCGCCCCCCGGGCAACGCGCACGCTGGCGACGTTCTCGGTGGCGCTCAGGACGAATTTGGTGCCGAGGACCTCGATGTGGCCCGTCGGGGTTCCGTAGATCGCCGCGGGGCCTTGGTCGAGGTGGGCCACATCGGCGACCAGCTCGCCTGTCCGGAGCTCGACGCGTCGAGGCACGGTCCCGATGAGGGCCAGCGTGGTCGCGTGGTTCAGGGTGACCGTCGAGCCATCGGAGAGCTCGAGGCGGGTCCGGGTGCGATCGTCGGTACTGATGATGGCGCCCGCGGGGACCTGGGCCCCGGCGGCGAGGGGCATCGCCGTCCCGCCGTTCACGGTCATCGTCACGCCGTTCTGACCGTCGGCGGCCGCGCGGTCGACGCGGACGATGCGGGCGGAGAGAGTGCCCATGGCGGCCAGCACCGGGGGCGTATCGCCGTCGCCGTCGCCGCTGCCATTGCCCAGGAGCGAGAAGGCCCCGACGCCGACGAGGGCGAGGAGCGCGAGGGCCGCCGCGGCGAAGGCGCCGAGGACGAGGAGGACCGGGCCCTTGCCGCCCTTCTTCAGCTCGGTGACATTGCTCGTCCGCTTGGTGCTCTCGCCGCGCTCCGGGGGAAGCTCGTGTTGGTGCTTCGTCGCTGCCGGCCCGGAACGGGCAGGGAGGCGGTCGCGATCGCCGGACGCCTCCGCCGCCGCTCCGGCAACGGCGCTCGGGTCGACGGCCCCGCTGCCCGCAGGCAACGTGTCGTTGGTGCCCGCGACCTCGTCGGCCCTTGGGCCCCGGGCATCGAGGGCGGCCATGAGCCGCGCTTCGAGGTCCTCGGGCGCCTGGTAGTCGCCGCCGGTCTCGGCGACCGCATCGGCGACCGCCTGAGCTTCGAAGCGCGCGTCGCGGAACTCGTCCGACATGCCGAGGAGGTTGGCGTGCTTCTCGATGAGCTCGTCGTCTCCGTCGACGATCCCTGCCAGATCGTCCCAGAACTCGTTCTCGTTCTGTGTTGACTCACTCATCTCAGACCTCGTCCTTCAGGTAGTTCCGGAGCCGGCCCAGGGCCCGGCTTGCTCTCTTGCGTGCGGCGGCCTCGTCGATGCCCACCGCGTCCCCGATCTCTCGGTAGCTGAGGCCCGCCTCGTAGCGCAGCACGACCGCGTCGCGCTCCGATGGCTTGAGGTTCTCGAGGGCCTCGCGAACCTTCTTCGCCCGGCGGTAGCGCTCGGCCATGTCGTCCGGCATGCCGACGGGCGTCTCTGTGTCGTGCACGAGGCGCAGCTTGTTCCGGCGCCGCACCCGGGTTTCGATCCGCCGGGCGCACATGCGCCGGGCGATACCGAAGAGCCACGAGCGCACGGACCCGTCGCCCCGATACGAAGCCATCGCATCGTGGGCGGCGATCAGCGCCTCCTGGACCGTCTCCTCGGCCTCGGCTTGGTCGCCGAGCATCGCCATGCACAGGCGACCGACGGCCGCTCCATGCTCACGAGCGCACATCGCGATAGCGTCGCGATATGCCCCCTCTCGTATCCGTATCCGGATTGGATCAGCCTCATTTGAGGCGAGGTTTGCCGCTACCATCACGTCCCCCGGTGCCTATGAGCCGGCGATCTGTGACCAAAAAAGATCGCCCGGGGCGATGATGGGCGGGATTCAGGGGGAATTGGGAGCGATATTCGTTCCCGTGCGGCCCATTTGCCATGAAAAAACGCCATCTGTGTTCTGATTTTCATGGTACCGTCCGGGGTGGATATCGCGCGGACACGAACCCTCGAGGCGATCCAGTCCTCACTGAGGCGTAGCCCAATCGCTGTACTCACGGGCCCACGCCAATGCGGTAAGACCACTCTGGCTCGGGAACTCCTCTCCGAGGAATCAGCCAACTACTTCGATCTCGAAGACCCCACGAGTCTCGCGCGTCTGGATGAACCGATGACGGCCCTCGGGCCGCTCCGAGGTCTGGTCGTTATCGACGAGATTCAGCGACGCCCCGACCTCTTTCCTCTTCTTCGGGTGCTCGCCGACCGCAAGAACAAGCCCGCCCGCTTCTTGATTCTTGGTAGCGCTTCCGGCGACCTCATGCGGCAGAGTTCCGAGAGCCTCGCCGGGCGCATGGAACGAATCGCCATCGGCGGGTTCACCTTGGCCGAGCTCGGTGCCGAGTCTCTGGGCCGGCGCTGGCGCCGCGGTGGTTTTCCCCTCGCGTATCTGGCAGCCAGTGAAGAAGACAGCCTCCACTGGCGCAAGCACTTCATCCAAACACTGCTGGAACGCGACCTTCCCCAATGGGGAGTGCGCACCCCGGCGGTCGCGCTACTTCGTTTCTGGACGATGGTCGCGCACTACCACGGTCAGACCTGGAACGCGGCCGAGCCCGCGCGCTCGCTCGGCGTGAGCGCGGCGACTACGCGCCGCTATCTGGACCTCTTGACCGACGCTTTGATGATTCGTCAGCTGCAGCCTTGGCACGCCAACCTGAAGAAGCGTCAGGTCAAGTCCCCGAAGGTCTATGTCCGCGACACTGGCCTCTTGCACGAGCTTTTGGGAATCGACAGCGAGCGAGCGTTGCTCTCGCACCCCAAACACGGCGCGTCCTGGGAGGGCTTGGTCATCGAAGAAGTGCTGGCGACCGAGCCCCACGACGACGCATGGTTCTGGGCCACCCACCAGGGTGCGGAGGTCGACCTCATTCTGCGCAGGGGTGGGCGCATGTTTGGGGTCGAGTGCAAGCGAGCGGATGCACCACGAGCTACGCGCTCGATCCGGACCGCTCTCGAGGACCTCGGACTCGAGCGAGTCGCGGTCATCTATCCGGGCAGCCGGCGTTACCCCATCGCCGAGCGAGTCGAGGCCGTGCCGCTGTCGAGCCTCGCCACGCCCGGCCTACTCTTCGTGGAGTAACTCGAACCCAGCTCCCAAAACGCAACCGGGGCACCCACCTTCCAGTGAGCGCCCCGTCATCGAGCTTCGCCTCCGGTGGGCGAATGCCGTGATTGCCTACTCGCCGTCTTCGGGCTCTACGAAGCGCAAATCCTCGAGGAGCTCTTGGAGGTGGGCGTCGCCCGAGAAGGACCACACCTGGTAGACGCAGTCCTGGCCGCGGATCTTGAGGGTGGCAACGCTGCCCTCGGCGCCCTCTTCGAGGTCGGCTTCGTCGACGGAGGTCTCGATGCGCACGCGGCTGCCGTCGGCGAGGGTGCGCTCTTCGGCTTCGAGGGGGTCTTCCTGGTCGACCATGACGGCGGTGCCGGCGATGCCGAAGGCCCCGCGTCCGCAGTCGGTGCAGGCCTGGCCGCTGCGGTTCACGCCGGGCATGCCGCGCTTGTCGAACTCGACGGCCCACCCGCCGTGGTAGTCGGCGCGACGTGCGGAGACGCCGCGGCCGGCGGTGCCCAGGGTGAGAGGGGCGCACCATTCACGGTTATCTGCGCGCGCCCAGGCGTGCACCAGGGCGTCCGGCACGTCGCTCGTCGCGACGGGCTCGGCCGACCAAGGGGCAGCGGCCCGGCGGTCGTCCCAGTCGTTGGGCAGGGCGCCGCTTTCGATGTCGACCATCTCGAAGGTCGAGATCGAGCTCGTCTCACGGCCGGTGGTGTGAGCGCCGTCGGCGACCGCATTACCGGTGCTTGCGGTCCCCGCCGCGCCGCAGGCCGAGAGAAAGACGAGGGCACTTAGCCCGAAGAGCGCACGCATGAGTCACCTCCTGCCGCCGCTGCCGACTCGCCCGTCGGGCAGGGGACATGCATGACGCATAACGCGTCGCTCTCCAAAGGCGCAAAAAAGTGGTTGGACCCGGAGTCAGAAGCTTGGCGCGTCGTGTTAGCGCGCCCATGCGCTAAGATGCACCGGTGGGGGCTTCGGAAATCGGCGGCGCGTGGGCGGTGGTGCTCGCGGGTCTCTTCTCGATCGGCTGCGGTGACGATGTCGGGGGCGTCGATGGCGCTACCGATGCCGCGGCCGATGGTGCAGGGGCCGACGCCGGACTCGCGGCGCCCGATATCCCGTGGCTTGCGGAAGGTGCGCCGCCCATCGGCATCGCGCCGTGTCCCATGGGCTGGCGCGAGGTCGACGACGGCGTCGTCACGACGTGTGACCCGTACCCCGAAGCCGGTGCGGTCCCGTGTCCGTTCGGGGAAGCGCATTTCCCCGGCGAAGCGAGCTGCGCGGCGATTGGTGAGGCCTGTCCGCCCGGTGATTTCGCGATGGGCCTGCCCACCGGCACTCCGGTCGTTTACGTGAAGGCGGACGCGGCTGGCGGTGGCGACGGGACCGTCGCGTCTCCCTACGCGACGCTCGCCGAGGTGCCTTGGCTCTCTCTCGCCGCGGGCACGACCGTCGCCCTCGCGAAGGGAACGTACGAGGGAACCTTGTCGCTCAACCCTGCCGTCCGCCTCGTTGGCGCCTGTGTCGCCGAGACCCGGCTTACCGGCGTAGCCTCCGCGGTCCCGGCCGTCATCCGGGTTGCAAGAGCGGGTGATGCTGCATTCGTCGGTAGCCTCGCCATCGTCGGCGCTCCCCAGGTTGGGGTCTTGGTCGAGAACGGCCAGGCCCTCACCCTCGAAGGGGTGCTCGTCGAAGGCTCGCGGTCCCTCGGGGTCGAGGTGCTCGGTGCGGGGACCGTGCTCTCCGCGCGTGGGTTGGTCGTTCGAGACACCCGCCCCGGGTCGGTATCTCCCGGGGTCGGCCTCTACGTTGCGAATGGCGCCCGGGCCGAAGCCACGCGGGCGGTCATCTCGGGCAATCAGCAGGCCGGCGTCTTTGCCGCGGGGGCCGGCGAGATCGTGCTTTCGGACGCCGCCGTCCGCGACAACCGCGGTCGCGATGCCGATGGGTTTTTCGGCCGCGGGGTGAGTATCCAAGAAGGGTCTACCTTTCGAGGGGAACGGCTCATCGTCTCGGGCAACCACGAAGTGGGCTTGCAAGCCGGCTCGAACTGCGAGCTCGTTCTCTCAGACGTCGTCGTCCGTGACACCCAGGCCCAAGAGAGCGACGGCGAGGCCGGCATGGGCATCAATGTCGAAGATGGGGCTCGCCTCGAAGCAGCGCGGTTGCTCGTCTCCCATAGCCGCACCGTGGGCGTGGCCGCGACGACGGATGTGGTCATGGTCCTTTCGGACGTCGTCGTCCGCGATACCCAGGGTCGGCAGAGCGACGGCACCCATGGTCGCGGGATCAATCTCGACGAGCGCGTGATGTTTCAGGCGGACCGGCTGGTCGTCATGGGCAACCGCAATATCGGCCTCGCGGCTACGGTGAACTCGGTGCTCGTCCTCACGGACGTCGTCGTCCGCGACACCCAGAGTCGACAAAGCGACGGGGAGTTCGGCCGCGGCGTCAATGTCGAGACCGGCAGTCGTCTCGAGGCCACCCGTCTCGCCATCATCGGCAACCGAGAGGTCGGGTTGGCCGCCGAGGGGGCCGAGGTCTCGTTGACCGACGTCGTCGTCCAGAACACCTTGCCCCGGGAGAGCGACCTGGCCTTTGGCTACGGCGTGGGCATGCAGCGCGGCGCGCGTCTCTCGGGTACCCGGGTCGCTGTCGACGGCGCCCGAGAGATCGGGCTGAACACGATCCACGGCGCGGTGGTGGACCTTTCGCAATTGTCCGTCACGAACATCGTGGGCACCGAAGGCGCCGAGGCGGATCGCATGCACGGGCACGCCGTCACCGCTCTCGGCGCCAGCGTTCACCTCACGGGCTTCGCCATTCGAAGTCCAGCGACCTGCGGGCTCTTCATCGCCCACTCCGGGGAAACCGCGCCGGCCCTCGATGTCGAAGGCGGCGTCGTCGAAGGGGCCGCAATCGGCGCATGCGTGCAGGTCGACGGCTACGACCTCGGGCGGCTCACGCGAGACGTCGTCTACCGCGACAACGGCGTGAACCTCGACAGCACCACGCTCCCGGTCCCCGGAGCGCCGGATACGGTAGCTCCGTGATCGGAGGCGGGGGGACGCGTGATTGCTTAATTGCCTTACGCCAGGGGCCGGCCACCGGTCCCCTGGTAAGGCGTTGGCCGCGTAAGGCAATTAAGCAATCACGCGTCCCCCTTACCTACCAGGGCAACACTGCGCCCTCGGCGTGCCAAAACGTCCCACTCGTCTCCGGCGTCAGCTCGTCGATGCGGGCGAGGAGACCGGCCGCCGACTCGTCTGCGGTCACGTTGCCGCTGTTGCCGACCATGCGGGTCTGGACCCACCCCGGGTGGAGGATGGCGACCATGACGCCGCGGTCCGCCACGTCGTTCGCGAGGGACTTGAAGGCGGCGTTCACCGCGGCCTTGGACATGCGGTAGCCGTAGGCGCCGCCCGAGCCGTTGTCGGCGATGGAGCCCATGCGGCTGGTGATGATCGCGACCTTGCTCCCCGTCCCGAGGCGGCCGAGGAGGGCGCTCGTGACCCGCAGGGGGCCCATGCTGTTCACCTCGAACTGGCGCCGGATGGAGTCGAAGTCGAGGTTGTCGAGGCCGTCTTGTTCGAGGATGCCCGCGTTGAGGATGAGGTGGTCGAGGGGGCGCTCACCGACGGCCGCTTCGAGGCGCTGGGCCCCGGCGCTTTCTGTGACGTCCACGTCGGTCACCACCTCGGCGCCGGTCTGGGCGAGCTCGTCGCTCGCCTTGCGGCAGGCGGCGATGACGTGGTG
>QMMC01000184.1 GCA_003647065.1 Deltaproteobacteria bacterium | reverse complement strand
TCGGTGAACCCGGCGCGGTCTCCGGCCCGGGCGGCGTCGACGAGGCCCGAGAGCGGCGCCTGGCCCCGGGGCAGGGATGCGCCGCCGGCGAGGGCGAGTTCGAGGCCGACCCACGGTTGCCACACCTCGGGGACCACCTCGGTCAGGCTGCCGAGGATACGCACCGAAAGATGCGCTCGCCCGTTGTGCCGGCGGACCCGGGCCAGGATCAGATTCGCCAGGTACTCCTGCTGGAGCAGCGCCTCGGCCCGGGCCATGCGAGACGCACGGCGAGCCCGCGACGTGGCGACGTCGGCGGCGGCGGCGGAGAGCGCCATCACCGTCTCGGCGTCCACCCGGACGGCGGCGTTCCCCGCAGCCTTGGCGGCGTCGGCGGCGGCGGCGGCGAGATGCTCAGCGATGGTGTACTCGGCCGCGAGCCACCCCCGGAACGCCCTCGCCAGGGTGGCCTCGGCCCAACCGCCTCCCGCGTCTCCCGGGTCTTCTGCGTCTCCCGCGGAGCCATGGGGCGGGTTCAGGCGAAGGACGGAGAGCAGGTCTCGCTGACGCTGGGCCTCGACCGCCCCGGCGTGGCCCTGGTGGCGCGCGATGTCTGCGGGCGTCGGCATCGCATCGAGACGACCGGGGAAGGTCATGGCGTAGAGAGCGCGAAGGGCCAGCCGCCAGGGGCCTTCGGCTGAGCCCTGGGACGCGAGGTGGGCGTCTACCCCGACGAAATCACCCTGCTGGGCGCGCCTGAAAGCCGGTTCGGCGTCTTCGTCGCCCACCATTTCCGAAGACTACCGAACTCGTGTGTAATAACGAGGTGAATGGCTGAGGCGGCTGAGACAAAGCGGGAGAGCCGCGACGACGACCTGCTGCGGATTGCGATGATCGCTCGCGGGGGCATCGGCACCGTCGAGTTGGTGATGCGCGAGAAGGGCGGCTTCAGCCGGCTCTACGCGCTCAAGCGGCTGCACGAACACCTCCGGGACGACCCGGAGATTCGGCGCATGTTCGAGGAAGAAGCCCGGGTCGCTGGGCTCCTCCGTCACCGGAACGTGGTCAGCGTCCTCGACGTCGGCGAGGACGACGGAGGCTCGTACCTCTTGATGGACTTCGTCGACGGATTGCCGCTCTCCCGCGTGGTGGTCGAGACCCGGCAAGCCGGGGACCTGCTCCCGGTGTCGATCTGCCTGCGCATCGCCCGGGACGTGGCGGCAGGCCTCTCGGCAGCTCACGAGTTGGTCGGCGAGGACGGCCGGGCACTGAAGCTCGTCCACCGGGACATCTCGCCCCAGAACATCCTCGTCGCCTTCGACGGCACGGTGAAGGTGACCGACTTCGGGATCGCCAAGGCGGTCGGCGGGGATGGCAATACGACCACCCACGCCCTCAAGGGCAAGTACGGCTACATGTCTCCGGAGCAACTGCGCTTCAAACGCCTCGACGGCCGGGCGGACCTCTTCGCCCTCGGCGTCGTGCTCTGGGAGATGCTCGCGGGGAGGCGGCTCTATCGAGAGAAGAGCCTCGAAGACGCCGCCCGCCGGATCCTCGAAGAGCCACCGCCGGAGATCGAAGAAGAACGCGCCGACGTGCCGCCGGAGGTCGAACAGCTCCTCCTCTCGCTCCTCGCGAAGGACCGGGAGGCGCGCCCCGCCTCAGCCGCCGCGGTGGTCGAAGCCCTCGACCTCGCCCTCCAGGTCGTCGAAGCCGACGAGGGCACGTTCACCCTCGCGGCCTTCCTCGGCGAACGATTTGGGGCGCTGCGTGACGAGATGACCAAAGATCGCGCCCTCGCCGTGGAGGTGGCCCGAGCCAAGGGACCCTCGCCGCAAAGGCCCCGAGCCTCTCGGCGGTCGGATCACCCCGAGCGCACACAAGCGGTAAAAAGGACGAGCTTCATCCCGCCGCGGGCATCCCAGACACGCCGTGGGCTCACGCGCCTCGCCCTGGTCGTCTTCGGAAGCGCCATCCTCGGCGCGGCCATGCTGCTCGGAGCCCAGCTCCTGACCGAGTCCCCCGAGGACGTACGGCCAGGGGATGTGCAAAACGAGATCTCGGTAGAAACAGCGAGTGCCGAACAAGAGGAAGAGAGCGCGACGCCGGAACCACCCGGCCCGGAGCCGACGGAGCCAGGCTCCGACCGAGGTGCTGACGTCGCGGCCCCGACGGCGGTGACCGAGGAACCTGCCGACGATGTTCCGGGCAGCCCCCTCGCCGATGAAGCCCACGGCGCGTCCCCCCAGGCCGATGAGACCCTCACCAACGGGCCGACCGAGGCCCGGCCGCGCATGCGCCGACGGCCGCGCATGCGGCCCAGCGCAATGACGGGTATGATGTCGAGCGTCGACGAATGGTGGACCGATTGATCCAGCGACTTCTCACCGCTTCACTGCTCGCCTCGGTAGCCCTCGTGGCGACGACGGCGACGGCCCAAGATGGCCAAGACGGCCAAAGTGCCCAGAGTGCCCAGAGTGCCCAGGACGCATCAGAAGACGACGTCGCTCGGGCCGAGGAGCTCGCCACCGCTGCCCGGGACGCCGCCGCTGCCGGGCACCTCGACGCCGCGGCGTCCCTCCTCCGCGAGGCCTTGACCGCGGCACCGCGGCGAGCCCTCGCGTTCAATCTCACCCTGGTGCTCCGTGACGCCGGCAAGTTCGTCGAGGCCATCGAGGTCATCGACGAGCTCCTCGGCGGCCGCTGGGGCGAGCTCCCGGATGACCGCCGCGCCCAGGCCGACGAACTCCGGAGCGAGCTGAGCGGCGGCGTCGCGACCCTCATCATCCGAGTATCCGGAGCCGACCGGGTCACCCTCCGCCTCGACGGTGAGCCCGTCGCCGACGCGGTTCCCGGCGCTTCGCTGCGGCTCCAGGTCAACCCCGGGGACCACCGCATCGAGGCCGAGGCCGATGGCGCGGTGCCCGTGACACGCTCCATCGAAGCGGCCGTCGGGCGCAGCGCGACGGTCACTCTGGCCCTCGAACCGGCGAACGCAACAGACCCGATCTTCTCCCCACCGGATACCCCCGGCGAGCCCGACGACGACGGGGCGGGCGTGTCCCCATGGGTCTTCGTCGCCATCGGCGTCGCCGTTCTGGCCGCAGGAGGCATCGCCCTCGGTGTCGCCCTCGGAAGCTCCGGAGACGACCCGACAGCGGGGCTCCCGCCGAGCTACCTCGGCCGCGCTGCGACCCTCACCTGGCCATGATCCTTCAATGATCTCCTCGACGGCCTACATGTAGGTTTCGAGCGCCATTACGCCAACGGACACCGTCGGGCGCTCCCGTTACTCCTAATGCAGGAGGTACGGCGATGGTTCGATTCTGCAGCGCGCTCTTGTTGGTTCTGACAGCTTGCAACGGGGTCATCGGTGACGGCGGCAGCGGGATCGCGGCGGGGTCGGGCCCCGGGGACCGAGGCGGGAGCCCGGGACCGACCCTCGACTTCGAGTGTGACGAGGGCGCTGGATTCACCGTCGGCCATACGCCCCTCCGGCGGCTCACCGCCGAGCAGTACCGCTTGACGGTCCGCGACCTGCTCGGGGTCGAGGCCCTCGACGCCGACACGGTGCGCACCCTCAGTCTCATCCCCGACGGACAGGTCGAGACCTTCGCGTCGACGACCCTCGCCCCCGACACCGAGAACGTGCGCAGCTACCTCACCCTGGCCGAAGACCTCGCAGCGGGCGCCCGGGCCCGGGGCCTCGAGAGCCTAGTCAGCTGCGATCGCAGCGACGAGGCCTGCGCGCGCTCGTTCATCGAGGACTTCGGACGGAGGGCGTTTCGCCGGCCCGTCGCGTCCATCGACGGTGCCCTCGTCGACGACTACCTCGCGCTCTATCAGGAGGAGAGCGCCGCCACCGATGCCGACACCGCCTTCCAGACCCTGCTGACGGCGATGCTGCTCTCACCCCACTTTCTCTATCACGCCGAGACCGCCGACCTCGACGCCGCGGTGGGCGAGCTCGCCCCCCTCGACGGCTACTCGGTCGCCTCTCGCCTGTCGTTCCTGATTTGGTCCGCGGGCCCCGACGACGCGCTCCTCGACGCCGCCGAGGTAGGCGACCTTTCGGACGCCGCAGGCGTCGAAGAACAGGCCCGCGCCATGCTCGACGACCCCCGGGCCCGGATCGGCATGCGCCGCTTCCACGAACAGTGGCTGCGCCTCTCCCGCACGAAGGGCCTCGAGCGGGACGACCCCCAGTGGCGCGACGGCATGGGCGATACCCTCCGCGAGGAGGCTTTGCGCTTCGTGGAGCACGTCGTCTTCGAAGGCGAGGGCACGCTTCGCGAGCTCTTCACCGCCAGCTACTCGTTCCCGGGCGAAGGCGTCGCCGAGCTCTACGGCGTCGAGCCCGCGGCCGTGCCCTTCGGACGCGTCGAACTCGACCCCGAAAGCCGCGCCGGCATCCTCACCCAGCCCGCCCTCATGGCCCAGTTCGGCTCCCTCTTCCCCGAGGTTCACCGGGGCCTCTTCGTCCGTGAGCAACTGCTCTGCGACCCGCTCCCGGCCCCTCCGCCCAATGTCGTCGACCTGCCCGTCGAGGATCGCACCGTGACCTCGCCCTGCAGCGGCTGCCACTTGTCGATGGACCCCATCGGCTTCGGCTTCGCCGCCTACGACGACCTCGGCCGCTTCCGGCCCGAGAACGCCAGGCAAGGAGAGGTCCGCGACACCGGCCGCCTCGACGACCCGAACATCCTCGGCACCTTCGACAGCGTGCCCGAGCTCGCCGAGAACCTCGCCCGGAGCTCCGACATCGAGCACTGCGTGACGGTCCAGTGGGTGCGCTACGCGACCGGCCGCCACGTCGAAGCCGAGGACGCCTGCGGCGTCGACCGCATCGAGGCGGCGTTCCGGGAATCCGGTGGAGACATCGGAGAACTGCTGGTCGCCATCGCGACCTCGGAGGGCTTTCGGGCGCGTCACGTATCGGAGCTGGAGTGATGTCGAGTCGTAAATCAGAGGAAATGAACATGGCGAAGAACGAGATGAAGAGCCGGAATCGCATGGGTCGCCGCGGCCTCCTCAAGGGCCTCGGGGCCGCCGCCGCCGCGCTCCCGTTCCTGTCGCGCATGCCGGTGTCCGCCG
This sequence comes from Deltaproteobacteria bacterium, assembly GCA_003647065.1. Classification (GTDB taxonomy): domain Bacteria; phylum Myxococcota_A; class Polyangia; order Polyangiales; family B10-G4; genus B10-G4. The sequence goes on along the minus strand of QMMC01000184.1, from coordinate 7,780 downwards.
AGGCCGCCACCCCGAAGGTCATCTTCTTCGGCACCCCGAACGGCTTCCTCGTCGGGCCCGACGACAATGCATCTCGGGGCTACGCCGGGTGGCGTCCCCCGGGCTTCTCGGGAAGTGAAGGCGCCCTCGCGAGCGCCCTCCCGGGGGTCTTCGCCCCCCTCACCCGTCACCGCGACGACCTGGTCTTCGTCGAGGGCCTCACCCGCCTCGGCAGCATGCACCAGCATCGGGTCGCGGGGTCGGCCCTCACCGGCCGACCGATCGGCGAGAACAGCACCCGGCCCCCGGACTTCTACGCCACGGGCATCTCCCTCGACCAGTTCATCGCCGCGCGCGCCGGCGCGACCCCTCTCACGACGGCGTTCAACGTTGGGAGCTCGAACTCGGGGGGCGAGCGCTACTACTCGTACCTCGGCGCCAATCGCCCGGTCACTCCGATCCAGAACCCCCGGGACGCCTTCGACCGGGTCTTCGCCGGGGCCACCTCGGACCCCGTCGCCGAACGGCGCACCATCCGCCGGCGCCGGCTCCTCGACCTCGCCGGCCGGGACCTCGCGACCCTCGAGCGCCGGGTGCCCAGCGCCGACCGGGACCGGGTCCGCCAGCACATCGCGAGCATCGACGCCCTCGACCGGGAGCTGACCGAGGGAGGCATCGGGGCATCATGTGCCGCGCCGACGCGCCCCGGCGACTACGACTTCCTCGCGTACCAGAGCCTGCCCCAGGTCATCCGCCAGCACTCCGCCGTCGTCGCCCGGGCCCTCGCCTGCGGCTACACCAACACCGCGACGATCATGTGCGGCAACACCGGCGGACGAAACCAGCCCCAGTGGCCGGAGTACGGCATCAACTCGTCGTACTGGGATCACGCCATCTCCCACGTCTTCCAAGGCATCCCGGGGCCGCTCTCCGAGGGCCTCTCCCAGGGCGAAGCCGTGAGGCTCGGCCTCGCCATGCAGACCGCCTACAACGACCTCTTCGCCAACCTCCTCGACGAACTCGCCAATCTCGAAGATGTCGACGGAAGTCGCGTCCTCGACAATACCCTGGTCATTCACTTCAAGGGCATGGCCGAGAATCACAGCTCAGATCGCCTCATGTGGCTCCTCGCCGGCGGCCGGAACCTCGGCGTCCGAGGCGGCCGCCTGAAGGTCGTCGGCCCCGGAGGCCGGGGCTCCGATGCGCGCCACATCCCCGACTTCCTGACGGGCATCCTCCAGACGGTGGGCCTCACCGACGTCGACACCTTCGGCGACCCGGCCTTCAACGGCACGCCTATCGACTTCGGCTGAACGGGGCCTTGCGTTTCATCACGTGACGGGGCGAGGACGGGAGCACTTCGCCGTATGCTCCCGCTCCCTTTCAACCGAGGAACCACGGCATGAACAAGCTCCCGAAGGAAATCTGGATCGTCGCCGCCAAGCGGACCCCGTTCGGTGCCCTCAGCGGGGCCCTCAAGAAGGTCAGCGCCATCGACCTCGCGGTGCACGCGAGCAAGGCGGCGATCGCCCAGTCGGGCCTCGACCCCGCCGACATCGACCAGTGCATCCTCGGGAATGTGCAGCAGACGAGCCCCGACGCCATCTACGGCGCGCGCCATGTCGGCCTCAAGGCCGGCCTGCCCATCGACAAGCCCGCCCTCACGGTCAACCGCCTCTGCGGCTCGGGCTTCCAGGCGGTGGTCAGCGCCGCCGAGCAGATCCTCCTCGGCGAGGCCAAGGCCGTGCTCGCCGCCGGCGCCGAGTCCATGAGCCAAGCGCCCCACGTCATCTACGGCATGCGCGATGGCGCCGCCCGCTTCGGCCAGCCGCCGAAGATGAACGACTCCCTCTGGGATTCGCTGACCGATACCTACTGCAAGACGCCGATGGCGGTGACCGCCGAGAACCTCGGCGACAAGTACGGCATTACCCGGGAGATGGCCGACGCCTTCGCGCTCCAGTCCCAGCAGCGGTGGGCCGCGGCTCAAGAGTCCGGCGGCTTCGCCGACGAGATAGCCCCGATGGAGATCCCGTCCCGCAAGAAGACCATCACCGTCGACCATGACGAGCACCCGCGCCCCCAGACGACGATCGAGGACCTCGCCAAGCTGCGCCCGGTCTTCAAGAAGGACGGCATGGTCACCGCCGGCAACGCCTCGGGCATCTGCGACGGCGCGGCGGCCTTGCTCGTCGTCGACGGCGAGTGGGCCAAGGGCCAGGGCCTCACGCCGCTTGCGAAGCTCATCCAGTGGGGCGTCGCCGGCGTCGAGCCGACGCTCATGGGCATCGGCCCGGTGCCCGCCATCCGCGGCGCCCTCGAGCGCGCCGGCCTCAAGCAGGACGACGTCGACCTCTTCGACATCAACGAGGCCTTCGCCCCGCAGTTCCTCGCCTGCCAGAAGGAGCTCGGCCTGCCTGAGGACCGAACCAACGTGAACGGCGGCGCCATCGCCCTCGGCCACCCCCTCGGCGCCACCGGCGCGCGCATCACGACCAACCTCATCTACACGCTGAAGAATCGCGGCAAGAGCCTGGCGGTCGGCTCCGCCTGCATCGGCGGCGGCCAGGGCATCGCCGTCGTCCTCGAAAGCGCGGGCTGAGGCATGACCGGGACCCCGAGCGCGGACGCCGAGGAGCTGATCTACGACTGGAACGAGGTCGACCGTAAGGGGAAGGTCTTCGGCGAGAAGCGCTTCGAGTTGCACGACGAAACGCTCCGCGACGGAATCCAAAACCCGTCCGTGGTGGACCCGGGTATCGGCGACAAGCTCGAGATCCTCCACCTGATGGACGAGCTCGGGGTCTACAGCTCGGACGTCGGCTTGCCCGGCGCGGGGCAGCGCGCCTTCGAAGACGTGACCCGCTTGGTGCAGGAGATCGTCGACCAGAAGCTCTCGATCATCCCTGCTTGTGCGGGCCGCACGATGATCGGCGACATCAAACCGATGGTCGAGGTCAGTCAGAAGACGGGGCGCCCCGTCGAAGTGATGACCTTCATCGGCAGCTCACCGATCCGTAAGCTCGCCGAAGACTGGTCCAGCGAGCTGATCATCGGGCGCTCCGTCGAGGCCATCGACTTCGCCGTCAAAGAGGGGCTCCCGGTCACCTTCGTGACGGAGGATACGACCCGGTCCCGCCCGGACCTTCTGTCGGACCTCTTCCGGGCAGCCATCGACCACGGCGCGACGCGGATCTGCGTCTGCGACACGGTCGGCCACGCCACCCCCGACGGCGTGAAGAACCTCCTGCACTTCACCCGCAACGTCGTCGAGGGTGCCGGCGCGTCGGACACCGTCAAGATCGACTGGCACGGCCACAACGACCGGGGCCTCGGCCTCGTCAACTCGATCTTCGCCTTCGAGTACGGCGCCGACCGGGTCCACGGAACCATCCTCGGCATCGGCGAGCGCGTGGGCAACGCGCCCCTCGATCTCCTGCTCATCAACCTCAAGCTTCTCGGCGAGCTCGGTGACCAGGACCTGTCGAAGCTCTCGGCTGCGGCCCAGAGGGTCAGCAGCGCGACGCGGTTCCCCATCGCCATCAACTATCCCGTCGTCGGCGAGGATGCCTTCCGGACCGCGACCGGCGTGCACGCGGCGGCGATCATCAAAGCCAAGTCGAAGGGCGACGACTACCTCGCCGACCGCGTCTACTCCGGGGTCCCGGCGGGCATGTTCGGCCGCGAGCAGGAGATCTGCATCGGCCCCATGAGCGGCGCCAGCAACGTGAGCTACTGGCTCGAATCCCGCGGCCGGGGCACAACCCCGGGCCTCGTCGAAGCCATCCTCAAGGTCGCCAAGCAGTCCGACCACAACCTCTCGGACGACGAGGTGAAGGCCGTCATCGGCCGCCACCAGCGCAGTTCGGTGGCGCCGGCGAAGAGCTGAAGTGCGCTTCGCTGCCTGGGTGCCCCTCGCCGTCGTTCTCACGGCGGCATGCGGAAGCCCAGTTTCACGCTGTGGAGACTTCCCGCGACGAGTGCGCTAAGGCACCCCCTTGCCCCCCCGTAAACACCACGCCGAACACACCTTCGACCTCGAAGGCCGCGAGAGCGCGACGATCGTCGTCATCGCCGACACCCACTCGCGACCCCACCCCGACGCTCGAAAGCACATCACCGCCCTTCGGCCGGACCTCATCCTGCACGCCGGGGACATCGGAAAGCTCACCGTGGTCGACGACTTCGGCAAGATCGCACCGACGGTCGCGGTCCGCGGCAACATCGATGGGCACGAGTTCCCCGATACGGCGCGGCTATGCATCGACCGCGGCGAGACGACCCTCGCGCGGTTGGCCCTGACCCATATCGCCGTCCGGGGCCCGCGCCTCCGCCGTGACGCCCGGGCCCTCGCGGAGCGTCACGACGCTCAACTCGTCGTCTGTGGCCACTCCCACGTCCCCCTCGTCGCCACCGAACAGGGCATCACCGTCTTCAACCCCGGCTCCATCGGGCCGCGGCGCTTCACCCTGCCGATCACCTTCGGTGTGATGAAGATCTCCGAGAGCGGCATCCGCCTCTCGCACGTCGACTGCGAGACCGGCGAGCGGTGGTTGCCACCGCGCATCTGAGCCGCCCGCGCCGCTACCGGACGCCCGGGAACGCGAGGCCGAGGATCGGCGCGACGAACTCGAAGTGCATGTAGTCGACGCCGCCGAAGACTCCGGTGGTCGCAGAGCCTTCGAGATAGCCCACACAGGCGTAGGTCGGGTAGAGGCCCTCGGCGTCGGTAGCGAGGTTGACCGTCGATGCGTCGGAGAAGGTCGCGCTGCCGCCTTCGCTGCTGGTCCACTCGCTGCCGCCCCACCGGGAGAGCGCCATCTGCAAGCCAGACCCGAGGTTGGCGACCCGAACCTGCCGTTCATCGCTCATGCCCGAGAGCGGGAAGGGCCCGCTGCTGATGGCGCCGCGGGTATAGCCGAAGACCTGATAGCCGCTCGACGTCGCGAAGGCGACGGTGACCATCTCGTAAGCGGTCGAGGAGAAGGTGTACGAAACTCGACCGGTACCGACGCAATCGGATGCACGCGTGCTCACGTAGCGCCCGGTAGGCCTCCCGGTAACGCAGGCGCTGCTCGCGGAGCACGCCGCAACGTCGCAGCAATCGAAGTCGTCGCAATCGATGAACTCGTCGGCGTCGTTGCTGCATCCATCGGAGCAAGCCGACGGCGTGTCCTCGGCGCCGGTCGAGCAAGTTGGAACGCCCCCGTCGCTTTGTCGCCCACAGAAGCTCGCCGGGGAGCACCCCGACATGACGGCGCAGCAATCCCGGTCGTCGCAGTCGATGAACTCGTCGGCGTCGTTGCTGCAGCCGTCAGAGCAGGCGCGTGCGGTATCCTCGGGGCCCGGCGCGCACGCCTGAGGCGATCCCGGACCGCTGTCCGGCGGAGGGAGACGGGTGGTCGTCCCGGCATCCGGGTCCATGGCGGCGTCAGGCATCGGTGCCGCGCCGTCCCGGGGGTCACCCCGACCACCCCGTCGGTCGCTCTCGCACCCGACGGAGAGAGTCGTGAGCAGCACGAGAAGCACGCCCAGGGCCTGTCTCCCGAGCAGCCACCAGGGCGCGCGGGGTCGCCCGGGCTCGATGAATTCCAACGTCATGACGTTCCTCCGCCCCTCCATACAGAAGCGCCCGCCGGTTCATTAACTGGGTGCCCGAGGAATGGAGGTCAGGGGCAGGTGTCGCAGCTCATCGCCGAGGTGCACCCGGCACCGTCGTCGCAGCCGGCGGGACACATCGCCCCGGTGCCACAGGACATCGCGCCTCCGCAGGTCACAGAGCACGCACAGGCGTCGGGGCAGGTGGTGCCCGCAGCGCAGCTCCGGTCGCCCGAGCAGGTGACGGCGCATCGGCCGCCGAGGCCACACTCGTTAGCGCCCACGCAGGAGCCTTCTCCACTGCAAAGCACCGTGCAATCGGACGCCCGGCACTGAGCCTTACCGGCACAGGCCGCTGGGCCGTCGCAGGTGATGTTGCACGAGGCCGCGTCCTTGCAGTTATTCGAACCGGCGCAGCTGTCGGCTCCCGTGCAGGTCACGTCGCAGGTCGATGCTCCTTCGCAGTCGGTTGCCCTCGCGCAGCTGTTGGGGCCGACGCAGGTGACCGTGCAGGGCTGACCATCCTCCGGGCAATGCAGGCGCTCCGGACAAGCCCCGTCACCCTCACACCGGATGCGACACGGCATGCCGCTGGGGCAGCGCACGTCGGTGGTCGGGTCGAGGACCTGGCATTGTCCGCCGGCGCAGCCCGCGTTGCAGACCGCCGGACACTCCCCGGCGTCCACGCCGACGTCCGGCCCGGCGTCCACGCCGACGTCCGGCCCTCCGTCCATGCCGGAGTCGACCCCGCCATCACCTCTCCCGATACCGGGGATGGTCCCGCCGTAGGGCGGCATCTCCATAGGGTCGATGTCGACCGATCGACACCCGCTCGCGTCGCACGACTCTTCGGCGCCGCAGCTCACCCCCTGGCAGCTCCGGAGAAAGTGCATCTCGAGGACGCGGGTCTGCTCCGCCACGAAGGTGAAGCGCGCCCGCCGGGTCGCGACGACCGTGCCCCCGAGGAGAGCCTCGGCGACCGCGGTGAAGGGGCCGAGGGGCCCCGTCGTATGGAGCACACCGGTCGCCCTCGGCAACGGGGACTCGCCGGGACCGAGGGTGGCCCGGGCCACCTGGGTGCGGGCGTCGGGGGCGGTGACGGTCACGACGAACGAATCGACCTCGGCCGGAACGTCGAAGTCCGTATCGAGGGCGATGATCACTTCGGTCCGCGGCGTCGAGCAGGCCGCGAGGAAGAAGAGCATCGTCGCAACGAGCAATCGGATCACCGGTCCATCATAGAGCAGCCTCGGCGGAACGTCTGCTAGCATCGGCGTCAGATGGGTTCGCTCGCACAACTCTTCTCCTCGTTCTTCGCCGTGGCGCTTCTTCTGGTGCCCGTCTCAGGCCAGGCGCAGCAAGGGCAAGAGTCGCAACCGGAGGCAACCGCGGAGAACACCGCACGCGCCAGGACTCTTTTCGCGGACGGAGTAGAGCTCGCCGCCGAGGGGCAGTTCGAAGATGCGGCGGCTCGCTTCAGGGCGGCGTACGGGTTTCGGCCCGCGCCAGCGATCGCCTACAACCTCGCCGCGGCCCTGGTCGAGCTCGACCAACTCCTCGAGGCGTCCGAGCTCGCGCGCAGCGTCCGGGCCGACGATGAGAGCACCGAAGAGCTCGTCGAGCTTTCGGTCGAGCTGCAAGGTCGCATCGAAGAGCGGCTGGCAAGGCTCTCGGTGACCGTCGATGGCGACCACGAGGGCGTCTCCATCGAGGTCGACGGACGCGTGCTGTCGCCGGGAGAGCTGGGGATCCCGATCCCGATGAACCCCGGGACCCACGAGGTCATAGCATCACGGGGCGAGGTGGTCGTCGAACGCCAGGAGGCGAGCCTCGAGGTTGGGGGCAGCGCAACGGTCTCACTCTCGAGCGCGACGTGGCCGGACGCCCAGGTGATCCCCGAGTCCGAGCCCGAGACCGAACCCACGGGGGGTCGGTTTTCGAGACCTGGTGGTTCTGGACGATCGTCGGGGTGGTCGTGGTGGGCACGGCCATCGGCATCGGCGTTGCCGCGAGTGGCGGGGTCGAGGGCCCGGTCAACGGCGATACGATGCCCGCCGTACTCACGTTCTGATCGCCCCTGGAGCGGCGAGCCGTTTGGAGGGGCGATGAAATCGTGGCGAGAGGGGTTCGTTGGGAGGGTCGAGGGAACGATGACAGGGTCGATCCCCTTTCGAGGGACCGCGGGCCGGTCAGCGGGCCGCTA
>QMMC01000183.1 GCA_003647065.1 Deltaproteobacteria bacterium | reverse complement strand
GCCGGGGCCTTTTCGTGTGGAACCACCGCGCGATCTATCTGATCGTGATCTTGCTCGGCATGTCCGGCGTGGCGACCGTGGTCGGCAATGGGCTGATCCCCGCCCTCACGGGCGACGTTCCGCTGCCCGAGAGCATCCCCCACGCCCCCCACAAGTTCCTCGCCTTCGCGTTGATCGCGATGATCCTCGCCCACCTCGGCGGAGTCTTCTCCTATCAACTCCGCGAGGGCGACGTGCTCAGCCGCATGTCGGGTCGCAAGCCGCGCGATGCGGCGTCGAATGCGGAAGGAGACGAGGGATAGGTTCACGACCGGCGCCAAAGGCGATACAAGTCACCTGACCTTCGGGGGGTGACCTGTGTTCGGAGTCGGTGCGCCGCATAGTGTAACCAGAAGCGGGGGCCCCCCCTGACCCGGCGCGTCACCATCGCCGTCGGCCTGCTCCTCGGCGTACTCGTCTCGATGCCCGGGGACGGCGCCCGCGCCGACGACCCGCCGCCGCCTCGGGTCTACGTGGGCGTGTACCTGCACGACATCAGCCAGTTCGATCAGAAGGACGGTGTCTTCGACGTCGACCTCGATCTGTGGGCGAAGTGGCAGGGCGACCTCGATCACGAACTGGTCCACCTCGCCAACGCGGCTTCCGTCGAGCAGACCTTCCTCGGCCTCGATGAAGACCACGGGTGGCACTCGGCTCGATGGCGGGTCCGGGGGACCCTGCGGGGCGAGTTTCCGCTTCATCAGTTCCCCTTCGACGAGCAGACCATCGCGGTCGTCCTCGAGTTGCCCGAGGAAGTGGGGCTCTTGGTCCCGGACCTCGCAAGCTCCGGCATGGCGGAGCGCTTCAGCCTCACCGACTGGCACTACACACCGGAATTCGACCCAGAGGTGAGCGTGCAGGTTTTCGCGTCGGACCTCGGCGACCTCGCCCGGGAGGGCCGGCCGACGACGGTGCATCGCGTGGCGTACCAGGTGAGGCTGACGCGCCCCATCGTGCCGGTGATCCTCAAACTCTTTCTACCGCTGGGCATCATCATGCTCGTCGCCCTCGCTTCCCTCTTCGTCGCCCCGGACCAAATCGAGGCGCGGTCGGCGATGGGGGTGACGGCGCTCCTGAGTTGCTTCGCCTTCCAGTTCACGGTCGCCGACTCACTGCCGGCCGTGGCGTACCTGACCCTCGCCGACACCCTCTTCATCCTCGCCTACATCGTGAGTACAGTGGTCGTGTCGACGACGATCGCGAGCTACAGCGCCGCCCACCGGGGCAAGCACCGCGCGGCGATCTGGATCGATCGGGTGGCACGGGTCTTGGTCCCGCTCTTCGCGGCCATCACCGTGTGGCAGGCCGTCCCGGACGAAGAAGCCGACTCCCCGGCACCGCCGGAGCCGCTCCCGGAGCTGTCGCGCAGCGAAAGCACGCGCGACACCCTACGCATCGGCACCAACATGCTCACCACGGCCACCAGCGCGCCGGCCGCGAGCTGGGGGCTCGTGCACGAAGACCCAGAACTCGGCCCCCAGGTGGTCTTCGTCGAGCGTGGCCCGGGGGTTGATAACGACGCTATTCGATTCCTCGCGGGGGGCGAGATCGAGGTCACCTGGCGCATCCGCGAAGGCATGCACTGGTCCGACGGCACGGCGCTCACCGCCGACGACGTGCTCTTTGCCCTCGAGCTGAGCCCCGAAGATCACATCATCGAAGCGACGAGCCCCGACCCGCGGACGGTCGTCCTTCGCTGGGACGACCGCCTCGGCGTGGCCCTCGAAGCACCGTGGGTCCTTCCCCGCCACGCCCTCGCCGACATCGCCAGAAATCTCAATGACGAAGGAAACCCCGGCGGCTACGACGCCGTCCGCGACTACCGTCGCAACAACCCCACGCCGACCCTCGGCCCCTACCGTGTGGTCTCGTTCGAAAAGGACGTGCGCCTGGTGGCCGAAACGAATCCCCATTTCGCCGGGGCGCCTCCGAACATCGCGCGGTACGAAATCATCCACTACGGCGATCGGGCGGCGGTGCGCCGGGCATTCGAAACGGGGGAAGTCGACTTCACCTATCCCAACGCGCTCACGGTGGGCGACGCCGTCGCGATGCAGGAGACGGTTCCGGAGAGCATCAGCATCGAGCCGTCCGCTATCTTGGTGATGCTCCAACCGGATCTGTCCCACCCGCTGCTCTCGCAGGTGGAGGTTCGCCGGGCGCTGCTCATGGCGATCGACCGGGCGCGCATAGCGCAGGTCAGCTATCCCGGAGATACGGGACGAGTGGCCCACACGGCGGTCCCCGGCGCGGTCCCCGAGGGGACGGTCTCGACGCCCTACGACCCCGAGGCGGCGCGCGCGCGCCTCCGGGAACTCGGTGCCGCTGGTGCCAGCCTCCGCTTCAAGTATGTGCAATCGACCTCCTCCGACCCGAGCATCGAGGTGATCATCGAAAACCTCGCCGCGGTCGACATCGAAGTCGAACTCGAGCCCGTCCCATCGACGCTGAGACTCTGGCGCACGGCTGACCATGGCGGCCTCCTGATGCACGTGCTCCGGGCGAACCGAGAGTCATCCCCGCCCCGGTACTGGAACGTGCCGATGGTTGATGGAAACTACGACCCCAGTCACCGGAGCGACGCCTATACGGATGAGATTCACGCCCTCGTCGAGCGCGAGCGCCGCGCCCTCTACCCGGAGCGCCGGGATCAGCTGAGGGAGACCCTCTTCGCCAAGATCACGGAGCGCTTGCCGATGCTTCCCATCATGTTCGCCCCGGAGAGGGTCGCCCACGACCCATCGCTTCGAGGCTGGCAGTCCGGGCCCGATGTCGCTTTTGGGAGCACCCTCGAGCAGTGGTGGTTTGCCGAAGAGCCGGCCGAGGCCGACGCGCCCTAACCCGAAGAACGCGCCGTGGCTCAGCCGTCCAACCAGAGCGTCACGAGGCTCTCCTCGGCGGGCACCCCGAGGCGCAGGGGGAAACCATAGTGACCCGTGCCCCGGTGCACGTAGAGGCGGTCTCGGCCGCGGGCCCAGAGCCCGTGGTCGGGCATGGAACTGAGGCCGGAGACGAAGGTCCAGGGAAGGCCCAGACTGACGAGGCCGATCTGACCGCCATGGGTGTGGCCGGCGAAGACGATGTCCCCGTGCCCTTCGGGAAGGTGGCGGAAGGCACCGGGGTCGTGCAGCAAGATGACCCGTAGATGTCCGTCGCGGCGCGGATACTTCTCCGCGAGGGCTTCGAGGTGCCCGGCCCGGTCGCGGTACACGAAATCGGCGCCGAGGATCTGCACGGGCCCGGCCTTCGTATCGAGGGTCGCTTCCTCGTCGACGAGGAGTGTGATGCCGTGGGCAGAGCAAGCGCCGCGGACGATGTCCGGCGCCTCGTGGTCATGGTTGCCGAAACAAGCGAACACCCGCCCCTTTGCTTTGGCGAGGGGCTCGAGGGCACGCTCGAGATCCTCGGGGTCCTGCTGCGACTCCATCGTCAGGAAGTCACCGGTCAGCAAGATCAGGTCGGGTTCGCGACTCACGGCGCGCTCGCAGATCGATCGTAGGCGCGATACGGACATGAAGGGCCCGAGGTGGGGGTCGGTGATCTGCACGATGCGCAAGGTTCGCCCCTCCCCCGAAGCACCGCGGGGATGACGGGAGACGCCTCGGGCCGCGACGACCTCTCCATCGAGGCGCACGTCGATTTCTTCGGAGGAGAGGGTTACGGACTGAAGCAAACCCACCGCGGCCAGGGCGAAGGGCAGCCACGGGGCCCAGGGGTCGAAACCAACTGCCACCGCGACGGACCACGGTACGGCGAGGATCATCGCGGCGGCGAAGAACATGCCCGGCATGGTGACCACGAGGCGCCACGGCAGCGGGCGCATGCGCGCCCAGATGAGGGAGCCAAAGTGGAGGAACACCGCCCCATGGAGCCAGAGGTAAGCCGGCCAACACCATTCGAAGTAGGGGTAGAGCGCGACCGCCGACGCGCTGTGGACTCCGAGCATCACCGCCGCAAAGAGCCCAAAAAAGCGTCCCCGGAGGACCCCGGCGGCGACGACGACGACGAACCACGCAAGAATAGTGACCGCGGTAAATCCCAGCACGAAGAGCGAATGTGGGGTCCGCGAGCGAGAGAGCAACCGCGTTTCTGGCCAGGTCCCGGCTCACGTTGCTAAATTGGGACCGTGGCGAGTTCGTCCTCAGAAGTGGGTTTGTCGGTCGTGCGTACCGCGATCGAAGGGCATGTCGGTCGGGACCGGGCGCCCACGATCATCTTCGAGGCTCTCTCCGAGCTCCCCGAAGGCGAAGATATCCCCCGGGGCCCCGGGGCCCTCGCCGCCTTCATCACCGGCCCCCTAGCGGCGACCCTCGAGCGGCACCTCGGGCCCGAGAGTGCAGCCGCGGCGGTTGCATCGGTCCAGTCCGGGCTCGCCATGGCGATGATGGGCTTGGCCCCGGCCCCGGTGCCCATCGACATCGAAGTATCCATCTCCGACTCCGACTGGCCCGACGTCGACGTCGACGAAGCATCCGAGAACGACGAGGACCGCGAGAACGACGAGAACGTCAGGACCAAGAGCAAGCGACCAACCCTCTCCATCAGCCGGGAGATGTACGAGGACCAAGACACCGTGCCCATCGTGGTCGTGGCGCGCACGTCGCGCCTCGCCCAGCGCATCCGCACCGCCTTCGGGGGCCATAGGATCGAGATCGCCCTCAGCTCCGAGCGCGATGACTTCGCCGAACAACTCGACTCCCTCACTCCGGAGATCGTGATCGTCGACGGGCTGGACGCCCCCGACCTGAGGCCACAGGAGCTCGCCGACCTCGTCGTGAGCGCGCCGGTCGCAACCCTCACTCTTATCTGGGCCAGCGACCAACCATGGGGCAGCGCCGCGGTCGGATCGCTCGAGCGCGTCGGCGCGACTTTCGCGAAAGTACCGCGCTCGGCGAGCGTGGATACGATGCTCGACTACATTCGCGCGCGCCTCGCTTGAACCACCCGCCATCGGCTTGACAAGGCTCGGAGATCAGCCAAGGAAAGTACCGTGGATGCGCTTCGAACGGTCCGCGCATGGCTTGGTCGTCCACAGATGGGATGGGTACCCGTAAGGGGCCCGGTGGGGTGATGAGCAATACGGGGGAACAGGAAGAAGAGCGCCGCTGGGGACGACTGATCCGTCTCTCCACGCGGCGTAAGCCGGCCAACGATTCGGGAGACCGAACGCGGACGGCTACCATGTGGGAGAAGCCCGAGGCGGCGGTCCGCGGGATCCTGTCGCGCCTCGATACGCGCTCCGAGCGCTTCCTCGCATCACGCCAGGCCGTGAACCTCCCGCGTCCGGTCGCAGCCTTCGCAGCGAGGGCCGTGTTTGCCTTCGAGGCCTGCGCCGCAGTAGGCCGCAACGCGAGCTGGGGTTCCTTCGACGTCAGCTCCTTCGCGCGGTGGTTGGGCAAACGCGAAAATCTGCACCCGGCGATCGTCCCCGACCTCTTCCGCGCTCTCCGGGGCGTATTCAGCTGGCTGGTCGTCGAGAAGGAAATCGATCCGCTGACGGCGGCGCAGATCGTCGAAGACCTCGAGGCCACCGAAGATGAGTTCGTTCATGACGTCATCGACCGGCATCTGGCCGACGGAGTGTTCGCCGAGCCGAAGGTCGTCGCGCCCTCTTGAGGTGCGCAGATTTCTAGCCCCCCCAATCCGGCCGGGATCCCGAGGAGTGCGATGAGCGACGGCACCCGCCCCCTCGACGGCGTCCGCGTACTGGAGGTTGGTCAACTGCTCGCCGGCCCCTTCGCCGGGACCTACCTCGGGTACTTCGGCGCCGATGTCGTGAAGGTCGAGCCTCCGAGCGGCGACCCAATCCGAAGCTGGCGGCTCCTCGACGACGACGGCACCTCCCTGTGGTGGCGCAGCCTCGCCCGCAACAAGCGCTCGATCGCTCTCGACCTCCGGACCGCCGACGGGCGCGACGAGTTCCACCGCCTCGTCGGGGCCGCCGATGTTCTGATCGAGAACTTCCGCCCCGGCCGCATGGAGGAGTGGGGTCTCGGCCCCGACGTGCTGCGCGCGGAGGACCCGCGGTTGGTCTACGCCCGCATCTCCGGCTTCGGCCAGACCGGCCCCTACCGTGAGCGCCCCGGCTACGCGGCGGTGTGCGAAGCCATGGGCGGGCTCAGGCACCTCATCGGCCATCCGGACGCCGCGCCGGTCCGCGCAAACCTCAGCCTCGGCGACACCCTCGGCGGGCTGCACGCCGCCCTCGGCATTCTCCTCGCTCTCCGGCACCGGGACCAAACGGGTCAGGGACAGGTCGTCGACGTCGCCCTGACCGAGGCGGTTTTCAACGTACTCGAGTCGGTCGTCCCGGAGCACGACCGCTTCGGCGTCTCCCGCCCACCATCGGGGACGACGGTCACCGGCATCGTGCCTTCGAACGCCTACCCGTGCACGGGCGGCCGATGGGTGGTGATCGGCGCCAACGGCGACTCCATCTTCCGGAGGCTCATGGCGACCATCGGTCGGGACGACCTCGCCGACGACCCGGGCCTCAAAGGCAACCCCGGACGCGTCGCGCGGGCCTCGGAGCTCGACGGCGCGATCTCCGACTGGACAGGCGCCCGTAGCGCCGAAGAGGTCTCTCGCATACTCGAGGCCGTCGCCGTGCCCGTGGGTCGCATCTACGACGCCGCGGAGTTGCGGGCCGATCCCCACTTCGAAGCACGCGGGCTCTTCGAAGAAGTAGAGGTCCGGGGCAAGCCCCTCACCGTCGGCGCCCTCGCCCCGCGCCTCGAGCTCACCCCGGGCCGCACCGTGAGCGCCGGGCCAGACCTCGACGCAGACCGAATCTCCATCCTCGGCGACTGGCTCCCTTCTCGCGGGCCCACTTCGGCCACATAGTCACCGCGTGCGCCTCCGCGTAATCACCGACCTCAGTGAGATCGACGCCGGTGCGTGGGACGCGCTCGCGGGCGATGACGACCCCTTCGTCGACCACGCCTTCCTCCGGACCCTCGAAGAGAGCGGCTCGGTGGGCGCGGAAACGGGATGGATGCCTCGCCATCTCACCGTCTGGGATGATGCAGGGGAGCTCGTCGGAGCACTGCCCTTCTACGAAAAGTCCCACAGCTACGGCGAGTACATCTTCGACTGGGCCTGGGCCGACGCCGCCATGCGCATCGGCCTGCCCTACTATCCCAAGCTCGTGTCGATGACCCCACTGACCCCGGCCACCGGGCGTCGCTTGCTGGTTCACCCCGGCCCGAATCGGGATGCGATCGTTGCCGCGCTCGTATCCGGCGCCCTCGAGATGGCCCGGGCCATCGACGCGTCGTCCATCCACTTCAACTTCCTCGAAAAGGAAGAGCGCGACGCCTTGATCGTGCACCCCGAGCTGATGCCTCGCCTGACGCAGCAGTTCCACTGGCACAACGACGGCTACGGAAGCTTCGACGATTTCCTCGCGGCGCTCCGGTCACCAAACCGAAAGCAGATCCGCAAAGAGCGGCGCCGGGTGAAAGAAGCCAACCTCGAGGTGAGAGTGAAGCGGGGGCCCGACCTCGACGAGCGCGATTGGCGCGCCCTCGCCCACTTCTACCGCGACACCTGTCGCCGGAAGGGTTCTTTTCCTTACCTCACGACACGCTTCTTCGAGCTCCTGCCGGAGCGCCTGGGGCACCGGGTCGTCGCCGTCCTGGCCTACGAGGGAAACCGCCCCGTCGCAGGCACCCTCAACTTCGAAAAGGGAGCCCACCTCTATGGCCGCTACTGGGGCTCCGAGTCTGACTACGACATGCTGCACTTCGAGCTCTGCTACTACCGGCTCATCGAGCGCGCCATCGACCAAGGCCTCACTCGCTTCGAGGCCGGAGCCCAGGGCGCACACAAGCTCAAGCGCGGGCTGATGCCTTCGCCGATCCACAGCGTGCATTGGGTTCGCCATCCGGTGCTGGCGGGGGCGGTGGCCGAGTTTCTCCCCCGGGAGGCTCACGGCACGACCATCGAGATCGAAGAGTTGGGCGAACGGGGCCCCTTCAAGCGCACCGTAAAGAAATCTGCGCGCGACTGAAATAGCGCGGCCAGGGCCCCGTAGGGAGGGGGGCACCCAGCGCGACAGAAGGAATGCACCTCGTCGTGCGGGGCCAAACCGAGGGCGTATGCCCACGCAATGGAGACCTCCGTCATGAACCAGCTACTCATCGCCCCCCTTGCCGCCGCCGTCTTGGCAGCGTTCCTCGTGCCCAGCGCCCCGGCGGCGGCGTGGGACCAGGACCGGGTCACCTTCGGAGCCGACGCCTTCGTCGCCGAGGGTGAGGTCGTAGACGACTTGGTCACCATGGGCGGCAACGCGCGCATCGAAGGCGCCGTCCGAGGCGATGTGGTCACGATGGGGGGCGATGTCGAAGTCGCCGAGGGAGCGGTCCGGGGCGACGTGCTCACCATGGGCGGAGACCTCGTGGTGAGCGGCGAAGGAACCGTGGGCGGCGAGGCGCTGACGATGGGTGGTGACGTCGAAATCGCCGAAGGGGCGCAGATCATCGGCGGCGCGAGCGCCCTCGGCGGAGGAGTTTACGGAGGAGGTGGTGATGGTGGCGGCGAGGCGCGCGCTTTCGGCGCGTCACGGTGGCCCGCATTCGGTCCGGCGGCGTCCTTCGGCCACGGCTTGGGTGAGTTCCTCGGCGATGCCTTCTCGAGCCTCTTGAACCACCTGCTTCTCTTCGTCTTCGGCTTGTTCTTGATGGGTCTCACGCCGGAGCGCTTCGAGGCGCTCCAGGTGACGATCATTCGCAAGCCCGCCCCCTCCTTCGGCTACGGCCTCCTCGGACTCCTGGCCGCGGTCGTAACTCTCGTCATCGCCGCGATCACCATCGTCGGCATCCCGGCCGCCCTCCTCGGAGCCATCGCCCTGCCGGTGGTGGTCTATGTAGGCCTCGCCGCCTTCGCGGCGGTATTCGGTGCGGCGCTGCCTTCGGAACGTCTCAGGGCGAGGCCTGTGCTTCAGCTCGGCGCCGGGGTCCTCGCGCTCTGGGTCGTATCCCTGCTCCCGGTTGCCGGCGGGATTGCGACCGTCGTCGCCGCAGCGGTGGGCACCGGGGCCTTGATTCAAACGCGTTTCCAGAAGACGGCGATGCTCCCCGCGGACGCCACTCCCCACGGGCCCTACCGAACCCGGGCCGCCTGAGCGACATCTCACGAAGTCGCTCAACGGGCGATTCCTTCGTAGCCGGGCTCGCCGAGGGCGCTATCATGCAAGCGTGAGCCGGGCTCCGAAGGACGACGCGGACGAATCGGTGACGACCCGATTCGTGAAGACGACACCGCCTCCGCCGCCGCGAACGCGGCAGGATACGGTGGTCGACGACCGGCCCGGCGCCGCCGGCGCCGCACCCCACGCTAGTGGCCAGAGCGTGGGGGACGACACCACCGTCGACGCGGTCCCGACGGCCCCGGGTGGTTCGTCCTCCGAGCCCGGCGCCAAGATCGACACCCTCGAAGACCTCGACGAAGCCCTCGAAGAGCTGAGACAGCGCGCCCGCGCGCGGATAGGCGAAGTGCTCGCGGGCCGCTACGAGCTCCGCAACGTGCTCGGGACCGGGGGCGCGGGGGCCGTCTTCGCCGCGTACGACCGAGAGCTCGGCGAGCGGGTCGCGGTCAAGCTCCTGCATGCCGCCCTCGCCAAGAACGCCGAGCACATCGCCCGCTTCGAACGCGAGGCCCGAGCCGCGTCGGAGATCGGACACCCGAGCGTCGTCGAGGTCCGCACCGTCGTGCGGCACCACGGCGAGCTCTTCATGGTCCTCGAGCTCCTCGACGGCGAGGCGCTCTTCTACCCCATCGCAGAGCGGCGCCTCTCCCTCGGAGACGTATACGAAGTGGGGCGCCAGCTCCTCGGCGCCCTCGACGCCGCTCACGCCCACGGCATCATCCACCGCGACGTCAAACCGGAAAACGTATTCTTGTGCCGGGAGCCGAGCGGCGCGCTCACGGTGAAGCTGCTGGACTTCGGCATCGCGAAGATGCTGCGGCGCGACGTCGCCTCGACCTTCAGTACCCTCGAAGGCATGGTCGTCGGCACCCCCCAATACATGAGCCCCCAGATGTGCAGCGGAGAGCCGGCCAACCCGGGCGCCGACATCTGGGCCGCCGGGGCCGTGCTCTTTCATGCGCTCACCGGGCAACCGCCCTACGACGACGACCACATCGGTCGACTCTTGATCAAGATCGTGAGTGAGCCGGCCCCTCTGATTCGCGAGCTGCGCCCCGACCTCCCGGAGACCCTGAGTGCAGCGATCGACCGGGCTCTCCACCGCGATCCCAAAGAGCGTTGGACCACGGCGCGGGAGTTCGCGGACGCCCTCGCGGCGAGCGCGAGAACGGGCCGCCGCAGCGGTTCCTGACCGGTCGCTTCGGTACGGCCGGTGTTTCTTGCTAGGATCCCCCGGGAACACATGAACGGCACCATCGAGCGACGCGACCCCGGGATGGTCCTCCTGATCTCCTTCGTGACCTGTGGTCTTTATCTGATCTACTGGTACTGGAAGATGTACGAGGAGCTCGAGTCCCTCGCCGGCGTATCCCCGACGGGCAACTCCTTCGTCCTCGACTTCATGCTCGTCATCGTGACGTGCTCTCTCTGGGGCATCTGGGTCGACTACAAGATCTCGATGCAGCTGAACGAGCTCCAGAGCGAACGGGGCATCCTGGCTCCCGACAGCACGACCATCGCCGTTGGCCTCGACGCCCTCGCCTACATTTCCGGCTTCGTATGCAACTACATCACGAGCGCCATCCACCAAGACCAGCTCAACAAGGTGGTCAAGGCCGCGCCGACCTCGAACACGTCGCCGGGGCCGTTCTGATGCGGGCACGCGAAGCCGCTCTGCGCTCGGCACTCTTGGTGCTCTTGATCGGGACCGGGGCCTGTAGCATCGACCAGGGGGCGCTGTTGCCAACGGACGCCGGCGACGGGGCCCTGCCGGATTCGGGGGTCGACACGGGCACGGTCCCCGACAGCGGGACCCCTCCCCCGGACTCCGGCATCCCACCGGTCGAACCCTGCGTAGACTTCGGCGAACCCCACGTCGTGAAGATAGTCTCCGGCGATGCGCTCTTCGAAGGCGCCACCCACGACGGCACCGAGCAGGAAGCGCCCGGGAACATCGCCCTCCGCAGCAACCTGTACCGCTACGGTGCGTGGGCGGTGGCCGGCCACGAGGAAGCCCACCTGGGCAACCCGCCGTCCCTGAGCGACCTCGATGGCCAGGTCGCGACGGCCACCGCCTACCGAGACGACTTTGATGTCTCCTACGACGACTCGACTCCGCCCCACGACCTCCTCATCGCCGGCGATGGGGTCTACACCATCGAGATTCACGGAGAGCTTCGCCTCACCGCGGGCACGAACACCCTCCACGCGACCGTCGAAGACCGTGTGATCCTCGAGGTCGACGTGGACGGTACGCCCAACACCCTGTCGCGCGGGACGAGCGGTTCGGGGGATGTCTCGATCGATGCTCCCCGAGACGGTTGGTATCGGGTCCGCGGCGCCTGGCAGAGCGATGGTGGTAACGGGGCGTTGACCCTCGAGATCACCACCCCCGCCGGAGCGCGGCGGGGGCTCTGGACCGAAGAGATGCGCGTCGACGCGAGCGCCTTCAGGAGCCGTGAGGTTCACGGATGGGAGAACACAAGCCTCGACGGCGCGCCGAGCGGGTCTCGGATCGAGCGAAGCGAGACCGACTGGAGCTCGACCGGAGGGGATCAGTACCCGGGCGTGGGCCTCGGTAACCACGACAACTGGGCGGTCCGATGGGTCGGACGCCACCTGATCCCGGATCCGATCGACGCCTTCCATTTTGTCGCAAACCAGGGGGCCCACCTCTTCGTCGACGGCGTCTTCCTCGGCTCCGGAGCGGACCGCACCCTCGATTCGGCGGCCCCCGACGGCACGGTCGACGTGATCGCGGAGCTCTGGGACGGCTCCAGTTCTTCGGCGATGCTCCTCGAGTTCAACGGCGCGCCGTTCCCCGTCGATCACCTTCGGCCCTCTTCCCGCTTCGGCGGGGTGCCCCACGGTCGAGGCGACGAGTTCGCCCATTCCGTGAGCGGCGGGGGCAGCCGGACGGAGAGCATCGACCTCGGCGCGATCCCGTCCGGCAGCACGTCGGCGGTCGAGGTGTCCGTGATCATCGAGGCGGCAGACCCGGGGCCGATCAACGTTACCGTCACCGAACCCGGCGGCCTGACCGAGACGCGCCGCTTGGTCGATTCCGCCTGGTCACGGCAAGCGGGCCAGTGGCACCTCCGGTGGGTCCCCGATTGGGCGGACACGCTGACGGATGCTGACGGGACCTGGCAGGTCACCGTCGAAAACACGGGAACGGACACGGTCCTCTGGCACCACATCGGCGTCCTCGCCCACCTCGGCGGCACCCCCGAGCCCTTCCCGCGGAGCGGGGTTTTCCGGACGGCGTTCATCGATCTCGGGGACGAGACGCTCATCCGCGGCGTGCGCGGCGGCGGCATCGTCACCGGGCGCAGTGGGGTTCAGTTCGCGATGCGCGCGGGAAATACCCCGGTCGATGTAGCCTTCGCTCCGACCGATGCGGCAGGAGACCTGGCCTCCGCAATTCGTGGACGCTACGTGCAAATCGAAGTCAGCCTGTCAGGCCCGGGATGGGATACGCCGCGTATCCGCGACCTACGGATCCTCGGAGACGCGTGTCGCCGCTGCGCAGAGACCGACCCCCTCACCTGCCCCGAAGAGCGCACGACCGAAGGCCTCGTCGCCCTGTGGATGTTCGACGAAGGCGAAGGCGGCATGGTCCGCGACGTTTCGGGGTTTCAGACCCACGACCTGATCACACCCACCGAAGCGGGCTGGAGCT
>QMMC01000182.1 GCA_003647065.1 Deltaproteobacteria bacterium | reverse complement strand
TCAGGTAACGCGCCGGCTCTTGGTCGATGCGCAAGAGAGCTCAGTTCGCGTAGCCGAGGGCCCGGAGCTGGTCGCGGATGGTGTCGTCCATCTGGGCGCCCTCGCTCTCGAGATGCAGCCCCTCGCCCTGGGTCGCGTCCTGCCAGTTTTGGCGGTCCGTCGCACCGAGAAACTGCCCGACCATGATCCGCAGGTAGCGCATGGCGACCGGATGTTCGTGGCGGTCGAGCTCGGTCTGCTCGCCGGGGTCCGATTCCAGATCGAAGAGCGTGGCGTTGATGCCCCGAAGGACCATCTTCCAGCGCCCTGCGCGGATCACGCGCCGGTCGTTCAAGAAGTCGCTGAAGGCAACCGTTGGACCGCTAGGGATCTCGCCCCGGGTGAAGCCGAGGATGTCGCGGCCCTCCGAGTGCGGCAGGTTCGGAATACCGAGAGCCGAGGAGACCGTCGCCGGGATGTCCAGGGTCCCCACGGTTTCCCCGACGCGGCTCGCCGGTACGCCGGGTCCGTGAACCAAGAGCGGAACGCCGATGAGCTCTTGGTACACCGAGTGGCCGTGACCCCAGGAGCCGTGCTCGTCGAACTCTTCGCCGTGGTCGGAGGTGATGACGAAGACGGTGTTCTCCCAGACGCCGAGCTCCTTCAGGCGGTCGATGAAGCGTCCCATCTCGTGGTCGTGCTGCGTGATTTCCCCGTCGTGGAGGGCCGAGAGGCGTCGACGATCGCTCGCGTCGAAGGTCAGGCGCCCAGCCTTCGCCTCTTCGAGCAGGGTCGGAGTGCCCCGGGGCGTCACCTGCCCGGTGTAGTCATCCCGGGAGTCGTACATCCGGCGATACTCGCTCGGTGGGTCGTAGGGAACGTGGGGGTCGATGGTCTGCACGTAGGCGAAGAACCGTCGGTCCTTGTTGGCCTCGATCCAGTCGCCCGCCTCCGTGAAGACGTTGGACGCGTCCGTGTTCTTCTCTTCGCGGATGTAGTTCGTGTAGTGGTCCCACCCCTGGTCGAAACCGAATCGATCGGACACATAGCCGTTGGCGATGAAGCTCCCGGTAGCGAACTCGTTGTTGGAAAGATGTTCGCTGAGCAGCAGCGCGTCTTCCGACAGACGCGACTCGCTCTCCTTCGTCCCGTGGCTGGCCGGGTAGAGACCCGTGAGCACCGAAGCGACCGCGGGCTTGGTCCAGTTCTCCGGAGACTGGGCCGCGAGGAAGACCGCCGACTCGGTCGCTAGGGCGTCGAGGTGGGGCGTCTGGACCCGGGACGCGGGGTTGAAGGGCCTGAGCTTCTCGGCCCGGAGGGTGTCGATGAGCAAGACGACGACGTTGCGCGCCGGCGTGTGCTCGGTCTCCTCGATCTCGGGAAGCAAGACCCGCGGGGCGCTCCAGCCGATTCGCCCGGCTCCGTCACCTTCGACGACGAAGTCGAGGCGGACGATCTTACCGGCGAAGGCACCGAGGTCGCTGAGTTGGTCCTGCCAGCTCGCGGTGGCCTGGCCGGAGTAGAGTTCGGTCCGGGCGCCGCCCTCGGGGGTAGCGAAGACCTTCACCGCCGCCGGCGTGCCCTCGGCTCCGAAGCCGAAACCGAGCTTCGCGCTCTCGGGGACCTGCACGTACCAGCTGAGGCGGGTCGGGCGGCGCACCGCGACAGCGCGGCGGGTCTCCTCCCCCATCATCATCTCCTGAACCAGCTCCCCAAAGCGCGGCGCTGCGTACTCGCCGCCAGGAATGGAGGTGCCCTCTACGATGCGAATCGACTCGATCGCCGCAGACACATCGTGGCCACCCACCGGCGTGGTCCCGCCGAAGCGCATGAGCGCGTAGTTCTCGCCCGCCTCGATGTGCTCGGGAACGATGGTGATGTCGTAATCGCGAAACTCATCGCCCTCTTCGAGGCGGATCAGCTCCTGCTGATTGTTATTGAGGAAGAGGCTGAGGTTCCGGCTGCCGACCGCCTTGGCGCGGAACCGCAAGGTCACCGGCCCCGCTTCGTCGACCTGGAAGAAGAAACGCCCCGTATCGCCAACGTAGCTGAAGGTGACGTCCCCGGAGGCTTCGTCGGAGACCCAACCCGTGCGCCAGTGGCCGACCGTGTACTTCATGCGAGCGGGCGTACCGAAGTCGATGAACGTCCCCTGGTGCTCCACGTCCGCGAGATGGGCACGCTCGAGCAGATCGATGTGGGTGCGATAGCCCTCGAAGAGCGCAGCCCCAGACCGCGCCTCCTCGCCTTCCGGCTCGTCGTCACACGCGCCGCAGCCGAAGCCGACGACCAACCACAACCCCGCGATCCACCACCTCGAACGCATCGCGCCTCCTCTGCTCAGCGATTCGTGGGGGAGCCCAAGGCTCTGAGCGGGCGTACACGTGCGCAGGTGTCCAGTCACCGGTTTCGCATAGCACGCTGGATCCGGCCCCCGCAAATAACCGCCGGACCGGAGGGGCCCCCGGTGGTGACGCAAACGGTGTCGGATGGGGCGTGAGACACAAGCGAGGTGGTCTCGGTTGCGAGCAGCCCGCGGAGGCTACGCAAAGTAGCTGAGCAGGCAGCGCAGGAACCGGGGCCAGATCCGGTAGTCAATCTAGCTCCGGTCGACTCACGTCGCCCTCCGCCTTCTTGCCGACCTCGCGCCGTGGATCGCGCTCCAGGCGATGCTGTTTAGAGGGGCGGGACGATGCGGGTCTGGCCCGCCCGGACGTAGACGAAGCGAAAACTGTCTTCGTCTCCTCGACGGAAGCGCAGCTCGTGGCGGCCTTCGGAAAGGACCTCATGGACGGGCACGCGCCCGAGGGACCGGGTCCCAATGAAGACCTGGGGCCGGCGCCCCTCCCCCGCCTCGATTACCAGGAGCCCCTGATTCGCGCCGACGCGCACCCCGGGCCCTGCATCCACCGAGTCCAAGGTCCGGCCGTAGCTGAGCTCGTCGGGGCGCGCCGTCACCGCCGCCGCCTGGCGCGGAGCAGGGGCCGCTCCCCCGTCGGCCGCCCGCGCCGGTGCCGCGGGACTCTCCGGGGCAGCGGGAGACGGGGCCGCCGTGGTCTCGGTACCGCAGGAGCGGGAGAAGATGCTCATACCGATGAAGCCCACCACGCCAAATATGATCAGCATGGTGACCCAACCGAGGAGGCCCGGTTCGTCTTCCTCGGCGGACGCGTCGGCGCGGGGCGTCGTGACCGCGTCCGCCAGGCCCGCGAGGTTACTCGGCGGCGCTTTCGCGGGGCTGAGCAGCGAGTCGCCGACGGCCTGGACAGGGTTGGCGATGGCCGCTTCGGCCTCGCGCCGGACGTTCCGGGGAGGTGGGTACTGGGAGCCGAGATCCGCGAGGGAGGGCACCGAGTCCCGTGGTGGGGGGGCGCCCGAGATGCGTAGAAAGTCGTCTTCGGACTCGGAGAATTCCCCAGCTTCAGAGTCATCCCGGGCGTCTGCCTCGGACTCGGACCCGGACGCCCGCTTCGCCTCGTCCGCGAGGGCCGCCGCGAAGCCGCTCCCCGGGAGAATATCGACGGCCGTCGGCTCCGCGGTCTTCGGGTCTTCACCGACGACCTCGATTTCTTGCGCATCCTCCCGACTTTCATCGGATTCTGGCGGCTCTATGGGCCGCTCGCTGGGGATGTCTCGACCCTCACGACGGGCCTCGAGGGCGATCGCGACGCGGTCCTCGCCGTCGACGCCGCGCACTGCTCGAATGGCGCCGCGGCGGGCGAGATCGATGAGCGCCGACTCGAGATTGCCGGGCGCTACATCACCGCTCATCAGGAGCTCCCGGGGGCCCGCACCATCCCGGAGCTTCTCCACGATGGTTCGGATGGGCGCTGGAGAAGTGCGGAGGAACGAGTCGAGGGCATCGGCGTCGAGCTCGACCGCGCTGGCCACGGGGAGCGCCTTCCCGGAGACCGAGTCGACGACCGCACCGAGATGCGCACAGCCCTCCGAAAGGAGCTGATCGATGGGCCGATTGACGGTCGTCATCACCTGGGCATCGCTCACATCGACGGAGAAACGAGCCGAGGTCACGCCGAGGAGTTGGGGCAGGGCGCGGGGACCACGGAGGAACGCCCCGTCGGTCGCGGTGCAGGTCAGGTCCACGACGTCCCCGGCCCGGAGGTCCACTTCGAAGAGGTTCCAAGCGTCCCGAACCGTGACCCGGGCGTCGGGGCGGAGATCGGAAACGGCCCGAAGCAGGCCGACGACACCGAGGCCATCGGTTCGACCGCGAACTTCGCCGTCGGTGCGCAGCTGCTCTTCGACCCGCGCCCGGGGCCGCAGGACCTGCCGCACCCGGGCGAGGATCTGCGCCGTGCCGGCCTCCTTGCGCAGGTACCCCCGGGCCCCCGCGTGCAGGTCCCGCATGCGCTGAAGGAAGTCTTCCTTCCAAGAAAGGAGAATGACCGGCACGTCAGAAAGCGAAGGATCTCGCTCAAATGCGCGACAAAGCGCGAAACCATCGAGCTCTGGCATCAGGATGTCGCTCACGACGACGTCCGGACGACGACGCCGCGCCTCATCGAGGGCCATGCGCCCGTCGTCGGCCTCGAAGACGATCGCCCCTTCCTCCCGAAAAAGCCCCGCGAAGAACCAAACGACGGCCGGGTCGTCATCGGCAACGATGATGCGGCGCCCCTCGAGGGAGACGTTGTCGGCGCCCGCTTCCTCAGCCGCCCCCCCCACTTCGGTCAGCGCCATGTGCGCGGGGCCCCGATGGGGCGCATCGCGGAAGGTCACCTGACCCCCGGACTCCCGGGCTACGTGGGAGCGGACCCTGGCGATCGCCGACCACGCCGCCGCGAGCAGGGCCGACCCGTCGCCGACGGGGACCCGGACATCCCGCCCCTGTTCCGTAGCGTCCGCGATACCCCTACGGATCTCGTCGGCGAGCCGATCTGCGAGTTCCGACGCGGTGTACGACCCGGTGAGGGGGGGCGAGACGGAAGCACTGGCCCCGGTGACCCGAGAGAGGACCCGGACGAGACTGTCCCGGTCGAGGGGTTTGCCGATGGTCTCGACGGCGCCGGGTGTGCTGACCGCCACCAGGTCGTTCGCGGCTCCATCGGGCAGGAGCACCACCACGGGCACGAAGTCGGTCAGGGGGTCGCTATGAAGCCGCGAAACGAAATCCGACCCCTCACCCTCGAGGATGCCGTGCTCGAGGAGGACGACGTCCGGAGCGCTCCTTCGGGCCAGACGCAGGGCGGCCTCGGGATCGCTCGCCGCCACCAGCTCGAAGCCTTCCGCGGGGAGTAGCTCCCGAATGCGGGCCTGGGACTCCACCTCGTCGACCACCAGCACCGAGAGAACGGTGCTGAGAGGCCCCGGGCGCCGCGACGGCGACCGGGCTGGGGGCGGGCTCGCGTCTTGGGGCGGCTCGTCGGGGACTAGGTCTTCGACGCCCTCGAGAACCACCGAGGGCCTCGGGGCATCCAGGGCCTCTAGGGCCTCCAGGGCGTCTGCTATCGGGTCTTCTTGCTCTTCTGGGGCCTCGGGCTCAGCTTCGGCTGGGGGTTCGGGCAGGTCACCGCCCAGCCCCGGCAAGGTCGCCGCGAGGGTGGCGAGGGCGTCGAGGTCGTCCTCGGTCACGGGCCGAACCTCTCCGCGTGCGGCGTCGAGGCGGCCAATGGCCTCCTTGAGGGCGCCCGCGAGAGCCTCGATACGGAAGACCTGGGCCGAGGCGTAGAGGGCGTGTAGGCGACGCCGAAGCTCTTCCCGGGGTCGATCTTCGTCTGGGGTCGCCACGAGAAGCGCGACCGCACCACGGAGCTCCTGCGCCTTGCGCGGAAGCCCCTCTACAAAGCGCGCTCGGGCACTGCCGAGGGCCGTCTCCTCTTTCCCCATTGCATCGGCATCCTAACCCCCGCCGCCCAAAGCTCAAGCACCGTGGACGGAACCGGCAATCCGAGCTATCTCGCCGTGATTGCCATGAGATTCGTCGACGAATTGGAGATTGAGGTACAGGGCGGCGACGGCGGGAACGGCGCCGTCGCCTTTCGCCGGGAAAAGTTCGTGCCCCTCGGGGGTCCCTCCGGCGGAGACGGCGGCAAGGGCGGTGATGTCGTATTCATCACGGACTCGGGCCTCGGCACCCTCAACGATCTGCGCTTTCGACGGGTCATCGCCGGCGGTCGTGGTGAACATGGCCGCGGCGCCGACCAGTTCGGTGCCGGAGGCAAAGAGGAAGAACTCCGCGTGCCGGTCGGGACCCAAGTCTACGACGCTCGGACGGACGAGCTGCTCGTCGATCTCGACGAACTCGGGGTACGCCACGTGATCGCCCGAGGCGGCGACGGCGGCCGCGGAAACATGCGCTTCGCCACGCCCCACGACCGTGCCCCGCGGCGGGCCGACGAAGGCCGCCCCGGGGAGCGCCTCACCCTGCGCCTCGAGCTGAAGCTGCTCGCCGATGTCGGCGTGGTCGGCTTCCCCAACGTCGGGAAGTCGACGTTCATCAGCACCGTGAGTCGCGCCCAGCCGAAGATCGCGGACTACCCGTTCACGACGCTCACCCCGAACCTCGGCGTTGCCTCCCTCGGCCCCGACCGCAACTTCGTCATCGCCGACATCCCCGGCATCATCGAAGGAGCTTCCGAAGGAGCGGGCCTCGGCCTGCGCTTCCTCAAGCACGTCGAGCGAACGCGGGTCCTGCTCCACGTGGTCGCGCCGGATCCAGACCCGGACCGGAACCTCGTCTCAGACTTCGAGAAGCTCATGGTCGAACTCGAGGGCTTCGAACCCGAGCTGGCGAAGCGGCCGATGATCGTCGTGCTGGGCAAGTACGACCTCCCGGATGCCGCCGAAGAGCTGCCCGCCCTCCGCAAGGCGATGGCCGAGCGCGGCCTCGATGTGCTCACCATGAGTTCCGCAACGCGCCAGGGTGTCGACGACGTCCTGCTCGCCCTCGAAAGGCTCCTCCTCGACAACCCCGTCGACGGCGCGCCGGAGCCGCCGCCCCTGCCGACCGCCAACGACCGGCCGGCGGACCACCCCGCGGCCGGGCACCTCGGCAGCGCCCAAGACGACGACGACGAGTAGTCCGTCAGTCGTCCGGGGGGTCGAGGCGTGTAAGGGACCAGGCCGCGGCCTCGCGGACGGTCTCCGACGCATCGTCCGCCGCCACCTCCCGGAGGATCGGTAGATGCCGCCGGTCGCCCGAGTTGCCGAGGCCGAGGACGACGTTGCGGGCCATGCGTTCTCGGCCCGTTCGCCGCAGGGGGCTGCCCTCGGACCAGTCGAGATAGGTCTCGGCGTCCATGCGCAGGAGCTCCTCTGCGGTCGTGGCAAACCGCGGATGCGGGGCGAAGGGCGCGGTCGTCTCTTCGTCGGGGGGCGAGGTCCGGTTGAAGGGGCAGATGTCCTGACACGCATCGCAGCCGAAGACCCAGTCCCCGAGACCTGTCCGGAGTTCGGGCTCGATCGGTCCGTCGAGCTCGATCGTCAAGTAAGAGATGCACCGCCGCGCGTCGAGTTGTCGGGCGCCGACGAAGGCATCCGTCGGACAGGCATCGAGGCAGAGACGGCAAGTGCCACACCGGGTGCTCATGGGCTCGTCGGGGGGGAGCGGGGCGCTGGTCACCAAGGCCGCGAGGAAGACATGGGAGCCGAGCCCCGGCACGATGAGGCAGCTGTTCTTGCCCACGAAGCCAACCCCCGCCCGCTCGGCCCAGGCGCGCTCGAAGACCGGCATCGAATCGACGGCGGCGCGCACGTCGTGGCCCTCTTCGCGCAGGAAGCGCGCGAGCTTCCGGAGGCGCTTGTGCAGGACGTTGTGGTAGTCGCGGCCTCGGGCATAGCGGGCAACCCGGAGCGGCGCGGGGCCGACGTGTTCGGCTTGCCGCGCGTAGGGCGCCACGAGCACGATCACCGTCGCGGCGCTCGGCAACATGCCGTCGGCGGTGGGGTCGAGACGCACATCGGCGGTGCGCTCCATCCACGCCATCTGGCCGTGGCGCTCGGCGGCGAGCCACGCGCGCAGGTGCTCGGCCTCGTCGGTGAGGGGCTTCGCCGTGGCGATGCCGACGCGCACGAAGCCGAGGGCCCGGCCGCGTTCACGGAGCTCATGGGCGAGGTCTGCGCCGTCCACCGTGGGAGCATACAGCGACTCGTGCCATGATGGACTCATGCGTATTTCTTCTCATGTCTTAGCCACCGGTATGTTGGCCGGCCTCCTGCTAGGCGCCTCGGCGACCGCCCCCTCCCCCGCCGCGGCCCAGAGGACCCTCGGGTACGACACCATCTCCGGAGAGTCCCCCGTCGCCGTGACCTGTGGATTTTGCGCAGGCGAGAAGTTCGGGGTGATCTACCGAGACCTTCCCGCCCCAGCCCGGGGCCTCGAGGCGGGTGATTTCCCGATCGAGCTCGAGGCCCTGCAGCTGGCCCTCGCAGCCGCAGACGCCGTCGGCAGTGGCGCGACCTTCACGTGCAGCGGCTCGACGACCGGCGGCGTGGCCATGGTCGGCATCGCCATCTACGCCGGCACGGACCTTCCGTCGGACATCCTCGACCTCGACGCCACCGATCCGTGGCCCGGGGAGACGCTCGTCTGGGGCCAGCCCGACGTGCCCATCATGCGCAGCGTGGCCGACGAAGAGGGGTCCGCGAGCTACGAGGTCAACTTCAACCGGCTCCTCCTCCAAGACGAGGCGGGGCTGCCCTACCTGGTGAACGCGCCCAACGTCTACATCCGCGTCGTCGTCTCGCTCAATCCCGACACCGCGCTCTCGAGTTCGTCCTGCGACTCCCTCTCCCTCGAGACCCCCGGGGGCTTCGCGGTCCGGGACAACGACGGGGTGGTCAACGCCGAGCGAAATCTCATCTACGCCGATGGCCTCGGCTGGTTCTGGAACGAAGCGATCCCGGGCGGCTCGATCGGCGGCGACTGGGCGATGCGCCTCGAGGTCCGTGACCTCGGCGAGGGACCGGTCGTCGACTCCGGCACGCCGATGGCCGACTCGGGTGTCGACTCGGGCTCTTCGGTCCCCGACGCCGGCTCCGCGGACACGGGACCCGGCGAGGACGACGCCAGCAGCGATGGGGGTTGCGAGGCCGCCGGGCCCAACGCAGGAGGGGGCCCGAACGCCTTGTTATTCGCCGCGGTGCTCTTGTGGCTCGGCCGCAGGCGGGGCGTTTGAAGGCGGGCTCTTCAGTCGCAAGCGACGACCGGAAACCATGCAAGGCCGCCAGTGGCCGGCCCGCTCCCAATGCGGCTCCCTTTGACCGACCACCGAGTCGTCCCGTACCTTGATACCAATATAGGAGTACCGATGCGCCCGACGACACTTGCTTTGATTGCTGCCACCACCTCGTCCCTCCTTCTCGTGGCGGGGTCCGCCAGCGCCCAGCGAGTCGTCGCCTACGACACCGCTTCGGACGGCACGCCTGCCGCTCTCTCCTGCGGTTTCTGCGGCGGTGAGAAATTTGGCGTGGTCTTCCGTGAACTCGGAGCGGGCGTGGGGCTCCAGGCCGACGAGTTCCCCCTGACCATCAACTCGCTGCAGATAGCGGTCGCGAGCGCCACGGTGACCGGAGACGGCGTGTCGACGCCTCTCCAGTGCCTGGGCTCATCCGCCGAAGGTACGGTTGGCGTGACGGTGGAGATCTACGCGGGAGCGACCGCCCCGGTCGGAGCCATCCTCGACAACCCTCAGACCGGCCCCTGGGCAGGCGAGACCGAGGTCTTTGCCCAGAGCGTCGACCTGACCCGCAGCTTCGAGATGACGCCGGGGAGCGGCATGTACAACGTCATGGTGAACGACGTCACCATCGATGGAGGCGCCATGGTCAACTCGCCCAACACCTACGTACGCGTCGTCGCGACGGTGCCGTCTGGGGGCACGAGCTCCTCATGTATGGTTCTTGGTCTTCCGTCCCCGGGCGCGGTCGGTATTCGGGATGACGACGGTCGCATCGGAAACAACGTCGGCTTCATCTACGCGCTCAACCCCCTCGATGGCCTCCTCGGAATCGCCCAGGGTTGGCACTGGAACGAGTCGATGGAGATCGCCGACCCCATCACCGGAGCGACCGGCATCGATGGTGACTGGCTCATTCGCATGAACATTGCCCCGGCCTCGGGACCGACGCCCGACGCCGGTGTCCCGACCGACTCGGGCACCGACGGCTCGACGCCTCCCGTCGGCGACGGCGGCATGCCCCTCGGCTGCATAGCGGACAACGAATGCGCCGGCGGAGAGATCTGCTCGGGCGGTGTCTGCATGCGGGTCTCTTGTGCGGCGGCCACGGACTGTGGGGGCGGCATGACCTGCGTCGACGGTCGCTGCCGGGGCCTCTGCAGCGTCAACGCC
Organism: Deltaproteobacteria bacterium; assembly: GCA_003647065.1. GTDB lineage: Bacteria > Myxococcota_A > Polyangia > Polyangiales > B10-G4 > B10-G4. The sequence continues at coordinate 2,654 of QMMC01000182.1, read as the reverse complement.
GACTGCGCGGGGGGCGAAGTATGCGACACCGCCGCTGGCATCTGCGTGACGGTCGGCAGCAGCGATGACGGCGGCTGCAGTTGTGGCGTGCAACGCCCCGGCTCGACACCGATTCAGGCCTTCGCCTTCCTCGCCCTTGGCGCCCTTCTCTACCGACGCCGACGGCGCTGAGGGGCGAGGTCCGGCGGACTGCCGACCCAATACCGGAGGACTTCGCGTCAGCCGATGACGGTGCCGCCACCACGGCGGATGTCGGGGGCTCGGTTGGGGACGTTGGCCGGCGGGTTCTGGCGGGGTTGTTGGGGAGCGCCATCTCGGTCGCCGTCTTGGCCGTCTTCGCCGTCTTGGCCGCCCTCTGACTCGTCTCCTTCGCTGGCCCCGTCACCATCGCCGCTCGGCTCCCCGCCGGTGCCCCAGGTCGGCTCGGCGTCGGCTGGGATGACCCCGCCCTGGCCCATGTCTCGGAGGCCGCCGCCCCCCGGCTGGGGGGTGCTGGGCGGGTTGCGCAGGATGTAGGGCTCGGCGTTGAAGGTGCCGCACTGCCGGCTGTTTCGATAGAAGCCCCAGTGCACGTAGACCTTCCCGTCCCCGCTCAGGATCGACGACGGCGCTTCGGGGTACGGTTGGCCGCGCATCACCGCGTTGTAGGCGCCGTAGTCGAACGCGAGGAAGCCGCTCGGCTTGGCGACCCCGATGCGGTGCACCGAGCCATCTCGGTTCAGGATGATCTCGAGCTTGGTGTGGAGGGTGATGTCGGAAAACGGCGAGGTGCCCCCGGCCGGTAACCCGCCGAGGAAACGATGGGCGTACTCGCGATGGATGCGTCGATGGACGGCCGCGATGTAGCTCGCAAAGGGCGAGGCGGCGGCGTTCAGGGCCGTCTGGTTACCAGGGCGGACGTTGGGCACGAAGTTCTCGATCGCCGCCCGGAAGTTGCGCCAGGTGCGCTGCCGGTTGCTGCCGCGAAGCCGTGACTGCCGCTCTTCGAGGTAGGTCTCACGCTCCTCGCGCAGCTGGTCCTCGGTATAGACGTTCTCGAACTGCGACCAGCTCACCCGGAGGTCGGGCCCCGTGCGCCCATGGCCGCGCCCCCGGCCGCGCTCGCCGCGGCGGCCGCGACCGATGCGCCCCGCCCGGCGCCCGCTGCCCCGTTCGCCCTGGCCGACCCCAGCCACGGCCTGGCCGCCGCCTTCCCCCTCGCCCTCCCCTTCGGGCCGCTCACGGACGGCGATGGTGAAGCTCCCGCTGCCGTCGTTCACCTCGACCAGGCGCGTGCGCTCACCGCCGCCACTCTGCCGGGCACCGCCTTCATCGCCGCCCCGGGGGTCGTTGTCCGAAGCCCCCCGGGCCGCGTCCGCCGCGGCGACGCGGCCCGTGTCCCCACGGGCGGCGACGTTCGGAGGCGGCGTGTCGGAGGCCTCCCGGGGCCGCTCCATGTTCGCTTCGATTTCGGTCGGCGTGCGCACGTCGCTGCCTTCCATCTCCCGGGCGTCGGCGACCTCCACCTCGTCGGCGTTTCCGAGTTCTTGCACCTCCGACTCATCGGAGGGCATGCCCGCTTCCTGCTCCTCGTCATCCCGGGCGAAGTTGCGCAGCCGAGCGACGGTCTGCTCTTCCACCGTGTTGTTCTCGTCGGCGATGTAGTTCGTATCCGGCGGCGGCTCGTTGGGGTTCTGGCTGCGCTGCTGGATGGCCTGCTTGTTCATGGCCTCGGGGGGCGGCGTCGCCACTGGCTGGGCCTGCGCCACCTGGGGCGGCGGCACGACCACCGGCTCTTCTTCCTCCTCTTCGGCCGCCGCGCGCCGTTGCTGGGGCTCTTCCTCTTCGGGCTGACGCCTGGGACGCCGGCGCTCGGGAGTTCGGTCCCCCACCTCATCGTCGGTGGGCGCCGCGAGGGCCTCGGCCTGCTCGTCCTCGGTGGGCGCCGCAGGCAGGTCGTCCACCGGGTCACCGATCTCGAACTCGATCTCCACCGGGGCCGCTTCGACGACCTCGGCCCGCTCGGCAGCGATGCTCTTCGCGAGGAACCCGAGCGCCTCGTAAACGGGCAAATGCACCGCCAGGGACCCGATGAGGGCCAGCGAAAAAACGATGAACGCCGGTGGGAAGAGCTTACGCACGGGGAGAGTTCGACGGCTCGGAAGAAGAACCGGCCCCTAAACTCATAAAGTCGCTAGGCGACTTGAGCAACGCCCGGGCGCCCCGATTCTGGAATTAGCCTGCATTTCCCCAATATAGCCCCTCCCAGAGGGGGGACGTCCGTGGTCCTCAACGGACCCGAACGGTGGCCCGGCCGCTGCCCTGAACCCGGACCCCAGGAGCGCTGCCCTGGACCCGCACCGTGGTCATGCCTCCGCCGCGATTGTTGTTGTTGCGGCGGCGATTGGAGTTGCTGTTCCCCTGGACCCGAACCGTCGTCGTCGGAGGCGCAGGCTGTTGAACCACCACTCGACCGGCCGGGCGGCCGGGGGTCTGCACCCGCACGGTGGTCGTGGGGCGCGCAGGCTGCTGGACGACGACCCTCCCCCGGGGCCCCTGGACCCGCACGGTCGTCGCCGGGCGTGCCCCCTGGACCCGAACCGTCGTCGCCGGGCGTGCCCCCTGGACCCGAACCGTCGTCCTCGGACGCGCCGGTTGCTGAACCACCACCCGAC
>QMMC01000181.1 GCA_003647065.1 Deltaproteobacteria bacterium | reverse complement strand
GTCAGCGCAGGAATCTGGTCCGAGAGAGTCCGCACCCGGTCGTCGTCTCCCGCCGCGAAAGCGGCCAGCGCCTCTTCTGCCTGGGCCGCGAGGGGAGCCGCTTCGACTGTTTCCAGTAGCGCCCGGGCCAGGTCGAACTGCCGGTCCTGGCGAAGTCGTCCGGCGACCTCGGTGCACAATGCCCCGAGCTCTTCCTCGGTGGCGCCGAACCGGTCACGGCCGCGGCCGATCAGCAGGCGTGCCGCTTCGCGTGGGTTGCGTTGGACAAGGGCGCGCAGTTGGGTGATGTCGCCGATCGGCACCTTTGGGGACCTCTTGGCCTTTCGGGCCCTCCGTTTTCGTGAGCTGTTCCCCTTCCGAGCCATTGGGCCTGATACCTAGTCCTCGTCGACGATGGAAGTCGACCTCGCACCCGCCTTCACATTTTCTCTCGATCGAGCCCAAGAGTCGACGATTCCATCAACGCCTTGGTGCCTCGGGCACCCGCGAAGCGCGATCTGTTTCCCGTACGATAGATCCCAAATCCACGATCAATAGAATCGGCTCGCGGACTTCGTCCAAATCCACGAACGCTCGCGGAGATCACGCCCCTTTTCGGGAATCTTCCACCTGGCCCTACTCGTGCAATCCCCCGGGCCACCGACCTCGTGCATCGACTCGAGACCCTTCTGCGCACTCAGGCGTCTGACGGGGCTCCTGACGCGCGGGGCGGTCGGATGGAGGAGCCAGGGATATGAAGAGGTCGCTGAAGAAGAAGCTCGGCAAGGGTGGTTGGGCCCTTGCTCTTTCAGTTGTCGCCATCGCGGTAGGCAGCATCGTGCTCATGCGGGCGCCGGGCCACGCGGCGCCCCGGACGGGCTTCGGCGGTATACCGGTCACCGACCCGGATCCCGGAGACGTGTCCGTGGTCCAGAATGGCCCCACTCAGCTCGCCCTCTCGGGGCCCCTCCTCGACGGCCATTTTGCCATCTCTCAGGGCGCCGTCCTCGCGAACGGCACGCGCCGACTCCTCGCCGAGCTTCGCCTCACGGCCGCCGACGCCCCGGGGGCGGCCCAGCGTCAGCCGGTCGCCCTCGCCGTCGTCCTCGACGTCTCGGGCTCCATGCACGGTGACAAGATCGCTCAAGCGAAGAACGCGGTTCGGCAGCTCGTCGAACGCATGCGCGACGAGGACCAAGTCGCCCTCATCACCTACGACCACGAGACCTACGTGATCCAGCCCCTCGCTCGGGTTGGTGCGGTCCGCAGTGAGCTGATGCGGCGCATCTCCGCCATCCAGCCCGGCGGCGGCACGGTCATCCCCCAGGCGCTCCTCGCCGGCTCCCAAGCCCTCGAGGGGGCCCCGGGGAATCTGGTGCGCCGCATGGTGCTGCTCTCCGACGGCCTCGACGGGTCGGGGAAAACGGTCGAGATGGTGACCCGAGAGATCCGCGGCCGGGCCCACCGGGGCCTCGCAACTTCGTCTCTCGGCATCGGCACGGACTACGATGAGCGCTTCATGACCTCGGTCGCCGACGCGGGGCGCGGCAACTACGAGTTCCTCGCCGACGGCGCGCAGCTTCAGACCTTCCTGCGCCGCGAGCTCGACCAGGCGAGCTCGACCGTCGTCGACAACGTCGCCGTCCTCGTGACCCTCCCCGACGGGGTCCGCGTGGCGAAGGTGCACGGGGCCGAAGGCAACGGCACGACGGGGCAGGTTCGCGTTCCCTTCGGCGCCATCCCCGCCGGGGACTCGCGCCGCGCGGTCATCGAGCTCGAAATCGCCGCCGGCGCCCCCGGCGTCCTCGGGCGCCTCGCGGCGACCGTCGACTACCGCACCGTGGCCGACCGCGAGTTCCACCAAATCGCTGATGCCAACCTCGCCCTCCACGTGGTCTCCGACGAGGCGCAGGTGGCCGCGACGCGCAACGAGAGCGTCTACGCCGACAGCTGGGCGGTCGTCATCGACGCCGAGCAGCGCGCCGCCGTCGACCTCTGGCGGAGCGGCGACACAGCCCAGGCCCAGCAGGTCGCCCGGAACAACGTCGCGCGTCTGCGCCAGGTCCAGGCCGCCGCGCCGTCGGCGGCCCCGCGCCTCGAAGGCATCGTCGCCGAGGCGGAGGCCGACGAGGCCCAGTTCGAAGCGCTGAGCCCCAGCTCGGCCGCAGGTCGCGGCTTCGGACTCGGCTCCAACGCGCGTCGACGTAGCCGGATCGCGTACTGATGAAGGGCTTCGGTCGTGTCCTCGTCCTCGGCGCCGTGCTCTCGGCGGCGCCGTACCTCACGGGCGCCCACCCGCTGCTCGCCGCGGCTCTCGGGGTCACGGCCGGAGTGTTGCTCGCGGTGGTCCTCGCCGGCGCCGTCTCGCCGCCGGCGGTCGCCCTCGGCGCCCTCGGGGCGGTGGCGTTCACTGCGGTGTCTCCGTACTCGGTGGCTTTCGGGGGCGCTCTGCTCATCGCCTTTGCCTACGGCGCGCGCATCCTCCGGGCCCGGACCCTGGTGGCCGGGGTGGTGACCCTCGCGGCATCATTCCTCGCCGGCGGCGGGGCGGCGTGGATTGCGTGGGCCTACGCCGACGCGGGGTGGGTCATCCGCGGGTCGTCGGTGATCGTGGCGGCGTTGCTCGCGGCGGGGCCCCTCCTGGTGGCGGTCGATGACAGGATCGCCCACCGGCTGAGGATGCTCGCTGAGCGCACGGCGGGGGGGCTACGTCTTCGGCTGTTGCGCGCGGTGGTTCTTCGGCGGCGCCATCTCGATGCCGACTATCGACTCTCCCGGGGGACGCAGCGTCGCCTGGAACGCGCGTATCGAGCGCTCCTCGCGACGGCGGGGTCTCGTATCGACTCGTCGGCTTCGCAGCACATGGTGCTCGACCGGCGGATCGATTCGTATGTGTCGGCGCTGACTCGTGCATCGCGGGCGGCGGCTCGGGCCCATGCGTTGTCGACGGGGATTGATGATGCGATTTTGACCGAGCTGCGGATGGAGGGGGAGGACTTGGAGGCGAAGGCGGAGGCGTTGGCGGAGGTGGCCTGACGGGGGGCGGCGATGACGGCGGGAGATGCCTCGTCGCCGAACTGACCGCTACGAGGATCTTCGGCGAGATGATCGCGGTGACGGGCCGCTATCGGCAGGCGCGCGAGCCCTGACGGGGACGGCGACGGATCATCGGACGCAACTCGCGGCGCCCGGTCCCGATAAGGGGCCCATGACCGCAAATGATCACATCCGCGCCCTCCGTTGCCTGCTCGAAGTCGGTGAAGACTTCGGCGAGATGCGAAGGTATTTCTACGACCACCTCGCCGAGAGCCCGGCTTTCCTCGGGATGGGCAAACCCAAAAAGAACACCATCCTCCGGGCCGTGGTCCGGGGCGCAGCGACGCGGTACCTCGACCCCTCGGTGAGGGCCGAGGTCGCCCTCATCCGCATCCGCAAGCACGGGATGTGGCACGGGGCCATCCGGGCGGGCGCCCACGGCGGCGATATCTTCTACTTCGAGTCCTCGGAGATGGGCCTGGTGAGCCTCTCTTCGTCCGTCACACGCCGGGTCGAGTACGTGCGCTTTCGAGCGGCGAAGTCCCCCACCGGGGCGGTCATCACGGCGCCGCAGTATCCCCCGAGCCCGCCGAACTGACCGGGCTCAGAGGCTGCCCGCGCCTTCGACGGACGGCACCGGCAGCTCCGTTGCATAGGTTAGGCGGGTCTCCACGCGGAGTTTGAGTCTGACTCCCCTTTTTGCGACCATGGCATGTGCGCACGTTGGTCATGTCGGTGGGGCTCTTGATGGTCTTGTCGGGATGCGGTGACGACGGCGCCGCCGTGACCCCGGATGCGTCGACGCCCACCGACGCTGCCGTGGACGCCGGCGGCGGAGATGCGAGCTTCGTACCGGCGCCGCCCGCCCAGCCGGCGCCGGTCGACGCCACCCCGTGCCCCGTCGGATGGCGGGAACGTCCGCTCGAAGGGGCCGCCGTCGTCTGCGAGCCCTATGCGGGAGAAGATCCGAGCGAATGCGGTCCTTACGAGGCTCACTTCCCCGGGGGGGAGGGTTGCGAGGTGATCGGTGCGGCGTGCCCGGGCGGTCAGTTCCCGGACGTCCCGACCACTGCCGTCGCGATCTACGTCGCCGAGGGCGCCACCGGCGGCGACGGTACGATAGGCGCTCCCTTCGGCACTGTGCGCGAGGCCGCCGTGATCGCCCGGAGCGGCGCCGTCATCGTCGTTGGCAAAGGATCCTATACGGAAGAGATCACCCTCCGCGGCGGGGTCGAACTACGAGGGGCCTGCGCCGCCGAGACGGTGATCACCAGCGCATCTGCGGTGGGGCTGGCTGGGGTGATCACCGTGACATCGGCGGAGGTGGTGCTTCGAGACCTGCGCATCGAGGGGGCCGCGCGTGCAGGCCTCCTCGTGGACGGCGGCTCGGTCCGCGCGGAGGGGGTCATCTTCGACGACAATTCCGCGGCGGGAGTGCGCATCACCGACGGGGGCCAGTTGGTCATGGAGAACTGCGTCGTCCGCGGTACTCGGCCCTCGGCCACCGATCCATTTTCGGGGTCGGGCATCGACGCGGACCGTCGAGGGACCGTGGCTGCCAGTCGGGTAGTGATCCAAGGCAATCACGCCGATGGGGTCGCGGCCCGTTTCGACGCCGTGGTCGACCTCTCCGACGTCGTGATCTCCGCCTCGGGAGGGCGGGGGATCATTGCCGCCCGAGGCGCACGTATTACGGGAGTCCGCGTGTACCTGCATGGCAACGGATCCGTCGCCGTCCTCGGCGAACTCGAGGCGCGAGTCGAGCTCACCCACGTCGTCGTTCGCGATACGAGCGGTCGGGGGCTGATGGCCCGCGATGGTGGAGCGGTCCTCGCGACGAAGGGCCTCATCGAAAGGAGCGAGGAAATTGCAGTCCGTTCTCAGGGCGAGGGCAGTGAGCTCACCCTCGAGGACACCGCTGTCTTGGCGACTCGGGCCGGGAGCGCGCCGGTGGGGCGCGGGCTCGACGTGGGCTCCGGTGCTTCCGCGACTGTCCGTCGGCTGCTCGTATCACAGGCCATCGAGAGCGGCATATCCGTCGGGGGCGGCTCCCTTCACGCCGAAGATCTGACCGTCGTCGAGACCCTAGCCCGACCGAGCGACCTGACCCACGGGCGCGCCCTGATGATGCAAGGCGCCGCCCAGGTACAGCTCACCCGAGCGCGCTTCGAGAGCTCCAGGGAGGCTGCGGTAATCGCCATACAAGACGGCACCCTCTTGGTCGCCGAAGACCTAACCATCACCAATACGCTCCCCCGCGAATCCGATGATCGCTTCGGTCGCGCCCTCGTCGTGGAGTACGGAGCCCACGCGGAGATTCGTAGAGCGCTCCTCGAAGACAGCTTCGACGCCGCGGTCTACGTCAACGAACTCGGCGCGTCGCTGACGCTCGAGGACACCGTCATTCGTGACGTCGCGTCAGAACGAAGCAGTGGCGGCAGAGGGCGGGGCGCCGAGGTCTTGCGAGGGGCGGCGGTGTCGATGACACGGGTCGAGATCTCGCACAGTCGAGAGCTCGGCATCCTCGTGTCCAACGGGTCGTCTCTCGAGTTCGAGGACCTGCGCGTTCTCGATACGGCGCCCTCCGAATGGGACGGTGCCGCCGGGCGCGGTGTGACCATCCAGGTGGCTTCGACGGCGACCGGGCGCGGTCTCACGGTCGAGCGGTGCTTCGAGGTCGGGGTGGTGGTGGCCGGAGACGCGACCCTCGATGCGTCCGACGTGGTCATTCGCGACGTGGCGCGGGTGGTCTGCACCCGGGACGGTCCATGTCAGGCGGGCTTTGGCATGGGGCTCGGCGTCTACGTCGACTCTGTGGCAGCGGTCAGCGACTTCCAGATCGAGGGCGCAGCGACCTGCGGCGTTCAGGTCGACGCGTCGGGTCTGGATCTGACTCGGGGGGTCGTCTCGTCTTGCGTCATCGGCGCGTGCGTCGATTCTCCGGGTTTCGACCTCGTCCGCCTGCAGAACGACGTGCAGTACGTCGACAACGAAACGAACGTCGACGCCACCCGGCTCCCCGTCCCGGCGATCATCGGAAGCACGGAGTAGACAAAGGCCGCGGAGTGGGGCGGAGCGATGCTCTGCGACGTCGCGGCATCGCCCGTGCAAAAACTCACGAAGAAGGCGCCACTGTGCGCACTCGCCGTGACAGGTCGGCGCGCGCGCCAACCCCGGCTCTCGCCTACGCCGGATGACCCGTCGGCCGACTCGGTGTGTGCCGACGTACCGGAAGAGTCCTGTGGTACTCTATCGAAGTGATGGACCTGCCGGAACTCGAGCGGTGCTTGAGGGAGACCCTCCACGGCTTCGAAGACGTCCGGCTGGCTTTGCTCTTTGGCTCACGCGCCAAGGGCCGCGCTCGGGAAGGCTCCGACGTGGACCTCGCGGTCGATGCCCCTCGAGCGATGCTCGGCGCCATCGGCGCGAAAGTCAGTGCGGCGGTCGGCGCTGAGGTCGACGTCGTCCGTTTGAGCGAGGCGTCAATCCCTCTCTTGCGAGAGTTGATCCGCGACAGCCTCGTCGTCCATGAGGGGACCGCAGGGGCCGGTGCCCTCTGGCGTTCTCGAACCCTAGCCCTCCTCGAAACAGATGGGCCCTGGTACGATCGCATGCGCGATGCCTGGATTGCCTCGGTCGCGAGGCGCGGTCTGACTCATGGTCAATAGAGACCTTTTGGCTCTGAAGCTGACGGAGTTGCTGTCGCGCATCGACCGCGTGAGAAGCCGCGTGCCTGACACCGCGGAAGACCTCCGGGGTGATCGAGACGCATTGGACATCGTCGCGTTCAATCTCATGCTCAGCGTGCAGAGCTGTTCGGACATCGCAAGCCACGTGATCGCGGATGAGGGGTGGGCCGCCGCGACGACCCTGGCCGAAGGTTTCGCGCGCCTGAGGGAACACGGCGTAATCGGCGAAACTACATCCGAAAGCCTCGGGCAGGCGGTCGGACTCAGAAACATAGTCGCCCACGGCTATGCGGCGATCGACGTCGAACTTCGCCATCGAGCCGCCACGGTCGGTCTGGCGGACCTCGAGGCCTTCGCCCGAGAGGTCAGCGTCTGGGCTGAGAGTTCGAGTCAGCCCGCCTAGAGCAGCGCGCGCAGCTCATCGAGGTCGAGCTTCTTCGCCTGGTCCATGTTCTCGAGGAGCTGTTCGGCGAGGTCGCGCTTTTGATGGTGCAGCGCGAGGATCTTCTCTTCGATGGTGCCGGCGGTGACGAAGCGGTAGACGGTGACGGGACGGTCCTGGCCGATGCGGTGGGCCCGGCTCGTGGCCTGGTCTTCGACCGCGGGGTTCCACCACGGGTCGAGGTGCATCACGTAGTCGGCGCCGGTCAGGTTGATCCCCACGCCGCCGGTCTTGAGGCTCATGACGAAGACGTCGGCTTCGCCGTCCTGAAACGCCTCGATTCGCCGGGCGCGCTCCTTGGCGGGAGTCGACCCGTCGAGGGTGAGGTGGCTGATGCCCGCCTCGTCGAGGGCTTCGAGGACGAGGGCGATGCTCGCGAGGAACTGACTGAAGACGAGGACTCGGTGGCCTTCGTCGCGGAGCGCCACGATGCGCGCGATGACCGCGTCGATCTTGGCGCCAGGGGGTGCGTCGGGGTCGAGGACCCGGGGGTCGATCGACGCCTGACGCAGGCGGGTGATCTCGGCGAGGATCTGGAGGCGACCGCGTCCTTCGTCGACCCCCTCGAGTTGTGCGATCGCGTTCTTTCGCAGCGCTTCGTAGAACGCCATCGCCTCGTCGGTGGTCTCGATGCGCACGGTGATCTCGGTCCGCGGGGGGAGCTCGTCGAGGACCTGGGCCTTGGTGCGCCGCAAGAGGAAGGGGCGAAGGATCGCCCGGAGCTGCCGCGACGCGTCCCGATCTCCGTCGCGCATCGGGATCTCGAAGCGGGTCTGAAATCGCTTTCGGCTTCCGAGGAGGCCCGGGACCGTGGCCTCCATGAGGCTGTGGAGCTCGCCGATGTGGTTCTCGAGGGGCGTGCCCGTGAGCGAAAGCCGAAACTCGGCGCGGAGCGCTCGGGCGGCCTTCGCCCGCTTGGTGGCGCTGTTCTTCAACAGGTGCGCCTCGTCGAAGACGACGGTGTCGAAGGGGATCTTCGACAGGCGCTCGGTCTCCGAGGCGAGCAAGCCGTAGCTGCAGATGAGCACGTGCTTCGGGCCCAGGGCGCCGAGGGTCGCTTCGCGGTCTCCCTCCGAGAGCGCTCGGCAGGTGAGGGTGGGGGCGAAGCGCCGGGCTTCGTCGACCCAGTTGGCGGCGACCGAGGTCGGCGCGACGACCAGGGCGGGGCCGTGCTTGGCGCGCGAGACGAGGAGGGCCAGCGCTTGAATGGTCTTCCCGAGGCCCATGTCGTCGGCCAGGCAAGCGCCGAGGCCCGCGGCGGCGAGGCGGGACATCCAATCGAATCCGTCGCGTTGATAGTCGCGGAGCTCTCCTGCAAACGCCCGCGGTTTACGCGGAGCCATGGATGCGGCGCGGTCGAGCTTTACTCGTCGCCTCGAGGCCTTGGCGTCGAGCTTCACCTCGCCTGCCCCGTCGAGGAGCTCTTCGAGGAGCGAGAGCGTCACCACGTTCGAGACCAGGCCCTTCTTCTGGGCCTTGGTGACGGCGTCGAGGCCGTCGAGGCGGCGCACGAGGGCGTCGGTCAGGGCGACGAAGCGCCGGTCGCCCAAGGGGACGAAACGGCCACGGCGGTTCTGTAAAAGCTCCTGGAAGCTCACCACGAGGTCGTCGTCGACGACGAGGCCCCCGTCGGTCGTGAGCCACTCCCCCGCTTCCCGCACGCGTACCCGGAGGTCCGAGACTCCCCGGCGCGTCGGGGCCGTGAGGGGTTTACCTCTGGGCCACGCCAGGACCACGTCGGCCCCGAGGGCGTCGAGCTCGACCAGGACCTCGAGGGCCTCCGTGAGTTCTTCGGTTTCTCCCTCGCTCGTATGCTGGGTCAACGAGGCGAGGAGAGGGCACGCGCCGTAGACCGCCTCGAGGGAGCTCCTCTCGGCCTCGAAGTCCCGGGACGTGTGCACCGGCTTGCCGTCGAGGGTGGCGGTCACGGTGTGGCCGCCGCCCCCGACCGGGACGAGGGGACCTCCGAGGCCCAGCGGCGCCGTTCGCACGCGCACCGTGAGCGAGGAGCCATCCCAGTGCAGCACGGCGACGGTCCGCGAGTCCGGTGGGCGCTCCTCCCCGGCGATCTCGATGTCCGCCGACGCGGACACGGCGAGCGAGCCAGCGAGGCCGGCGAGGACCTTGCCGACACGCTCCCGTGCCGCGGCAGGCACCTGCAGCTCACCCGTGGAGCCGAGGGCTTCGGCGATCCTCTCGATTCGCGAATCTCGCTCGTATACCGACACGCGGCGCGTGTCGTGCTCTTCGATCGCGACGGGCTGAGTGGCGAGCTCCCGCGGTTGAAGGGTGACATGAAGCACGCCGGACTTGGTCTCGACGCTGAGCCTCGGCTCGCCGCGGGTCAGCTCGACCGGGGTGCCCGCCGGGCGAATGACGTGGGGGTGGCCGATGAGTTCGGGGAGGGCTCGCCAGCGGAGCACCGGCTGCTTGGTCCGCCGACTCCGGTACGTCTCGACGTAGTCGGCGGCGGCGAGGACGCGGCGATCGTGCTCCGAGACGCAAGGGACCTTCCCTTCGAGGAGGCGCGTCAGGCTGACGTCCTTGCCCTTCTTCGCTCGGCCGCCGGCGATGCGCGCCTTGATCTCGATATCGAGGCGGCCAAACGCGACCTGCCAGACGATGTGTTTGTCCGTGTTGGCGGCGGGGCCCGCGGCGTCGGCAGCGGCCGGCTCCGAGGCGATGGCCTCGAGGGCGCCGAGGGCGAGCTCCCACGGCTCCGTGGGCTGATAGCTCACAGCGAGGGTGTCTGCCGAGACCGGCTCCGACCCATCGAGGGCCGCGCACACCGCGGCGAACTCCCGGTGGAGCCCCTCGAAGGCGTAGGCCTCGGCGCGTCGGGCCCACTCGCTCAAGGTCGGCAGGAGCCAGGCCCCGTCGTTGTCGGTCCAGACGTGCACCAAGGCGACGGCGAGGGCATCGGGCCACGGAGCATCGGAGAGAGAGCCGTCGTAGTAGCCCGTAGACATCCGGAGATGGGTCTCGCTCGGGTCGTTGCCCTCGGTGGCCGAGCGATGGAGCGCCGAGAGTGCGCCGTATGCGAGGGGGTGGCCGGCCTTGGCCGCCTTCGCGTTAGCTGTGGCCCGACCGAGCTTCGTCCACTCCGCGGGCTGGTCATGGCCGGCCGCCGCCTGGGTGAGGGCGTGGAAGACCCCCTCGATCCCCCGGAGCTGTTTGTGTTTTCGGTTCTTGGGCATCGCCGCGACCGAGGCGGCCCCGGCGGCGAGGACGGCGGGGTAGTCCCCTCGACAGAAGTCGGCGATGACCGCGACGGGGTGCTTCGTTTTGGGGGTCGTGACGTGGTCGGTGCTCTCGCCGCGGAGCGCCAGGTACCGAGCGAGGGCGCCGTGGGTGGCGGGGTACTCTCGGCCGAGGCGGGTGATCCGCGGCTCGACGGCGACCAGTTGATCCGTCGCCGCGCGGTAGAGGGCGTCGAGGTAGAGTTCGCCGAGGTGGCCGAGGGCTTGAACCCAGGCGTCGGCGGGGCGCACGCCCACGGTGGCGAGGAGCCAATAGGCGAGCTCTTCGCGGCCCGCCTTGCCGTAATCGAGGAGGACCTCCGCTTCGAGAGCGGCCTCCGCCCCGCGCTCCGCCTTGCCGAGCACGAGGGCGACCCGCAGTTTGGTGCCGTACCCCCGGAGCATTTGATCGAGGTAGCCGTAGCTCCGGACTTCGGTCCGATACCGGCCTCGGTATCCGCCCGTCGTTTCGAGGTCCGTCTCCGCGAGCTCCTCGAGCCGCCCGCGTCTCGCCGCGTCGGTGAGGGCGTCGAAGAGTACGGCGGGATGGACATTATAGTAGCCGTCGCCGGCGCCCCCGTCCGTGTGCAGCACCACCCCCGCGTCTTCGAGGCGGGCGCATGCGGCCTTCATATCCGCTGGCTGCATCGTCCCCTTGCGCGGCCGCGTCGATACGCCCGCGCGGTCGAGGAGGCGCATCCACACCGACCGGCTGAGGCTCCGGTTCGCGAGGACGAGGACGGCGAGAACATCTCGTTCGGCTTCGGTCAGCGTCGATTCGAACGGTGTCGCCTGCGCCATCGTTCTCCGTGTTTGCCGGCGTCGCGGTGGGCGGTCAAGATAACTTTGCTCCGCGCACTAAGATGGCCGCCGTGAGCTTCCCGGACGCCCTCGACCGCCTGCCCGACGTGCCCCGCAGGCCCCGCGAGCGTCTGCTCGAAGCCCTCGACATGTACGAAGAGGGGGGCGCGCTTCAGCGCCTCAACTTCGTAGGGCGCGAACCGGGGATCTCCGAGGAGGACCTCGCCAGGAAACTTCAGCGCTGGCTGGCCCGCGAGGACGAGCCGTGACCCTCGCGGCCGGGCCCGTGGTGAGGCGCTGGTCGACAAGGGGGTCGAGCCTCGCGCCGCCCTCGATGGATGAGAGGTTGACCCATCGACATGGAGTCGCTAGCTTGAGGTATCGGTTGTTCCGATACAACGGGGAGATGCCACTATGCTGCCACGGCCCACCATCGAGGCCTTCGACGCCTGGCTGGAGGAGCGCTCGCTCCGGCTCGAGGCGATCGTCGTGGGCGGTTCGGCACTCGCGCTCCTCGGTTTCATCGACCGACAGACGCGGGACTTCGACATCCTCCATCCCGAACTGAGCCACGAGATCGCCGAAGCTGCGCGACACTTCGCATCCCACATGCGCGGTGAAGGTGTCGAGCTCGCGGAAGACTGGCTCAACAACGGGCCGATGCAGCTCGCAGATATTCTCCCTGAGGGTTGGCGGTTTCGTGTGCGGGTGGCTTTCGCGGGAACTGCCCTGACGTTGACCACGCTCGGCCGCCCCGACCTGCTGAAGACCAAGTTATTCGCTCTCTGCGATCGGGGCACGGACCTGAACGATTGCATTGCGCTCGCACCGACGGCCGACGATCTCGAGGAGGCCGAGCCCTGGCTGTCCGAACAGGACGCAAACCCAATGTGGCCAGACCACGTTCGCGCCACCCTCGACGATCTGCGCGGGAAGCTCGGCCATGGCGTTTAGCCGAGCGACAGCCCTTGCCGAGCGGCCAGGTGGTGCCGAGCTGACCCGCGACATGGTCGGCATTGGGATGAACTTCGCGGCTGAGCCGAACACCGAGGCAAAGATTGAAAAGACCCTCGTCTATTCTTCGGCGCTCGGCATGGACGAGCAGGACCTGCGCGTGCTCGCCGTGCTGACTACGTGGATGCGAGTGCATCACCGCCACGTCAACGTCGACCGGCTCGTTCGGTGCGTCTCCGAGCACACGTCGGAGCGGGTTCATTGCTACTGGTCTGCCATCGCGAAGTGGCTCGGCAAGGACCGTCGTTTCGCACGGATTGCCAAGCTCTACGGCGGACCCGTGCTCGACCTCCTGCCCGTGGGCACCGACTTCCAGATCGCGCGCCACGGCGAGGACGAATGCTTCACTGATTCGGCGCTCCGTGTCCCGGCTGGTGCGCTCCGCGACCGCGAGGCCGACGTGTTCAGTCCCGAGGCGCTGGTCCAGCGGCACCTCGGCTACCGCAACCGCGTCCTGATGGGCCCGTCCTGGCGAGCTGATGTCTGGACCGTCCTCGAACGCGAACCCGGGGTCAGTGTCGCCGAGGCGGCGCGCCGCGCCGGATGTTCATTTGCGACGGCCTGGCAGGTTGCTCAGGACTTCGCGGTGCTGGGCCGGGCGGGAGCAACCGCACGCCTCGCGTGACTTCGAATAGCGTTTCGACCCGAGGGAGCTCTGGCAGGGAAACGCCTCAGCGCCCCTTCCGCTTCTTCTTGCCCTTGTTGCCCTTGTTGCGCTTCTTCTTGTTCCGGTTCCGCTGCTGGCGCTGCGGGTCCCCGGGCGCTGAGGCCTCGGTCTCGGGGTCAGGGGCGGTCGAGATGGGGG
>QMMC01000180.1 GCA_003647065.1 Deltaproteobacteria bacterium | reverse complement strand
TGCGGCATGAGCACGGCCCGAGCGCCGGCGTAGAAGGGCGCTAGGATGGCCATGCGCAGGCCGAAGCTGTGGGTGAGGGGCAGCACGCCGAGGACCCGGTTTTCGTCGGTGAGGCGAAGGGTGTGGTGTACGAGGGCTGCTGTGTGCAGCGCGAGGGAGGCGTGGGTGATCACCGCGCCCTTGGCCCCAGCGACGGTCCCGGACGTATAGAGGATCATCGCGGCGTCGCCGGGGGTCGTATCGACCGGGCGCTCCGCGGGCAGCGTACCGAGGCCGAGGCCTTCGAGCTCGAACTGAGGGATCTCCCTGCCCAGCTCCTCGATGGCCTGGGCTGCGATCTCGTAGCGCGGGTCGTCGTGGAGCAGCGCCTCACACCGAGCGTGGGCGAGGCGCCGAGAGACCTCGGGGGCCGGGAGCACCGTCGGCAGGGGAACGACGGTCATGCCGGCGTAGACGATGCCGAAAAACGATTCGACGAAGGCTCGCCCGTTTCCGGCGAAGAGAGCGACCCGGGCCCCGGGGGCCAGGCCTCCGCTGAGCAGCGCGGCGGCGACCCGGAGGGCTCCGGCGTCGAGGTCGCCGTAGCTCACCTCGGACCGGGTACGGCCGAGTTCGACGATGGCCACCTCGTTCGGACGCCGGAGCGCCGTCTGCCTCAATATTTGCCCGACGTTTACACCCATGGTCGCCGTTGATACCGGGACCCTTCGGCGTTGTCACGCCCAGGCAGGCCCGGCGGCTTGCGCCGGCGCGCTGCGGTCGTTACGAAAGCGGGGTGATGTCTCCCCCGGCCTTACGGTCCCTCGCTACCCTCTGCGTGCTCCTCGCGGCATGCGGTGCCGACGATTCACCCACCGACGCTTCGACCCCCGGCGATGCTTCGACGGACGGAAGTGCCCCCAGCGACACCGGGGCTGCGGACGACGCTGCGGACGACGCCAGCGTCGCCCCCGCGCCGTTTTTCCTCGGCCCCGAAGACCGCCGCGCGCGCCTCGTCGCGCCAGCGGCCCATGACGGCGTGACGCCTCTCCCGTTGGTCTTCCTGCTGCACGGCTACACCGCGAACTCGACGCTCCAGGACGCCCTCCTCGGGTCGACCTCGGCTGCCCACTCCCGCGGCTTCTACCTCGTCCTCCCCGAGGGCACCGTCGACGCGAGGGGGAACCAGTTCTGGAACGCGACCAACTTCTGCTGCGACTTCAACGGTAGCGGCGTCGACGACGTCGCCTACCTGACCTCCCTCCTCGACGAAGCCGAGGCGGTGCTGCCCGTCGACACGGCCCGGGTCTACTTCACCGGCCACAGCAACGGCGGCTACATGTCGTATCGGATGGCCTGCGAGCTCAGCTCCCGCATCACCGCCATCGCGAGCCTCGCCGGCTCGGACTACAAAGAGGACTACCAATGCGAACCCACCGAGGGGGTGAGCGTATTGCAGATCCACGGCACCGCCGACGCGACCGTCCTCTACGGAGGCAACTTCGCCTACCCCTCGGCCACCGACGTCGTGGCCCGCTGGGCCGGGCGGGCGGGGTGTGACCCGGCCACCATCACCGACCTCGACGCCATCGACGTCGACACGGCCATCCCCGGCGCCGAGACGACCCGCCAGCGTTGGCAGACCGGCTGCGAACCGGGCCTCGACGCGGAGCTCTGGTCGATCACCGCCGGCGGCCACATCCCCGTCCTCGACGCGCGGGCCTACGGTGGCCTCATCGCCGACTGGTTGCTGACTCACGTGAAGTGATCCGCGCGGCGTTCGGCCCAGTTTCTCCTCGGCGGACGCAACTCCCGCCGCAGCACCTCGATAAGGGACCGTTGGCGCTCGTCCATCCGAGCGCTAGAATCATGGAGGTGCCTTTGACTGACGACGCCTTGACCCTGACCATTCTTCGCGAGATCCGTGATGAGATTCGCGATACGCGGGTGGAACTCGGCTCGCGGATCGACCAGACGAACTCGCGCCTCGACCAGGTCTCGATCGACCTCGGCTCGCGCCTCGACCACGTCGAGTCCGCCATCCTCGGCCTTGCCGAGCAGCAGAGCTTCGTCGTCCGGTGGCTGAAGGCTGGCACGCGGCGCGACCGTCACATGGAGCGAGACGTCATCAAGCTCACGGGCCGTGTCGATGCTATCGAGGCGCGGTTGCCCGACCTCGAAGACTGAGGCACTCGTCTCTCTCGTCTAGAGCAACGCGTTTACCGTAGAGACGAGCTCGCGCTCCAAGTCACGGGCCTCGGACGACTGCGTCGGCAGCCTCGTGAGCCATCGGAGGGCGTCTTCGGGCTCGGCAAAGATCTTGCCCGGAAATGACGCTCCCAGAATCACGGCGTTCATGGCGGTGCGGATCACTCGGGCCTTGAGTCCCTTGCCGCTGAGTACGTAGGCGAAACCTTTGAGACGGCCTTCGTGCCCTCCGAGGACGGCGCGCGTTTTTTCGCGAACCGGAGCGGGCATCGAACCGGGGGCTGCGCCTGCGCGGATCACGAGCGCATAGACTCCGTCCGGATGCGTCTTGGCCGCCGCGGCCAGGGTCTCTTCGAGGCGGTCGAGGAGCCGCGAGTCGATCGGCGCCCGGAGGACCGCGATGCACACCGAGCCGTACCGGCCCAGAACTCCGTCGGCGTCTTCGCTGTCGACTGTCCACATGCGCCGGAGTGTAACTCGGGTCGCAGGGCTTCGGGGCATGGAGGCCGGCCGCGTTCCAATCATCGACGGCAAAGAAGCCGCCGGCTCAATCCAGCGTCGTGAGGTCGTCGCTGATGATCAGGGTTCCGTCGTCGGCCATGTCGATCACCAGGCGCTTTGCCCGGTCTCGGTAGCCCGCGCTGCGCGACTTGTCTGGGTCCATCTCCCACCGCGCTTTCCCGAGGACCGTGACCTCTTCGCCGGGTTCGAGGACGCCTTCCTGATAGCGCATGCCCTTGTTCATGCCCAGGAAGCCTTCGCTGGACTTCCCGTGGTGCATCAAGAACGTCTCGGCCCGCTCGCTGGCGTCGTCAAAGGTGCCAGAGGTTTGGTGGTCGTCGCGGTCGATGACTAGGTTGGCCCCAATGGCCTTGATGAGCGCGTGTCCGGTTTCATCCTCGATTGCGAAATCGATCACATCATCGTCGCGGATGATGTTGACCCAACGCGAGCTCTTGCCACTGCTTCTCCGCTCATCGACTTCCGCACGGTAGGCTGCGCAGCGTCGTCCGGAGAGTGGGCCTTCGAGGGCCTCGTCGCCGACGAGCAGCAACTTGCCGGTGATCTTGACGAGGGCGCCCTCCGGTGCCTCGGCGATCGATACGGAGGTGACCGACTTCAGTCGGCGCCTCGCCGACTGGTCGGCGCCGAACCACCACCGCAGGGCGGACACCGCCGTGAAGATGACAGCGCCAATCAAGAAGACTACGACGAACGAGGAGGGCATCGGCGACAGGGTAGCCCGTGGTCACGACTTTCGTATGCCGCGCGGCGCTCTACCGATGACAGGGGGGCTCGTCGGCCGCGGTGCCGGACGAGTAGGGGCACGAACTCGACGCCCCGCACGCACTGTTCAATACGCAGCGCGCGGAGGTCGCGAGGAAGAGCCCCCCGACGACGAGGGCCGCGATGACGGCGAGCTTCGTTCCTCGGGTGGCGGCGTTCCACTTGAGGCCGAAGATACGAGTGGTGAGGCCTACGAGGGAGGTGGGACGGCGCTTCATGACACGGAGTATAGGGCGGGGCGGCGACGAGTTACAGCCCGCCTCGTTTTGGCTCCGTGGGCGCCTCAGGGGCGCCCTCCCGGACGGTTGCCCACTATCGTCCGACGATTGTCCTAGTAAGGGGATGGTCGATCCTGGCACCCTCGGCGGCCCGATGTTCCAAGGCCCGTTCGATTTCGACCAAAGCTGCGACCCGCCCCTCGAGCTGGTGGAGGTGCAGCCCACGGGCGACCATCGGTTGCCCGCCTCTTTGGTGGACCGCGTGGCTATCTACACGCCCCATGACGGCGGCGCGATTCCAAATCGCTACCGCTACGACGCCAACGGCAAACCGCGGATCGATCCGTCGACGCTCCTGCGCCACTACGTCGCCGCCCGGGACTGGGGTGCCAATTCCGTCGCCGAGCATCTCTCGTCGGCCCTCGGCGTTCGCCGCTACGCCCGGTGTCGCATCGCCCGGGTGCTTCTCGACTTCAACCGCTTTCCCGGGAGCACGCCTCCCGGCAACGACGACCCCCTCGAGGCCCTCGCGATCGGACGTCTCTACGCCAACGCGTTGAATCACGATGCCAAGACCGAGATCCTCGAAACCTACTACGACACGATCTCCGGGGTCATGGAAGGGGTCCTCGCCGAGAGCCTCATCGGCATCTCGATTCACACCTACGACGAGAAGCACGCCAGCAAGACCAAGCGCGCCGACCTGAGCCTCATCAGCCTGCCGCTGAGCTACCAGCGCGAGTCCCGGCTCACCTATGGTGTCTTCGACCCGATGTACCCGGACCACCTCGCCGAGTCGACGTGCAGCCGGGTGCTCCGCGACCGGGTCAGTCTGAACCTCGAGCGCTCGGGCTTCCGGGTCACCCACAACCACCCCTACCCGGTGCCCGACGGCAGCATCGAGATGCGCGCCCAGGTCTGGCACTTCTTTCATTTTCTCCGCGGCCGCTTCGAAGAGGAGCACCCCGGCACCAAGGGCGTGCCGGCCTACGAGGCGGTGTGGACCATGCTCCTCGATACGAACCTCCGCCTCGGCGACGCCGACGCCCTGCGCAGCTTCGTGCACCGCTTTCGTCTCGTCGGGGGCGGCCGCCGCGCCGAGTATCAGGACTCCCTCGAGGCCTACCGCCGCGTGCAGCGCTTCCTGAACGAGAGCAGCGTGGTGACAGACTTCCGGAGGTCTCCGGAGCGGCCAAGCTCGTTGGGTATCGAAATCCGCAAAGACCTGCTCTGCACCTTCGACCCCGAGACGGGGTTCCCGGAGCGCCCGAACGAAGCCCAGCGCCACACCGCCCGTCGCATCGCCAAGGCCATCGCCGAGGCCATCGCGACCTACATCGACACTGACCGACCGGTCCACGAGCAGACCACCCGCGAGTTGACGCTGCCTCCCATCACAGGCCCGGTCGACCTCGACTGAATCGGCGCGGGCGGTCGAGCGCGCCTGAAGTCGACGGACCCACGCCGATGGGAGACCATCACCCCATAGCGCGCATGTGGACGCGCCGTTGGAGCTTCATCGTGACTCGACTCGCTTATCTCATCTTCATTTGCCTGTTCGCGCTTTCGGCTTGCGGCGACGACGGCGCTCCCTCCGATGGGGGTGTCCCCGACGGCGCTACCGACGGCGGCGGCGATGCGGGCCCCGATGGCGGGACGACCCCAGCCCCGCCGGACATTCCCTGGCTCGCCGATGGCGTGCCGCCCGTGACGCTGACGCCGTGTCCGGAGGGGTGGCGTGAGGTGACCGGTGGCCACGTGACCGAGTGTGACCCCTATCCCGAGGGTGGCCCCGCGACGTGCGCTGCCGGAGAGGCCCATTTTCCGGGGGAGCCAGGTTGTCGCCCCGTGGGTGATGCATGTCCCACCGGTGACTACGCCGAGCGGGTGCCGTCTAGCGGGACGGTCCTCTACGTCAAGGCCGGCGCCGCCGCGGGCGGAGACGGCACCATCGCGACTCCCTATGCGGAGCTCACGGAGGTGAGTTGGAGCACTCTGTCGGCGGGAACGACCGTCGCCATCTCGCGCGGCACCTACGAGGGGACGCTGCCGCTGCGCGCGGGCGTGCGTGTGATTGGTGCATGTGCTGCGGAGACTATTCTGAGCGGCACGAGTCTTCCGATTCCGCAGGTGGTTACCGTGACCAACCTGGGCGATGCAGCGTCGGTCGAGAACCTGACCATCTCCGATCCCCCGCAGGTTGGTGCTCTCGTGGAAGGCGGTCGCCGGCTCGCCCTCGATGGCGTGATCGTGGAACGCGCTCTCGGCCGGGGTGTCGGCGTCTTGGATGGCGGCGAAGTCTCGATCTCGGACGTCGTCATTCGGGGCACTCGAGCCCTCGTGCCTGGGGAATTTGGGGTGGCCCTGAGCGTGGGAGGGGCACCAGGTCCTCAGATCGAAGCGACACGCTTCGTGATCGAGGGTAGTCACGGCAACTCAATCTATGCCTCCGGTCGCGGTACCCAGGTGACGTTGTCCGATACCGTAATTCGGGATACGCAGCCGGCAACCGCCTTCAACGGGGAAGGCACCGGTGCAGAGGTGAGAGAAGGGGCTCGCCTCGTGGCATCACGCGTCCTGTTCTCGGGCAATTTGGGATTAGGGTTACTTTGCTTCGGCGAGGGCACGTCCGTCGCCTTGACCGACGTCGTGATCCAAGAGACCCGTCCGCGCGAAAGTGACGGCACGTTCGGCACCGGACTCAATATTGAGGGCGGTGCAAGTGTCGAGGCAACCCGCCTCGTTCTCAGGGCGAACCACGAGACGGCTGCCTTCGTCGGGGACGTAGGCAGCGAGCTGACCCTCGAGGATACGGTCATCCGGGAAACCGCGCCGTCTTCCGCGATGGAGCCGACCGTAATTGGTCTGGATGTCCGTGGAGGTGCCCACATGTCAGGCACGCGCTTGCTCGTTGCGGACGGGCACCACATCGGGGTTTTCGTCAAGGGTGACGGCACCGAGGCGACGCTTGCGGACGTCGCCTCGATGGGTAACGGCACGGGGTTTGCGCGTGGTGTAATTGTGCGAGACCGGGCGCAGCTTGCAGCCAGCCGTATTCTCGTCACCGGGGAGAATACTCAGGGGATCGCCCTTTTCGGGGCGGGAACCCAAGCGACTATGTCGGACGTCGTCGTCGAGAACTCCGAACCACGACCCCTCGGCGACCTCGGTGGTGCTGGCTTTCATGTGGAAGATGGCGCTCGACTCGAAGGCGCTCGCCTCCGGACGGAGGGCCTCAGAGCGTACGGTTTCCTCGCGATCGAGGGGGGGGGCCTCGACCTGAGCGACGTCACCGTCTCCGGTGTGGAAGCGGCGTGCGTGGATACTTCTTGCACCGAGCCTTTCGGCTACGGGATTGCGTCGGTTTCAGGAACGGTTGACGTGACGCGTTTCGAGATCCGCGATGCAGAGACTTGCGGAGTGCTCGTCGCCCAGGCCCCAGCCACTCCCGCCGTGCCCCTCGTCGATCTCATGTCCGGCTTCATCTCGGGCTCGATGACTGGCATCGGCCTGCAGGCTGAGGGCTACGACGTCGACCGCCTGACCAACGGCGTCGAATTCGGAGCCAACGGTGAGGACATCGCGATGACCATGCATCCCCTGCCGGCACCCCTTGACGGCTGAGCGTCGTCGTCGCGATCGAACCGGCGGGTTGCCTCGTCGTCGGTTCACACCTCCTCACCCGTCGGGATCCTCCGCCAAAACGCGCCGAGGGTGAGCCCGGCGAGGATGTGCCAGATGCCCCACCAGGCGGAGACGACGGCGATGCCGCCGATTCCGTCGAGGAAGTCGAAGGCCAGGATGAGGGCGAGGCCGGAGTTCTGGATGCCGACCTCGATGGCGACGGCGCGGCGGTCCGGGGCGGGGAGGGCGGCGGCCCGGGCGGCGCCCCAGCCGGTCAAGAGCGCGACCGCGTTCATGACCAATACGGGCACGAAGACCAGGCCGATGAAACGGAGGAAGTAGTCGAAGTTTGCGTGGAAGGCCGCGAAGACGAAGGCGGCGAAGAAGAGCATGCTCGCGACCTGGAAGGGTTTGCGCAGGCGCGCCGCGACGCGCGGGTAGTGGGCGGCGGTCATCATGCCGAGGAAGACCGGGGCTCCGAGGAGCAGGGCGATGGTGCCGAGCATCGAGACCGGGTCGAGGGCGACATCGCTCACCATCGCCTCGGTGTCGCTCGCGAGGGACCCCCAGAAGACGAAGTTGAGGGGCGTCATCACCACCGCCGCGAGGGTGGAGACCGCCGTCATGCCGACCGAGGTGGTGGTCCGGCCCCGGGCGAAGTGGGTGATGAAGTTCGAGACGTTGCCCCCGGGGCACGAGGCGACGAGGATCATGCCGAGGGCGATGCTCGGGGTCGGCGCGAGCAACCGTGACAGGCCGAAGGCGACGGCGGGCAGCACGAAGAACTGAGCTACCAGCCCGACCGCCGGGGCTATCGGTCGCTTGGCGAGCTCACGAAAGTCCTTCGCCGATAGGTCCAGCGCGACCCCGAACATGATCAGCCCGAGGATGACGTTCAGGAGCATCAGCCCCTTCGAGTCGAAGCTCAGGTGGACCTGATCGATGGGATGCACGGGGCGATGTTACGCAGATCAGGTGCTTACTCGGATACGGTGTCCCATTTTTTCTCACCTTCGGCTGACACACTCTGGCGAGGGGCTGGCTCTAAGTAGGTGACCCCCCCCACTCGCTGACGACTCCCCGGTCAGCATCACCCCTACCTGTGAGGCATTTCGTGAGTAAATTCTGGGTTTCGACTGGTTTCGCAGCAGCACTCATCTCCCTCGCTGCCTGCGGCGGCGGACCGGCCGCGGCACCGGGATCGGCCACCGCCGACCTCGAGCTGGACCGGGCACCGGAACTCTCCGGCGAAGAAGCCCACCAGTTCGTCTCCTACGGCGCGGTGCTCCTCGACGTCACCCCCGAGAGCCACCTCGCAGAGTCGGCCATCGAAGGCAGTACCCACATCCCGATGGACGAGCTCCGGGCCCGCCTCAACGAGCTTCCCCAGAACGCCTCCATCGTCGTCTACTGCCTGACCGGCGAGGACACCGCTCGTGCCGCCGCCGTCCTCGTCGCCGAGGGCTATGACGCCCACGAGCTCGGAGCCCGGGCGCGCTGGGACGTCACGAACGAAGCAACCGCCAGCCGCTAGTCACGGACCATTCGCTTCGACGACGGCCGGTTCGGAAGGACCGCGCCGTCGTGTGTCGTTAAATCGCTTGGGCTAGGCCCGAGCGATCTCTCTTCGTGAGATTCGGTCGAAGCGGGCGACGAGGGCCACGGCAACGCAGGACAGGCCGGCGCAGAGCCCCCACCAGAGTCCGGTCACGCCCATCTCCGCCGGCCAGGTGAGGTAGAGGGCGATGGGGACTCCCACGGCGTAGTGGCCGGCGAGGTTGGCGACCAAGGCAAAGCGCGTATCGCCCGCACCCCGGAGAGCCCCGGCGCTGACGACTTGGAGGCCATCGACGAGCTGGAACGCGGCGGCGACCACCATCAAAGGTGCGGCTACTGCGATGACGTTTGGGTCGTCGGTGATCAGGCGGGCATACCCCTCTGGGAAGGCGACGAAGAGCAAGCCGTTGAGGGACATGAAGGTCGCGCTGACGCCGAGGGCGACGAAGCCCGCCCGCCGAGCCTTGGCCTGGTCCCCCTCGCCGACGGAGCGTCCGACCCGGACCGTCGCCGCGGCGTTGATCGCGAGGGCGACCTGGAAGGTCGTCGCGGCGAGGGCCAGGGCGACATTGTGCGCCGCGAGGGGGCGGCTGCCGAGGACCCCCGCGAGGATGCCCACGAGGGTGAAGATGCCCACCTCGGCCAGCAAGGTCAGGGCGATCGGCGTGCCGAGGGCGAGGGCCCGGCGAATTGCCGCGGGGTCTGGGCGTAGGGACCACGAGGTGCCCGGTTCATCTTCGACTTCTCGCCCGACGGCCCGGGCGGCGTAGAGCACGATCGCCATCTGGACCACCGTGCAAACGGTGCTCGTCCACCCCGCGCCGGCGACGCCGAGGGCGGGCACCCCGAGGGCCGGCAGGCCGTACGGCGTGAGGCCGGCGTCGCCGAAGACCAGCGCCCAGCTCATCGGGAGGTTGATGACGTTGGCGACGATGACAGCGACCACCATGGGTCGGGTGATGCTGTTCGCTGAAAGGTACGACCGCCCGCCGATGAGCAAGAGGAAGGGCAGGAGGCTCGGGAGGCGGGCGTTGACGTAGTCGCCGGTCTCCCGGGCGGTCTCAGCGTCGATGCCGAAGAGGGGCAGGAGCGCGACCGCGCCATACATGAGCAGGAGCAAGGGCAGGGTGACCGCCACTGCGATGGAGAGCCCCTGCACGAACAGGTGCCGCGCTTGTCGGCGATCGTCGGCGCCGAGGGCCTGGGTGATCAGCGGGTCGAGGCCGAGCATCAGGCCGAGGCCGATGACCGCCACCACGAAGTAGAGGCCGCCGCCGAGACCGACGGCGCCCAGGGGCACCTCACCGAGGCGCCCCACGACGGCGGTGTCGACCAACCCGAGGAGCTGGTTGCCGACGTTGCTCAGGGCGAGGGGGAAGGCGATGCGGAGGAGCTCCCGCATCTCGATGCGGACCGGCGAGCTCACTCCCAGGTCAGCACGATCTTGCCAAAAGTCTCGTTGGCATCCATGCGGCGATGGGCCTCGGCGACTTCGCTCATGGGCATGACCGTGTCGATCACAGGCCGAAGTGTCCCGTCGGTGAGGGACGGCAGCACGGCGCGGGTGAAGGCCTGGCTGAGGGCCGCCTTCTCTTCGAGGGGGCGGGCCCGGAGCACACTGCCGATGATGCTCAGGCGCTTGCCCAGCAAGACGCCGAGGGGAAGCTCCCCCTTTACGCCGCCCATGAGTCCGATGACCACCATCGTGCCGCCGGGAGCGAGGGCCGCGACATTTTCGCCGAGGTAGGCTCCGCCGACTGTGTCGAGGATGACGTCGACGCCGCCTACGGCGTCCCGAACCGTTGCCGCGAACTCACCCTTGGTCGTGTGGATTCCGTGGTCGAGGCCGAGGGCTGCCATACGCTCGAGCTTGGCAGCGCTCCGCGACGTGCCGAGGGCGACGCCTCCGGCGTGTTTGACGAGCTGTACCGCAGCCGTGCCCACCCCGGACGCGACGGCGTGAATCAGCACCCGCGACCCGAGGCCGACCTGAGCCTGGCGGAAGAGCGCATCGTAGGCGGTGAGCCACACCTCGGGCACGCCGCCAGCGACGGTGAGGTCCATGTCGTCGGGGACCGGGATGGCTTCGCGCTCGTGGGTCACGAGGTGCGTCGCCATGGCGCCGCCGGCGGCGATGCCCATCACCTCGTCTCCCACCGAGAAGCGCGAGACGGCGCGGCCGGTCGCCTCGACGGTTCCCGCGTATTCGAGGCCCGGGACGTCGGCCGGGGCGCCTTTTGGTGCGGGATAGAAGCCTCGCCGTTGGAGCGTATCGGCGCGGTTCAGGCCCGCGGCGTGCACGCGCACGAGGAGTTCGTGGGGGCCGGGGTCACGGACATCGGTTTCCCCGAGAGAGAGGACCTCGGGGCCACCGCTTTCGGTGATGACTACGGCGCGGGCGCGGGGCATGGCGCGGAGCCTAGCAGAGCGGGACGAGGGTGCCCGGTGTGTCAGCCGGGTCGCTTTTTCGCATATTGCGGCAGGGCGAAGGCCGCGCGGTGCATCTCACGGTTGTATGTCTTGCTGTGTGCCTCGACGCGGGTGGCTCGCTCGTCGACGATAGCCATCGGGTCGGCATCGTCGGTCGCGTAGGTCCAACTCCACACGCCCGCGGAATAAAGAGGCACCGGACCGAAGTAAGGATGAACGTGGCCGAAGATCTCCCGGAGGGTGTCTTGGATCTCGAAGAAGACATCATCGAGGATGGGAGACTCGCTCTGCAGGGCGAAGACGCCTCCGGGGGCGAGGCGTTCTTTGACCGTGCGGTAGAAGGCCGCGTTGAAGAGCCCCTCGCCGGGCCCGACGGGGTCCGTGCCATCGAGGATGATGACGTCCCAGGGCGGGTCGTCGTTGTCCAACATGTAGGCGATGCCGTCGGCGATGCGGACCTCGAGGCGCGGGTCGTCCCAGGCGCCGAGAGCGGGCATGTACTTCTTACAGACATCGACGACCATGCCATCGATCTCGACCATCAAGACCTTCTCGACCTCGGGGTGGCGGAGGACCTCTCGGGCCGTGCCCCCGTCGCCGCCGCCGATGATCAAGACCCGGGCTATCGACTTGGCCGTGCACAGGGCGGGGTGGACGATCATCTCGTGGTAGAGAAACTCGTCCCGCTCGCTGGTCATGAAGATGCCGTCGATGACGAGGGTGCGACCGAAGCGTACGGCCTCGAAAATTTCAACCCGCTGGAAGTCGCTTTGCGAGTCGAAGATCCGCTCCTTCACGGCGATGCCGTAGGTCATTTCGTCCCGGTAGTTTTCTACGTACCAGTCCGTCACGTCATCACCTCTTGCTCGAGTTGCCCGATAATCCAGGGCAGCGCATAGCACGGCTCGTGAGCATCTCAACAAAGGTCGTGGCGAACGGCATGGCGCTGGTCGTGGGAGCTTTGG
Source organism: Deltaproteobacteria bacterium (assembly GCA_003647065.1). Lineage (GTDB taxonomy): Bacteria > Myxococcota_A > Polyangia > Polyangiales > B10-G4 > B10-G4. The sequence continues at coordinate 793 of QMMC01000180.1, read as the reverse complement.
GCTTGGCCGGTCTCGCTGCCTGCGACGGTTGCGGTGGGGCTCCTGTAACCGTGGACTCGTCCCCGGGGCATCGCGAGCCTCCCGTCCCTGAGCCTCGCGAGGTCGTAGCCGAGGGGCCGACGATAGAGCCCTTCATCGAGACGGTCACCGAGGCCGGGGGAGAGCGCTACGAGCTCTCCCGCTTTCGTTTCGTCCTCAGCGAGACGAAGCTCCGGGCGGTCGACCTCGCCTTCGAAGAGACCCTCCGGGGAGCCCTCGAAGCCGAGACCGCGCGCCTGGTCATCAACGGCGGCTACTGGGATACCGCGATGCACCCCGAGGGCCTCACCCGCGTCGGCGCGGAGGAGCTCGCGCCCTTCTCTCGGAGCCTCGGCGGCGGAATCCTGGTGGTCTCCGGCGGCGTGGGGCGGCTCCTCGACGCCGAGGACTCCGACCTCGATGTGCCCACGGACCTCGACTTCGCCCAGCAGTGCATGCCGCGTATCGTCGTCGACGGCGCCCTCAACATCGGCTCGGACAACGGGCGCCGCGCCGACCGCACCGCCCTCTGCCTCCGCGATGGCGGCCGAGTCCTCGATGTCTACGTCGCCCGCGGCGACGACCCGGCCGGCCACGGCGGCCCCACCCTCTACACCTTTGGCGAGCAATTGGTGAGCCGGGGCTGCGAGGCGGCGTTGAACCTCGACGGTGGTGGCTCGACCGGTGCAGCGTGGCGCGAAGAAGGAGGCGTGCGCGCTTTGCCCCCGCGGGTAGCCCTCCGCCTTGCCCTCGTCTTCGAGTAGAGTCCCGCCGT
>QMMC01000179.1 GCA_003647065.1 Deltaproteobacteria bacterium | reverse complement strand
TGGGACTCCAGGAATCTCGGCGAGGGCGTCCGTCGCTTCTGCGCGGCGACCCGATAGCCGGAGGAGCTCGGCGCGCAGACACCACGCCGGGGGAGAAACATCCCCTTCGAGGGCGGTCAGAGCTTCGGCATAGCGGCCCCGAGCCCGGAGCGCGTCCGAGAGCGCGAAGGCGAGGCCCGCCGGCTGCTCGTCGAAGATGGCCTCGGCGAGGCGGACGAGACCGATCGCGCCTTCGGCGTCGCCCCCCCGGCGCCGCTCAGCGATCGCCTGAAGGAGAGCGCCCGCGCCCGCCTTGGAGTCCCCGGCCGACGAAAGCGAAAACGCCCGCGCCGTCACGCCCGTCGACCGGGCCACGAGCTGCTTCGCAATTGTCCGGCGGCGCTTCGACGACATGCCGCGGTGGAGGGAAACGACCAGGTCACGACGCAACCGGGGCCAACCATCGGGGCCGAAGCTGAGGGCCCCCTCGGTCGCGAGGGCCGAGAGGCCGCGGGCGGCGTCGATGCCGAGGAGGTCAGTGAGCACGTCACCAGCGACGGTGCCCCCGGCCACCGCGAGGTGCTCTGCCGCGGCCACTCCCCGGGCCGGCAAGTCTCCGGCGCCGTAGCCCGCCTCACCCCCGGCGCGCAGCGCCTCGGGCCGCGTGATGTCCCGGTCGTCGAGGATCGCCCCAACGAGTAAGCGGCAGAGACGCCCCGGCAAGCCTCCGCTCGCCTCGAGGGCTGCATCGACGAGGCCCGCCCCCGGGGCGCGGCCCCCGAGCTTGGTGAGGAGCTCCTTCACGCCAACGGCGTCGAGGGCGCGGAGGACCAGGTCGTGGTCCACCCCTTCGAGAGCCGAGGAGCGCTCGAGGACGACCACGAGCTCGTGGCCATCGAGAGCGGCTGCGGCGACGAGGGCCCGCGCGTCGTCGAGGGCGGCGTGGTCCGCCTCTTCGACGAGGAGCACCGCGTCGTGGTGGGGCGACTCTGGCAGTACCGCCGAGGCGCGCAGGAAGGTCGGGACGGCGGCCCCAGCTTCCGCGCGCCGGCGCTGCACGCGGCGCACGGCTTCCTCGACCAGGCGCGTGCGTCCGGCCCCGGCCGGTCCACGTACGACGGCGACGCCGGGCGCTTCGAAGGCGGCTTCGAGCGCGCTCACCTCCGAGCCTCTGCCAACGAGGGCGAGGGCGGACACGGCCATCGCCCGTTCGGCGTTCGTCGGCGCCGCCGAGAGCTCCTCGAGAACCTCCTCGGGCGTCTCGGCCGCGCGACCACCCAACTCCCTCTGCATCGACGAGAGCCGAGCGACGACCTCTCGGGCGCTCGGCGGTCGCCTGGTGGGTTCGGTATCGAGCAACGCCGCGATCAGACGCCGAAGATCCGCGGGGACCGAGGCCGGCAGGGAAGCGGGGTCGCGGGGGCTCGCGGTCGCTCTTGCCCAGAGCTCGGCGATCGACGCTGACCGGGTATCGGTCAGGGAGCTCTTGCCGCCGAGTAGCTCGTGCAGCGTCGCTCCGAGGGCGTAGAGGTCGACCGCGGTCGACCCATGCCCCTGCCAAGCTTCCGGGGCGAGGTAGGCGGGAGTGCCCGCAGCGTTCGCCGCCACTCCCGGAGGGCGAGAGAGACCGAGGTCGATGAGGAGCGCCTGCATCGGGTCTTCGCCCACGACGATGTTCGCGGGTTTGACGTCCCCGTGCACGAGGCCCGCCCGGTGAATCGCCCCGAGGGCCCGGCCAACGGCCACTCCGAGGCCGAGGGTCCATGGGACGCGCTCATCCTCTGGGAGCCGCAGGACCGCCGCGGACGCGGGCAACCCGGGGGCAAAAGCCTCGACGAGGGCCGCACCGCCCGGCGGGAGCCGAAACGGGGCCGGCGCGCCCTCGGGGAGCGTCACGAGTTCGTGGACCGCGGCCAGGTTCGGGTGGGCTACCGCCGTGAGCAGGTCGTACTCCCAGGATAGGCGCGCCGCCTCGGCCCGCGGCACGACCTTCAGCGCCCGGGGAGCTCCCTCGCCGGCCTCGTCGCGGACGAGGATGACCCGGCCGCTCGCCCCCCGACCGAGCTCTCGGACGAAGACGTAGCGCCCCGCGAGCAAGGGACCCGCCAACTTGGTTGACCCAGCGTCGCCGTGAGACTGCCGAGAGCCCTTGGTTTCGGCCTTTCCGCGGGGCTTCTTGGCCATGGCGCCAGGGTAGCACCACCGACAACCATGTTGGCCGGCTCAATCCGCGGGCGCGTCGGCGCCTTCGCCGGCGAAGAGATAAAGCAGGGCCATGCGCACCGCCAACCCCGCCTCGACCTGATTGAGGACCAGGCTGCGCGGGGAGTCGGCCACCTCGGGGGAGATCTCCACCCCTCGATTCATCGGCCCCGGATGCATGACCAGGCAATCGGGGTCCGCCAGGGAAAGCGCCGCATCGTTGATGCCGAAGGTGCGGCTGTACTCCCGGAGACTCGGCAAGAGCGAGCCCGCGAGGCGCTCGTGCTGAATGCGCAACGCCATGATGACGTCGACGCCGGCGATCCCCGCCTCGAGCTCCTCGTAAACCTCGACGTCATACGCCGAAGAGTCCGCCGGCAGGAGAGTGCGCGGCGCGACGAAGCGAACCTTCGCTCCCAACTTCGTGAGCAGCAGCGCGTTCGAGCGCGCCACCCGGGACCGGGCGATGTCCCCGCAGATGGCCACCGTGAGCCCGTCGATCCGGCCCCTTGCGCGCCGCAAGGTGAAGGCATCGAGGAGCGCCTGGGTCGGGTGCGCGTGGGTTCCATCGCCGGCGTTGATCACACTGAACGCCACCCGGGACGCGATGTACTGGGGCGCCCCCGAGGCGCCGTGACGCACGATGACGATGTCGGGGTGCATCGCCTCGAGGGTCTTGACCGTATCGTAGAGCGACTCGCCCTTCTTCACCGACGACGACGCGACGCTCATGTTGATCACGTCGGCGCTCATGCGCTTGCCCGCCAGCTCGAACGACGTGCGTGTGCGGGTCGAATTTTCGTAGAAGAGGTTGATGACCGTCTTACCCCGAAGGGTCGGGACCTTCTTGACCGGGCGCTTGGCGACCTCGAAAAACGCTTCAGAGGTGTCGAGGATGCCGATGGCCTCATCGGCGGAGATATCGTCGATGGTGAGCAGGTGTTTCATGACTCGCCCTTCCCCGGGCCCATGACCACGGAGCCCGAGCCCTCGGCGTCGCCTTCGGCGGAGATCAGCGCCCCGGCCGGCGCCTCGATCGAGACCCCGACGAAGTCGGCGGAGATGGGCAGCTCCCGACCGCCGCGGTCACAGAGCACCGCGAGCCAGACGCGCTTCGGACGACCGTAGTCGAGCAAGCACTCGATCGCCGCCCGGATCGTGCGACCGGTTTGCAGCACGTCATCGACGATGACCACGTGGTGCCCAGCGATGGCGAAGGGGATGTCGCTCGGACCGATCTTCGGGTCCGGCAACGCCGTCGCCGCATCGTCGCGGTAGAGCGAAATGTCGACGCTGCCCACGGGGACCGTGCGGCCTTCGGCGTCTTCGATCGCCTTGGCGAGGCGCGTCGCCACCGGCACCCCACCGCGTCGGACGCCGACCAGAGCGAGGTTTTCCGCCCCCCGCGTGCGCTCTACGATCTCGGACGCGATGCGCCGAAGGGCACGCTCGACCGCGGCCGCGTCTAGAAGGACATCTTCCCCCGCCTCGGTCTTCGTCATCGACATCGGGGCGGATGATAGACGGCGCCGGGAAAGTTGGAAGGGGTAGTGGTGCGGAGAATGGAGTCGAGAGGTCGCCCGCTACTTGGCGATTCGCATCACCGCCCCGCCCCGCGTAGTCCAATAGACGGCGTCGATGGTCACAACCAGGTTCTTGGGCTCCTCCTGACCCGACGCGACGACGACGGCGGCGCCCCCCAGAGGCATCTTGATGACCGTGCCGCCGAAGTCGTTGGTCCAGTAGAGCACCCCGCCATCGAGGGCGATGCCATGCGGCCCGTCCTGGCCACCGGCGACCACCTCCGCAGTACCGCCGCCGAGGGGAACGCGCATGATCGCCCCGACGTCAGCGTGGTGATCTGCCCAATAAACGAACGTGTCGTCGAAGGTCAGGTCCCAGGGACCGCCGCGGGCCACGGTGGCGAGGAGATTCACCGAGCCGCCGACGGTCGGGTGCGTCGAGATCTCGCCGTTCGTATAGTCGGTCCAGAAGAGGCGATCTCCGCGTATCGCGAGGTTCCTGGCGCTCCCGAGGCCGACCACGTCCTCCGGCACACCGTCAGGGAGGGCAAGTCGGCGAATGGTCGGTTCGAGAGGGTCCGTACTGCTCCAGTAGAGGTGGGTGCCGTCGACAGCCAGGTCGTCGCACGGGCTCACCGCGATCACCGTGACCGGACCACCGGCCGTCGACACATGCCGAATCTCTCCGGTGCTCGAATCACACATGTAGACGGCGCCGTCCGCCACGGCGAGCCCATACACCCCCGGGGACGGCCGGGACGGGACGAGCTCCGTCGAGGGCCCGCCGGCGATCGGAAGCCGGTGCAAAGCTCCACCATCGAAATCCGCCCAATACAGGTTTGTAGCGTCGGCAACGAGGGCAAAGGGAAAGCTCCCGGTGTCGACGACGACGGGCTCCGGTCGCCCGGCGTCCACGGGGCTGGAGTCCGCGATCCCAGTATCCGAGGGCGATGAGTCCGGGGGAGAAGGGCCCGTATCGGTCGGCGCGCTGTCGACCACCGCTCCCGTATCCCCGGCCGCTCCGCTGTCGACGTCTCCATTGCCCTCGTAGCCGAGGCGGCCACAGGCCGGGGCGACCACCGCGAGCACCACGACCGTCACCACGGCAACGAGCGGAAGCCCCATCGGTTGGTCGGAAGTCGTCGCCACGGCTCTAGTTGAGAGTATGACCGATCCGAGGCGTGCGAGGGAGGGGAGCCCGTCGAAGCAGTCTCAGCCTGTTCCGACAGCACGCCGGCGGACCGGCAAGCGTGGCGATCGGTATCCGGCAGAAGTAGTTGTCGCAGGTCCCGGCACCCGGCCGATACCGACTGCGTGACATCGGGCCGCTGCCTCTTTCGCCCCTCCATCGCGACGGGAATCTGCAGCGTCTCCTGCAACCCCATCAGCCACGCCGGGTGTTCGGGTGGTTTCGTCTGCTACGCCGCCCACGGGTGGGCGCTGCCCGGCATGGTGCGGATTATCTCGACGACCTGTGCGAGCCCCGAGGGGGGGGCCGTCGACGCCCCTTGCGTCAATCCCAGCGACTGCGGGCCCCTCTCGATGTGTATCGAGCTGAACTCCGTACGCGTCTGCCGTGCCATCTGCCTCGACGACCCCGACTGCGACACCGGCGAGATCTGCCAGCTCCTCGACATGCCCGCCCTCGACGTCGACGGACAGCCCCTGGGGTTCTGTCGCTTGCCGCCAGGCAGCACCTAGGACACTGCGTGCCGCAGTGTCCTGGTGACGCAAACGCGCGGTCGTGCCCTACTATCTAGCGAGATGCGCCTGCATTCATACGAGCTGACAACCCGAGGTCTGCCCGGGCAAAAGGGGCGGAAGGCTTGGCATTTTACCTTGTCGCCGGCACGCCCTCCGCTGGAATGGGCCGTCGCCATCCCAACCGAGTCGGTCAACCAGTACGGTCCAGATGCCCCCGCGCTCGACCAAGACCAGGCGCGATGGATGATGGAGTTTTCCCGGTCGCTTCAATGCTGTGCACCGGGAGGTTGGCGCAGCCACAGCAAGCACGTGTGGAATCGCCTCGTCAAGACTCTGGAGGCGGCGTCAAACAGCCCGTCGGTCAAAGACCAGGCACGGTGCGCAGATCTGTGGGCGGCACCTCGGCGGAGCGGCCGAAGAGACAAGAACGGGCGGTTTCGGTTTCACGAAGAGTCGCTCGCGACCCACGCTCAGCGCCGAGAGGCTCGGGCGAAGGATCTCGCCCGAGAGAATTGCGCGGTCGCGCTCGACCCCAAGTCGCCGGAGCCCTTGATCGAGCGCTCGAGGCGGCGTTTCGTCGCACATTGGGACCTCCGGGGTGCACTCGACGACGCCAACGCGGCGATCAAGGTCGGACGAGCTTCGGACCGAACCTGGGCCTATCGTGGCTCGCTCTACAGTCAATCCGCGCCCAAGAAGGCGCTCTCGGATCTACGCAAGGCGGTGGCACTGAATCCGAAGATGCATCAATACTCATTGGGGAAGGTCGCGTGGCGCCTAGGCCGACACGAGGAGGCCCTCGCTGCTTTCGACGCCGATGCCCTCGCTCGCCGCGACCTCTTCGTTGCGAGCGAGCGCGCCCTCCTCCTCGTCGACATGGGCGAACTCGACCGTGCCCTCGAGGCACTTCGCGCCGTTCGCCGCAAGGACCCGGCCTATCCATACGCCGCGGTGAAGCTCGCCGGCCTATTGACGTTCCAGGCCAATCGTCCGGGCGCGGCTGTCACGATGCTCTCCAAGTTCATCGCCGCCACGGAAGACCCGGCTTGGACGGCGCTCTACCATCGCGGAGTGGCACAGCGCCGGCGGAGTAAGTACACGGAAGCTCTGGCCGACTTCGACCTAGCGCTCACTCAGGAGCCGTCGGCCTCGCGTATTCAAGGAGAACGAGGGCTCTGTCACGCGGCGCTGGGAAACCTCGAGGAGGCGTCGACGGCCCTTGACGCCTACTTCGAGCTCGGCGTGGACTGGCCGTTCGGTGAGCGGATTAGGGCCCGAGTGGTCGAAGGAGGGGAACCTCAGGACGTCGCTCGGGCGATTCGAGATATCCTAAAATTCTGAGCGGGGGAGAGCATGGACGCGCCGGTCGGATTCAGAAATCCCGGAGGCGCCCCTTCACGGGGATGGCGAAGCGCCCGGGCCCGATGAGAGCGGCCGCGATCGCGCCGGCGAGGTAGAGCACGTTCAGCTCGAGGGCATATTCGCCGTGGTCACCGAGGGCGAAGAGTTCGGTGCTGTGGGCTGTGTAGACCGCGACGACCATCGTCGAGGCGATGAGGAACGCCGAGATGCGCGGCACGACTCCGAGGATCAGGAGCACCGGCGCCACGACCTCACCGAGGTAGACGCCGTACTGCAGGAACTCCGGCAGCCCCTTGCCGGCGAGGGCGGGACCCAGCCATCCGATGCCGTGGGCCATCTTGTCGACGCCGTGGAAGAGCATCAGCCCGCCGATGGTCAGGCGAAGGAGCAGGGCGCCGAGGTCGTGCGGGAGGGTGTCGGTCTTCTGGGGCATGGCTCTGTTCCAGGGCTGCCCATGCCTCATAGCGCAATTCGTCAGAAGAGGCTGACCGCCCCCCTGGTCTCGCCGCGGTTCGGGGAATGGGTCAGAGACCAATGCGGGAATCTCGCGGACCGGCAGAGAGTCTGCGTCGTCGAGATAGAGGAAGGTCGTGGCCGACAAGACGACGGGGGGCACTTTCGATTCACTCGGCCCGAGAGCAGTCTCTCCGACGATGACCACGTGGGGCCGCACGATGGCGAACGGGATGTCGCTCGGACAGCTCGCGTCGAGCGCGCGCTTCCGCTATCGAAGGGGCATCTTCGCCCACTTCGGGGCTGGCGCGGGGTCCGGTGTTCGCTCGTCGAAATCCCCGAGTAAGAGGTCTTCTTCCCCGCGACGTCGGTAGAGCTTTCCGGCGCGGGTGAAGACCAGACAACCGCCCTGGTCTCGGCCGCACCAGTCGGCATCGTCGACCTCAGCGCTCGAACGGTGAACCGCGGGGCCGCCCGTGGTGACCTCGAGACCGCGTCCCGGGTGTTGCCGATGGGCGACGGGTGCGAGGCGCGTCCGAAGCATGACGCCCCGGTTGCTCACGAAGCGCCCTCCCCCACCGTAGGTCGTGCCCGAAGGCCAAAGCGCCAGAGCGTATAGGTAAGGCGAGCGGCTGACCGCGGTCCAAGAGTCCGTGTAGTCGGTCGAAAGCCTCGAACCCTGGAAGCAGAAGCAGAGAAAGAGCTGGCCATCCGGCGACAGGTCACATTTCTCTTCGTAGATGCGCCCCTTGAACCAGGCGCCATCGCTGAACATGTCTCGTCGCGTATTCCACTCGATGAGCTGGTACCACCCCGACGGACCGCGGCGGAGGATCACCGCCACATAGGCTTCGCGCGCCATGATGACGAAGAGCCGACACCGAGGCGTATCTTCGGAAGTCTCGAGCAAGGCACCGTCAGAGTAGCGTCACGGGCGACGCCGTGCTCGGCGCCGATCGATGGCCAGCAAGAGGAGGATGGCCGATAGTAGGTGTAGCCACCGCGTGCCGGGCCCGCGTGGGCTCGCGAGATGACATCCACATCCTGCACCAGGGAACAAGGAGGCCGGCGAGTCGTCGTAGTAGGGTTCAGGAAGGTCCGTGCACTCACCGTCCATCCACGCCCCCCCCGCCGCCGAGCACGTAAGCCCGTACTCATCGCACGCGGTGTCGCAACACACCCCCTCGACACAATGGCCGCTCGCGCATTCTTCGCCCTCGACGCAAGAACAGCCGAGAGGGGAGCGAGGCTCGAATGAGTAGACGGCCCCCGCGCTACCGTACTCCGTGCGTTCCAAGTGAGATCCAAGGAGAGCCGACGTACCGTCGGCCGCGAGCGCGAGGGCCGTGCCTGAGTACCGGACGGAATTGGGGCTGGTAACCTCGAGGGTAGAGCGCAGGAAGGGCAAACTCGGGGTATCGAATACGTAGGAGAGGCCCTTGACGTAGCCGACGCGCGCCTCCGCCCTAGGCGCACCGACCAGCGCGACCCGACCATCAGAAGAGAGGGCAACCGACGTTCCGAAATAGTCATTCCAAGCATCGCCGCGAAGGACGCCCACCGCCGTCCATTCCCCTCCCATCCCGGAGGAGAACGAAAACGCACGGCCCGGGGTGCGGGTCGGGTCGGTCTCCCACGAGGGGGCACCAACCAGCACGCTCGCCCCGTCCCCCGAGACATCCACCGACGCTCCGAAACGGCTCGCCCGTTCACCGGGCACGAGCTGCGTCCGCTCGTACCAGGCGCCGGCCTCTCTCGTGTAGACATGGGCGGCGCCACCGCTCCCCGGCGCACCGACAACGACGGTGAGTCCATCCCCTGACATCGCAACTGCGCCTCCGAACTGGGATTCCGTGGCCGCTGCATCGAAAGAGGCCTCGACAGCCCACTCCGTCGCACCCGAAGTCAGGAAATACACCGCGCCGCTTCCGTCGCCGTCCGGGCCGCCCGCAAACGGGGCGCCCACCACGGCGTCCCCCCCCGCGTCGGAGAGGGAGACCGAACTCCCGAACCGCCCACCGGCGTCCGACGCGGCGACCTTCGTGCCAGCGTCCCAGCCCGTGCTCCGCCGCTCATACGCGTACACGGCGTCCGCACCTGGCGCCCCAACCAAGGCCGTATTACCGTCACCGGAGAGCGCCACGGAGTGACCGAAACCTCCACCGAGCGGCGAGCTCGAGGGACGCAGAGTGGCCCCAACCGCCCAGGTATCCCGGACTCGTATCAGCACGACCGCCTCGGACCGAAAACGAGCACCGACAAGCGCCGTTTGCCCGTCCTCCGAAATTGCGATGGCCGCGCCGAACCACGACTCTCCGGGCCGAGCGATGGTCTGAACCTGTGCTAGTTCGCGCCCTTCGGCACGGACTTCCTGGGGGCCGCCAGCGCTTCCGACTGTGACGATAACCAGAAAGAATACAAATCTACGACCCACCAGAGCCCACCCCCAGGCTGGGTTCAGCTTATAGGGGGGAGTGTAGAAGCGCCAACCGAGCCTAGAACTCGAGGTGGTCAGAACGTGAACGGGTGCCGGAGGCTCCACGAAGCATCCGCGTCAACGCGGTAGGGGTCCGTCGCCATCTCGTCCGGCGGGCCCTCGCCGCGCGTCGCGATGACCTGGGCCAGGCCGGGAGCGCCGGGGAACGGGAACGAGACCGAGGTGTCGTAGCCGCTGGGCAGCGCCGGGACCGTGGCAAACGCATTGGTGGTTTGCATTCCGATGGCCACGATCCCCGCGGCGTTCATGAGCCGGAGCACGTACCGGTCGACGTCGGTGGCTGGGGCGGTCCATTCGAACTCGTCGGTCCAGACGGCGCCGCTGCGCATGCGCGCCACGTCGAGAAACTCGAGCGGTGCATCCGCGGGCATGGACGAATACCAGCGGAAGGTGCGCACCGACTCGGCTGGATTGATGGTGGGCGCGAGGGCCCAGACCAGCTCATCGTCGGTGACCGGGAAGTAGTGGATCGTCGTCATGATGGCGTCGGTGCCCACCGAGGTCGTGGTCAGGGCGCTGCGAGAAAGATGAGTCCCGGGCTCGACCGCGACGACCCACCCCTGCCAGCTCTCGTCGAGGGTCTCGGTCCGGAAGGAGCTCTCGGGATCGGACGGCAGGTTGAGGGTCACGTCGCGCTCGGTCGGTGTCTCGTCGAGGGTGCCGTCGAAGGCGAGGGTCACGGTGCGTCCGCCGTCGGGCATCACCGTCCAGTCGGCCCGCCCGAAATCGACGAGGGCGCCGGTATCGTCGAGGGCGTAGCCGTAGACGTAGTCCTGAATCGTATCCTCGAACTGCCGCACGCCGACGCGATTGTCCCAGGTGACCCCTTCGTCCTGGCAAGGCGTGTAGTAGGCGAGCATCGCAACACACCAGCGTCCACCTGTGGGCACCCCAGTCGCGTTGGCGAAGAGCCGAACGGTGTCCCCGAGATCGGGGGCGAGTTCGAACATGGTGACCTCATCGAATCCGTCGGCGGCCTCCGGCGCCTCGTAGGGAACGTCGACGCGAGCGAGGATGCGATAGCCCTCGAGGGCGGAGATGAAGTCGGTCGAGTCCGTCATGTAGCGGTACTCGAGGACCAGTTCGCCGGCGGCGTCGCTGACCCCCTCGAAGCGCCCCAGGTCCGTATCGATGGCCAACATCACACCCTCGACGGGGGTGTCATCGGCGTGCAGGTAGCGCACTCTCATCGTTTGGGTCGTCCCGGGCCCGCTGCTGTCGGGCGTCGTCGTATCCGCAGTGCCGGTGTCGCCTATCGGCCCCGAGTCCGCAGGCGGCGAGTCATCGTCACCACAGCCGACGGCGATGAATGACGAAGCGAGCAACAGCGACTGCAACGCGATGAAGATTCTGGTCATGGAAGCCCCTCAATTCCCGCCGGGACGTACGCACCGCGACGCCCGTGTCGAGGGGACGGTCGGTCGTGCGGGGGCGGAGGCGACAGTCCGGGGACGCGGCCTCAGGTATTGTCGGCGGTCGGCACCTGGCCCGCGTGGGGCACGGCCTCGCCGTTTTCCTCGCGCTGGTCCATCTCGTACTTCGACGGGCACCGGGGAACCACCTGGTTTGCGAGGAAGCTGTCGTCGTCCTGGAGGCGACCCTGAACCGTCACGCTGATGCCCATGCCATCCCGGAAGGTGTCGGGGACGACGCACTGGGGATAGCTCACGGCCATCTCGTGGCCTTCTTGTTCGAGGACAAAGCGCCACTCGCAGGGCTCCGCACGAAACTCGATCGAACCCTGGCGCAGCTCGCCTTCGACTCGGAGCTCGCGATCGCGATGAGAGTTCGGGTCCGCCATGACCTCTTCGACGAGCTTCGAATAGACGAAGGCGTCGGAGGTGTCGGAACCAAAGAGCAGGAAGGCGACGCCCGCGGCGAGGAGAGCAAACACACCGGCAATGGGCAGCCAGATGGGCAGTCCGCTGCGCTCGTCTTCTTCGCGTTCGGTCTCGCTCATGCGCTTACCTCAGGTCCGAGTATGGGTCAGGGGAGCCGCGATGACCAGTCGTTGCGCCTGAGGAAATAGGCGCGCGGGAGCAAATGGCAATAAAAAAGGCCGGGACGGAGGAATCCCCCGTCCCGGCTCGAATATGCCGGCTGATGTTTGTCGGTCTTAGCCCTGGAGAATCATGATCGCGATGATCAGCGCGTAGATGACCAGCGACTCGATGAGCGCCAGTCCGAGGATCATCGGGGTGAAAATCTTGCCAGAAGCGTTGGGGTTCCGAGCGATGCCCTCGAGAGCAGCGGCAGCGGCGCGGCCCTGACCGAGGGAGCCACCGAAGGCGGCGATCGAAATCGCGAGCCCTGCGGCGATGTAGGCCGCCATCTTCATGCCGGGGTCGACGGGACCTTCCTGAGCGAACGCCGTCGAAGCGACGAACGTCGGGACGAGGAGCGCGGCGAGGGTAAGCATCTTGTTCTTCATCGAGAGCCTCCTTAGAGCTTTCTTCTTACGGGTGACCGAGCCAGCCGGCATCGATCGAAATTGGTGTGAACGCAGCGAATCAGTGTTCTTCGTGGGCGATGGCCATCGAGATGTACACGGTGGACAACAAGCAGAAGACCAACGTCTGTACGGTGACGACGATCGTTCCAAGCACATACATCGGGACCGGCACGAAGAACGGCACGAGCCCGATGAAAACGGTGAGGACCATGTGGTCCGCGACCATGTTCGCCATGAGGCGAATCGCGAGGGACAGCGGGCGCACCAGATGGCTGATGACCTCGATGACGAGCATGAGCATCATCAGGGGCAGCGCGTACCACTTGAGGATGGGGCCGAAGAAGTGCTTGAAGTACGCGAGCCCGTGCTCCTTCACCCCGAAGATGTGGGTGGTGAAGAAGATCACGCTTGCGCAGGCGAGGGTCGTATTGAGCTTGTCAGTCGCCGGCAGAAAGCCGGGGACGAGGCCGAGGCCATTCGAGAAGAGGATGAAGAAGGCGCAGGTGCCGATGAGCGGCAGGAAGAAGCGCGCCGCCTTCGGGCCCATCATCTCAGCGAGCTGGCCGTAGGTCGCCCCCACGAGGAGCTCGGCGAAGGTCGCGATGGTGAACTTGTCCTCGGGGATGAGGGCCTCATCGACGTTCTTGATGCGCGCGTTGGTGATCAACGCGAAGGCGATGAGCAGCAGCAATACGAAGAAGGCTGCAAAGACGTGCTGAACGCCGATCTGCTCGTGGGCCATCCACGACACGCCGTCCTCGTTGAAGGGCCAGCTCGCCATATGGGCGGCGGCCTCTGTGTTCGAGTAGAACGTACCCAGGATGACGTCGAACCAGCTGTGTCCGTGGGGCATGTCAGCCTTCCTCCGTCGCGGGAGTCTGTTCGTCGGAAGCGTCGGCGG
>QMMC01000178.1 GCA_003647065.1 Deltaproteobacteria bacterium | reverse complement strand
CCGAGGTGCAGGTCGAAGGAGTGGGCCGGGATCTGGAGCGTCTCCCCGAAGGAGTCCGCGAGGCCCGTCCGGGAGAGTTCGGTCACGCCGACCTCACGCATCTCGAACATGAAGAAGTGCTCCATGCCGCCGAGGTCACGGAGGCTGACCTCCATGATGAGCAGGCGGTGGTCGAAGGGGATGTCGCCGAACTCGTCGCGCGGCTCGAGGATGAGCGCACTCTGGATGCGCGCGTCGGTGATCGCCCGGGCGAGGTCTCCGGCGGCCTCGAGGAAGCGCGTCACGACCTCGGGCACGTAGCCCGCGACCGCGTTGTTGACGAAGTTCTGCATCGCTCGGCCACCGAGCTCATAGCCGCCGCAGCCTCCGAAGAAGCGGCTCTCGGCGCCGCTCCACGAGGTGAAGTTCTCCGTGTAGAGCTTCTCGATGTCACCATAGCCATGGCGATCCGAGTTCACCCCGCCGCAGGCGCCGTAGTCCTCGCCGCCGGCGCATTCCCAGGCGCAGGTGAGGCGCATCATGATGTCGAGGATGAAGGCGCCGGGGTCCTGGCCCCAGTCCTCGGTCGCCGGGTTCCCGTCGATGTCGTCATCGTCGGTGAGCTCAGCGAGCACCTCGAGGCCGGTCGCGACCGAGGGCGGCAGGACGCCGGTGAAGTTGAATCGGTTGGCGAGGTCGTAGGTGCCTTCGAAGCGTACGTTGGTCGCGAGGTCCGAGAGGTCGATGGTGACCAGGGTCTCCTCGCCGGCCCGTACCTCGACTCCGACCTTGCACCCGAAGGCGGCCGGTTCACCCGCGAGGGTCGCTATGACCGCAACCACGTAGTCCGTCCCGGGGGCCACGGGGTTGATGGCCGGGCGATCACGGATGCTCCTCACCGGGGTGCCGATGCGTTCCGCCGTCGGGAGCCGCGAAGGATTGAGCGCTTCGCAGTTGGTCCCACGGAAGAGGTAGGGCTTGAATTCGTCGAGGCTTTCCATGCCGGTGTAGCGCATCGAAATCGAGATGCTGCCGACGTCTTCTTGGGTGACGTTGATGCGGAAGGTGACCGAGTTGCCGACCGGCGGCGTGGCGATGATCGAGAAGGTGGTCTCGTCGCCGGCCGCGAGGCCTACCGCCGCGACGCCATCGGGAGCCGTGTCGACGCGAAGCGCGGAAAGGCTCGCGCCGTTGGCGATGCCCTCGACCTCGAAGGCGATCGGCGCGCCGACGATGAACTCACCGTCGTCGAAAACGTAGCGAACGCGCAGGTCGATGCGCTCGTTGGGCCGAACGTTGAAGGTGTTGGAGCCGACGATCTCGAGGCGTGCCTGTTCGAGGCGCATGTCGCCCGGGACGTAGTTCTCTCCGCCGTCGGCGCAGGCCGCGGCAAAGAGGATCAGGCTGAGGGGGATAAGGGCAAGACGATGCGACAATGACATGCGCGAAGTCTAGTCCAAGAACCCCCCCCGGGAAACTCGCCGATGGCGGTTTCCGAGGCCTTTCATCGACGAGGTAGGGTGCTGTAGGTGCGGTCCGTCAGACGCGCTCAGCTGCACGTGCCGCCGCTGCAGGTCGCGGCGCCGCAGCAGTCCCGGCCCGTGACGCAGCTCTCACCGACGGCCTTGCACTGACAGCTACCGTCGGTGCACAACGTGCTGCCGCAGCATTCGGCACTCGAGCCACAGGGCTCGTCGGTGGTAGCGCAGCACGTGAACTCCGTCGGTGACACCGCACAGGTTGCCACCCCGCAGCAGCTGCCCGCCGTGCCCGCCTCGCAGCTATCGCCGACTCGGCCGCACGACCCGGTGTCTACCGCGCACTGGCCGACAACGCAGATGCTTCCGTCGCAGCAGTCGGCGTCGTCGAGACAGCTGGCGCTATCGCCCTGGCAGGCGCATTCGCCTTCCTCGCAGAGCATCTGACCGCAGCAATCCGCATGCTCAGTACACGAGGCATCCGACTGGGCGCAGCACTGTTCGTTCCTGTCCGCCCCGGAGACGACTTCCTTGCACGAGAGCGCTCCACAGCACTCGCTGTCCTCGAAGCAGTCTGCCTGGGCCGAGACGCACTCGGCGGGACCGGGGCGGCACTCGCCTTCGGTGCAGACCCCGTCGCCGCAGCACTCCATGTCGTCCACGCAGGTTCCGCCCATCTCTTCGCACTGGCAGGTGCCGTCGTCGCCACAGGCCATCCAACCGCAGCAATCGAAATCACTGTCGCATTCGACGCCCTGGCCCTTGCAGCAGGTCGGAGTGTCGGGGGAGGGCGCGCACTGGCTGCTGTCGCAGCAGGTCGTCCCGTCGGTGCACGAGTCGCCGACCGCGGTGCAGTCCCCCGAGCAGAACAAGAGGTCGCACTGGAGGTCGCCTTCACAGGTGAAGTCGGGCAAACAGCAGATGGACCCCGCCTCGCCGCAGATGTGGCCGAGCAGATCCTGGATCGTCCCGAGGCCCACGCAGCGGTTGGTCAGATAGTTTTCGCAGATGCTGCCAAAGGCGCATTCGCCGCCGAAGCAGCACGACTGGCCGTCGGCGCCGCAATCCGAACCGGGCGATCCGGGGGAGCCGGGTTCGCCGGCGCCGGGGCGCTCGGTGCACATGCCGTCGTCGCCGCAATCGGCGCTGCGCACGCAGCCTTCGGCAGAGCCTTCGCAGCAGGGCATGCCCGCCACGCCGCAGCCGCTCGGCGTCACGCAGTCACCGCTGACGCAGAGGGAGGTCGTCGATGAGCCGCAGCCGCCGCCCGCGCCATCGCAGCAGGCCTGGCCGACTGCGCCGCACGTCTCGCAGGTCGTCCCCGCGTCGTCGCAGACCGAGCCTGAGCGGCAGACGGGATCGCCGCCGCCGGTTCCTGCGCAGCACTCCCCTCCGTCGACGCCGCAACCGTCGGTGGGTGTGGTGCATGTGCTGCCGATGCAGGCGAGGTCGGTTCCGCACTCGCTCGAGCCGATGCAGGTGCTCCCCTCGGGGGCCTTGCACTGGCCGGCCTCACAGATGAAGCCCGAGCAGCAGTCCGCGGCGGTGCCGCATCGGCCGCCTCCCGGGCGTCCGCAACAGGTGCTGTCTTCGCAGCGCAGGCCGAGGTCGCAGGCGTCGCCGCGACAGCACCGCTCCCGCGTGGAGCCGCAGGGGTCCGCTTCGCGCCCCGGAGTGGAACCGTCGGCGTAGGTCGCCCGGCCGGCGTCATCCACGTTCACGCTGCTCGTGTCGGGTCGCCTTCTGGCGTCCGTCGATGCGTCCGCCCCACCATCGGGATTGTCGTTGCCCGCGCAGCCGAAGGCGGTGGCGCTGAGGGTGAGAGTCGAAGCGAAGATGAGCAGCCAGCGGCGTGCAGTACTAAGTTGCATGACCACCAGAGTAGCAGGCCCCGCGCTCGTCGAAAGCAAACCCCGCAGGAGCCAGGAAAATCCGGCCGAGGGCCGTCTCAGTCGGCTTCCTGGAGCGCGGTCTGTAGGTCTGGGCGCCTCACGCGCCACAGGATCCATGCGTAGACCGCCAGCCGCATCACAGTGGTCACCCCCAACGTCACGAGGAACGTATTTCCCGCGGCGAGGCCGATTTCGCTGTTCCATCCCACGATTTCTTCCCAGTGGGAGGTGATCGCGTGCCATTGGGCCCCCGACTCGGCGAGGACCAGGAAGGCGTTGGCGAGGGCCGCCTGGGAAACCCACCAGGTTGCCGTCTTTCGGCGTCGTATCAGCGAAAAGCCTGACCAAAAGAGCAGCAAGGACACCACCACGTTGGCGCCGGCGAGGGGCTTTCTGTAAGGCGATCGCAGCACGGCGTCGGCCACTAGATCGCGCGCTTGGGCGAGGTTTTCTTCCTCCGTCGCGTCCTCGGTGGCCTCCCCGACCGGCACATAGGGGTTCATCTGGACCCCGATGAGTCCCGTGACGGTGCCGCAGGATCCGAGGGTCGTCAGGACCATCGCGAGCATGAAAAGCGCTCGAAATGACCTCGTTCGTGCCTCAGCCATCGCCGGACCATAGCAAGATCCCACGACCGGTCCGCTCAAACCCAAGGTTTCAACGGCCCTCGGGACTGACAGGGAAGAACCGACTGGGGCCGGGCGTAGAAAAAAAGACACCTTGATGCGAAACTTTTCGTTCAGGTGTGTGTCCAAGCGGGACCGGAGGGGATCCGGTCGCGGTGTGGAGCATGGGAATGGCGCAGAAATAGCGCGGGAAGACTGAAGGACACTCGATTGGAAATCCGTTTGAATCTCGTGTTGCTCGCGGTCCTGGCCATCTCTTGGTCCGCCCTGTCGCCGTCCCATCCAGTGGCTGCCCTCGACCCCGAGAGTGAAGCGACCCGCGAACTGGCGATGCTCGAGGATGAGTTCGCCCGAGATCGAGGGGATGTCCTCATGGCGCGCCACCTGGCGAGCCGGTATCTCGAGCTCGATCGTCCCGGCCTGGCCATCGCCATCCTCAATGCCGGGGAGCCCCGAGTTCTCCAGGACCCCACGGTCACCCATCGTCTGGCCCAGGCCTATGAAGCCACCGGCCGCCTCGATGACGCCCTCGCGACCGCCGAGCTCGCCCACTCCCGCTGCGGCCGATACCTCGGCACCACGGAAAACGGCGCGGTCACCCCGCTTCCGCGACATCGTTGCGATTTTCGTGATTACGCCATGCTCGAAATGCATCGCAACGCGCTGCGCCACATCACTCGAGGGATGACCCCGAGTCTCGCCTACGACGTGGCCCTCCGTCGCGTATCCATCGCCTCCGCGGCTCCCTGACGGCCTCACCGGTCGGTCCTCCCCACCCGTGCACCCGTGGTCGCTGCTCATCTTGATCCTCTTGCTCCTCTCCGCGTGCGGTGCGGCTTCCGCAGGCGAGCCTCCCGCGAGGGCTGACGCTTCGCCGGGCGCACCCGCCGTGACCGTCGCCCTACGTTTTGTCGAAGGGCCCGAGGATGAGGCCCGGGGTACGCCGTCGACGCGGGTGCTCCTCGTCGATATCGACCAGGCCCGGGGCCGGCGTACGAGTGATCTCGGAACCTACCCCGGGGTCTGCTCTCACTTGAGTGCCGGCGATGGTGCCCTGCTTCGGGCCCAATGCTTCTGGGTTGCTCAGGGATCACGCCTCGAGGTCGTCCGCGAAGGGGACGCCATCGTCGTGACCCGCGTGGTTCTCGACGAGGGGGGGCATCCCGGTGACGCCAACGTCGTGCTTCGCACGGATCTGCCACCGGGCGCCGAGGTCACCGTCCTCGCCCCCTCGACGCGCCTCGGAGCGGAGCCCTAGAGACGCGCCTTGCTTCTCTAAACAGGATCGGATGGGGCGTGAGACCCAAGCGAGGTCGTCCCGGTTCCGAGCAGCCCGCGGAGCCTATCTTTATAGGTGAGCAGGCAGCGCAGGAAGCGGGGCGAGATCGCGCCGGGTATCGCGTTCCAGGCGACGCTGTTTAGCGTGGCTGAATCAGCGGTGCGGCGGCCCCGGTCACCGACGCTGAGGCCTCCGGGGGAGGGCCCTCTTCGGGGAGCTGAATGCGAAACTCGGCTCCCCCCGACGGCGCGTCGTGGATTTCCACCGAGCCTCCGTGGTCGTCGACGATGCGATGCACGATGGCGAGGCCGAGGCCCGTACCGCCGGCCTTGGTGGTGTAGTAGGGCTCGAAGATTCGCAGGCGGTCCGTTTCGGGAATACCGGGTCCCCCGTCCTGAATGCGCAGCACGACGCCCCGGGCCTGCTGCTCGACGATCACCAGGACCGCCCCATCGTGGTCGGGGTGGGAACCGCGGGTCGCTTCGATGGCATTCTTGATGAGGTTTTCGAGGACCTGGGTGAGCTGGTCGCGGTCACCACGGATGGGCGAGGGGGAGCCACTCGTTTCGACGGTGACGGACACGTCGTCGTATTGATGGAGTTGGGCTACGTGGGCCACGATTTCGCCCACATCGAGGACGTCCGAGCGAGGCCGCGGCATGCGCGCGAACTGACTGAACTCCGTGACGATTCGCCGCAGCCGCTCTACCTCTTCGAGGATGGTGAGGGTCGACTCTTCGAAGATCTCCGGGAAGTCGGGGTGGTCCTTCTTGTAGGTCTTGCGCATCGTCTCGATGGAGATCTGGATCGGGCTCAGGGGGTTCTTGATCTCGTGGGCGATGCGGCGGGCGATGTCCCGCCAGGCGGCGATGCGCTCGGCCCGGAGGAGTTTTCGCTGGGTACGTCGGAGCTCGCGGGTCATGTCGTTGAAGGCGCCGATGGCCTTGCCGACCTCCCCACCGGGGCGAACGGTGACCGTCGCGTCGAGGTCCCCGGCGCCGACCCGGCGCGTCGCGTCTTCGAGCTCGATGAGGGGTTTCGAGAGCCACAGGGTCGAGAGCACGCTGATGAGCAACGCGAGAAACACGCCGAGTCCGCCGGCGACGAGGAGGCCGCGGTCGAGCTCCGCGAGTTGCGCCACGAGCTCCGAGTCGTCGAGGAGGGCGACGAGATAGGCCTCGGCTTCGCCATTCGCGCCGTCGAACCGATGCACCTCGCGCTCTTTGCCACCCGGTTCGGCTCCGGGGGAGGTCTCGGTGAGCACCAGGTCGACGTGCCCCGACCCGCTCGCCAGATCAGAGATGTACTCGCCGCCGAGCAAGCGCCCGCCGACGATCTGAATGCGCGCCTCGCCGCGCTCGACGAGGCATGCGCCCAAGAGAGCCTCGCCATTTCGGGAGCCGCCGTCATCGGGCACGCGTACGTCGCGCAGGAACGGGCGCTCGCCGGCCCGCTCCCCGTCTCGTGCCAAGTCGTCGTCGCGAGCCCCGGCGCGCTCCGGGTGATGGCCCGCGGCGAGAATGACCCCCCGGCGGTCACTCCGGGCGTCGAGGAGGAAGAGTACGTCCAGCCGCATCGAGTCCATGAGCTGCGGCAGCAGCTCGACGAGTTCGTGCTGCCGCGACGCATCGAAGCGGCCCGCGGCGAGGTCGACGAGGAGCCGGTCCACTACGAAATCTCGCTCGCAGAGCTGGCGGAGGGCCTGGCGGTCTCCGTCGATGCGTGCTTCCACACGCCGCGACGCCGCAGCGACGGCGCGATCCATCTCCTCGACTTGGGCCACGTGACCGCGGTCCTCGAGGGTGGTTCGGGCGAAGTAGCCCGCGAGCAGTACCGGAGCGAGGGCCGCGAGGAGGGTGCCCACGACGACCTGTACCCGGAGCCCCTTCATGGCACTCCTGCCCCCGGCGAGGGGGCCTGCGCAGGAGGAGCCGGAGGAGGAGCGGGAGGAGCGAGAGGGCCCTCGTCGGCGGCGGGAGCGGCGGTGTCGGCTTCGCTCGGGGGAACGCCTCCCATCTGCTCCATCAGGAATGCGTCCGGGGCGATGACGTCGGGGGGCCGGGCTACCTCGGTCGGGGCGGTGCCGTCGAGGAAGACCTCGTCGATCCCGTCCTCTTGGCCCTCGTAGGCCAAGAGACCGGTGGTCGGGTCGATGCGTGCCGTGACGATGCCGCTCGGCATCGGGAAGTTCACCTCGGGGTGCCCCTGCTCCCGGGCCTCGATCACGTCCACCCAGACCGGCAGCGCGGCTCGGCCGCCACTCTCGCGCCTGCCGAGGGGCCGGTTGTCGTCGAAGCCGACCCACACCCCGGCGACGGTGGTCGGCGTGAAGCCGACGAACCATGCGTCCCGTGCCTCGTTGCTGGTCCCGGTCTTGCCCGCGGCGGGGCGTCCGAGGCGTCGCGCTGCCCGCGCCGTCCCATACTGCACGACGCTGGTGAGCATGCTCGTGATCATGTAGGCCTCGGCAGCCGTCATCACGTCCCGGGCCGGTTCGGCGCGCGGCAGAGCAACCTCTTCGCCGCCCGGCCCCTCGATGCGCGAGATGAGTCGAGGCGCCGACCACCGGCCCCCGGCGGCGAAGGTCGCGTAGGCGTTCGTCAGCTCGAGGGGCGTGACCTCACTCGCCCCGAGGGCCAGGGCGAGGCTCGCGTCGAGGTCCGAGGTGATGCCCAGCTCGCGAGCGAAGTTGACGACCGCAGGCGGGGAGACGTCTTCGATCACCCGGATGGCGACGACGTTGATCGAGCGCGCCATGGCATCCCGGAGCCTAATCTGACCGGTGTAGTTCCAGGTTTCGTAGTTCTGAGGTTTCCATTGGTCGTAGACCGCCGGCGCGTCGATCACGATGGATGCGGGGGTGAAGCGCCGAGACCTGAGGCCGAGGCCGTACACCAGCGGCTTGAAGGTGCTGCCGGGTTGGCGCAACGCGTGGGTTCGGTCGAAGCCGGCGATGCGCTCGTAGCCGCCGACGAGGGCGAGGATGTCGCGGCTCCGCGGTTCGATCACCACCACCGCACCCTGGGGGCCGAGCTCGAGGCGCATCTCTGCGCGGTCGTCGGCCTCTTCGGGATCCGCTGGCCGCAGCAGGGAGACCCGGGCCACCGCCCCCTCTTCGTAGAAGTCGGTCGGCGATAGCTCCTCTGGATTGTAGCGCTCTGGGAGCTCCGCCCGGCCGGGGATGCCCCCGACGTCGAGGAGGATGTGCCCCGCTTCGTCGTCTGCGCCGACGACCAATGCCCGATAGCTCCGCCCTCGCCGCAGCTCTTCGTTCGCGGAGACCTCGCGATTGCGGCGGCGTCGTGGCTGGGTGAGGGGACCGCGGTAATCGTGGCGTTCGTCGAGGGCCTCGAGATTCCGGCGCAGGGCTTCCCGGGCCGACTCCTGGAGCTCTAGGTCGATCGTCGTGTGGATGGTGAAGCCCCCGCGGGTATAGGCCTCTTCCCCGACGAGGTCCCGGAGCGTCCGGCGAGCGAGGATTAGAACCTCCGGCGCGTTGGGGCTCGCTTCCGGGCGCGGGGCGAGCACCATCGGGGAAGCCCTCGCGGCCTCGATCTCGGCGACCGAGAGGTCCGGCCAGTGTTCCTCGCGCTTGCGCTCGAGCTGGTCGAGGATGAAGCGTTGCCTCCGCCGGGCAGCCTCCGGGTGGTTGCGCGGCGAGAGATGCGTCGGCGACTGGGGTAGCCCCGCGATCAGCGAAGCCTGAGCCAGAGTGAGGCTCTCTACGTCCTCGTCGAAGTAGAAGCGTGCTGCTTCCTGGACGCCGTAGCGGCCATGGCCGTAGTTGATGTGGTTCAGATAGAGATGAAGGATCTCATCTTTCTCGAGCTCCTCCTCGATGCGCCGGGCGAGGATCAGCTCACGGATTTTTCGGCCCATGGTCTGCTCGGGGGAGAGCAGCAGGAGCTTGACCAGCTGCTGGGTGATGGTGCTCGTGCCTCGGGGGCGCCTCCCGGTGACGATGGCGCGGACGACGGCCCGGACGAGCCCCGGGTAGTCGAGGCCCTCGTGCAGGTAGAAGTCGGCGTCCTCGGCGGCGAGGACCGAGAGCACGAGCTCCCGGGGGATGCGCTCCATCGGCACGATGGTTCGCCGCTCGACGAAGACCTCGCCGAGGACCTCGCCGTTGCGGTCGACGACGCGGGTCGTCTGCGGCGGTTCGTAGCTCGCGAGGAGATCGGTGGTGGGGAGGTCGCGGCCGTAGTGCCAGAGCACGGCGGCGATGGCGGCGGCGCCGAGGGCGGCGGTGATGAGGCCGAGGATGAATAGGCGGTGCAGCCAGGTGACGAGGCGGCTCCGCCCACCCTTGCGGGCCGTCTTGCCGGTCTTGCGGGCCTTGCCGGTCTTGCCGGAACGGGTCCGACCGGCGCCCGCGGTGGTGCGCGGGGGGCTCTTCTTCGAACGGGCTTGGCTCATCCTGCTGGGTCTCGGGGTCTCGCTCGCGGCGGTCGCGCCGAGACCTTACTGACGGCCGATCTTTCGCGCAAATGCGCCGTCGCACCTTTGGAAACGCGCGGGATGCGTGGCCTATTTCCGCCCTGGCGGGCACGCCGGGGGCCTTCTTCGAGCTGGGGGCCGACGATGGCCGTTGGCCCCGCAGATCGCGGGGCCTTGGGTGGTCGGCCCTGGGGTATCGTATCGCACCATGAGCAACTCTTCGCCCGGTGAGTCGGCCGAGGTCTACGTCCCGGCCACCTCTAATGTGCCGAAGCCGCGTTCGACGAAGGACGTCCGGCTGCTCGCGGGCGTTCTGATCATCGCGTCCGTATCCTCTTTGGCCTTCGGCGCTTTCACGTGGAGGACCCGGGCCGCAGTCATCGATCTGCCGGCCGTCGAGATGACCTGTGACCAGTACCTTGCAGCACCCCCCAGCGAGACACATCACGTCAGGCTCACCGCGTGCGTGCTCGATTTGAGACATTGGATGGGCATCGAATACAACGGCCGGACCAGCAGGGTATGTGGAGCGCTCTGGGGCGCCACCGGGCCGGAGGCCACGTCCGTAATTTTGTGCACAAATGACGGACTGGTCCGTGAACTCGTGGAGGGCCACGCCGGACTTCCGCCCGAGTCAGTCGCGTTGGCGGCCATCGATGGGTACGGCCATGTGCCGGCCATGCTCTCGGACCCCAAACCCGACGAGGTCGCCCGGGAGTTCGACGAGATCGACGGGCTCGTGCTGCTCGGCGCCGACGCGCCGTCCATAGCGGCGCCCCTCACGGCCCTCGTCTTAGGGGTTGGTGCGGCGGGCCTGGCGGTTGTTTGGCTCGTCATCAACGGCCGCCGTCGACGCCAGTATGAGGCCGCCCTGCGGGACGTCTCGCGCTGAACGTGCCGGGGGCGCGATAGTCGACGCCACCCTGGCCCACAACTCGACAACTCGACCTGGCACCTCCGAGGCGACAAGTGGATTCGTCGCCGGGGCGAGGATCCAGTAGGGTAGTCGCATGCTTTACCGACGCGCGCAGTTCGCGCTCTATCTGGCCTCTTTCCTCTCTTTCCTCTCCTTCGTCTTCCTGGCGGCCGGTTGCGATTGCAGCGGAACGCCCAGCACCGCGTGCTCGAGCGGGGCCGATTGTGCGGATGGCGAGGCGTGTCTGGATGACGTGTGCGTGCCGAGGACGGACTCGGGGCTGCCCCCGGAGGATGCGGGGATGGACTCGACCTCGATGGACTCGGGCATGCCGCCCTGCACGGCGGACGAGGAATGCCCAGGCGAGGCGGTCTGTGTGGATGGCGCCTGCTGCCCGAGCGCGGACCAGGTCTGCGGGACCTCGTGCTGCGCCAGCGCCGAGACCTGCTTCGCCAATGCGTGCGTCGTGCCCGGCGACGTTTGCCGGAGCTCCGAGGACTGCGCGGACGGTGAGTACTGCGAGCCGTCCCTCGGTGATC
Source organism: Deltaproteobacteria bacterium (assembly GCA_003647065.1). Taxonomy (GTDB): domain Bacteria; phylum Myxococcota_A; class Polyangia; order Polyangiales; family B10-G4; genus B10-G4. The sequence goes on along the minus strand of QMMC01000178.1, from coordinate 1,958 downwards.
CCTTGGGCATGGACGGCGGGATGCCGATGGATGCGGGCACGGCCATCTGCCTCGGTGATGCCCCCGCCGCCGGGCGCTGCGTCGCCCTGCCGGAGCGCTGCGTCGGAGACCCCGTGCCCGGAGAGACCTGCATCCGCGACTGCGAGTTCCGCCCGCCGGTCGGCGCCCTCGACGCCGTACCCCAGTGGGCCTGGGACGCGACGACCGTCCGAGAGTTCACCAACAGGATCGACGTCTGGGCGACGCCCACCGTCGGTCGGCTCACGGATACCAACTGCGATGGAGTGGTCGACGAGTTCGACCCGCCCAACATCATCTTCGTCTCCGGCAACTCCCAGGGCACCTGTTGCTCGTGCGGTGGGTTCACGACCTCTTGCAAGACCGGCGTGCTCCGGGTCCTCGACGGGCTCACGGGGGCAGAGATGTGGTCGAGCCGCCGGCCCGAGGTGAGCTCCATCGGCTTCGCCGGCTTGAGCGTCGCGATCGGCGACCTCGATCACGACGGCGACATGGAGATCGTCACGGTATCCGGCGAGGGGTACATCGTCATCGTCGACCACGAAGGCACCACCGTCGCGACGAGCGACGCGCGGATCCCGGGCTGGGGCTCGAGCAATGCTACCGGCTGGGGCGGCGGCCTCGCCATCGCCGACATGGACCACGATGGCAACCCGGAAATCGCGTACGGGCGCGTGGTCTTCACGACCGACGGGGCATCCGTCACGCGTCTCTGGGAAGGCACCGGGAGCTACGGGCGCGGGGTGACCCAGGCCCTGAGCGTCTTCGTCGACCTCGACGCCGACGCCGACCTCGAATTGCTCGCGGGCCGCACGGTCTACGACACGGATGGGACGGTGATCTGGGAAGCGACCGCCGTGCCCACGGGGTTCAGCGCCCCGGCGAACTTCGACGCGGACCCGGAGCCCGAGATCGTGCACATCGCGAACGGCCGGGTGTACCTTCTGTCGTCCGCCGACGGCACCGAGGAGGTCACGTCCCTCGCCGCGCCGACCGGCGCGACCGACGCGGGCAATGGTGGCCCCCCGACGATCGCGGACTTCGACGGCGACGGACAGCCCGAGATCGGCGTTGCCTGGCGGAACAACTACCAGGTCGTTCAGATCAACGCCGCCGGCACCGCGCTAGAGCAGCTCTGGGCGACGCCCAACCACGACTTCAGCTCGTCGGTGACCGGGAGCACCGTCTTCGACTTCGAAGGCGACGGGGCCGCCGAGGTCATCTACAACGACGAGTGTTTCCTCTGGGTCTACGACGGTCGGACCGGGGCGGTGCGCTTTGCGACGCCTACCTCGTCGTTTACCGCGACCGAGGCCTCGCTGGTCGCCGACCTCGACTCCGATGGCAGCGCCGAGATCGTGATGATCGCCAACAGCGCGAGCCCGACCAACTGGGGCTGCGATCGCCTCTTCAACGGCACGGACTGGACCGTCCCTGCGGCCCCCGGTGACCCCGACTTCGGCCGGCCCGGCTGGGTCGGCTCGGATGGGGCGACCGCCGGCGGCGCAGCCTACCGCGGGCTGACCGTCTTCCGCGCCGCCGACAACAGCTGGGTGGGCACGCGCTCGCTTTGGAACCAGCACGCCTACAGCGTCAGCAACATCTGCGGCGACCGCGGCGACCCCTGCGGTCCCGGGAGCACCTACGGGGACATCCCGGTCAATCAGGTCCCCAACTGGAGCGTCGGCTTCCTCAACAACTTCCGCCAGAACATCCAGGGCGAGGGCATCTTCGACGCCCCCGACGCGACCGTGACCCTCGAAGTGCTCTGCACGATGCCCGCCCGGCTGAAGGCCAGCGTGCGTAACCTCGGTGCCGCCGTGCTCACCGACGGCGTGGAGGTCGGCTTCTACATGGATGAAGGCGGCACGGAGCGCGAGCTCGGCCGTATGAGCACCACGACCCCGCTCTTCCCGGGGCAGGTCCAGGTCCTCGAGATG
>QMMC01000177.1 GCA_003647065.1 Deltaproteobacteria bacterium | reverse complement strand
GCCGCGAGGTTCCCTTCGTCCGACCGGACAACAAAGGCAACATTCATATGTGGCTTCCATAGGATCTCAATCGGCGCCAGGCCTACCCGATCCGCGACGGAGAATCAGTGTTCGTTCGGCTCCGCTTCATGATCGGCAGCGACGCTCACGAGGAGAGCCTGCGCGCTTTCGTCAACGGCCATCTGGCGACCGTCGTGTATGAGGGAGTCGAAGAAACGGACGTCAGGGTGCCCCTCGTCGAAGGGCTTGCCGAAGTTTACATCGAGATTCCCAGTGAAGAGTTCGATGTCGGGCTGAACAATGTGCATCTCCAGAGTCGCGAAAACCGATCCGAACTCGGTCCCGAGGGCCCCGAACTCATGGGCGTCTTCGGAAGCTTCAGCGTCATTCGGGATGGGGTCGGCATCATTCCGACATTCGAGGACACGGTCGGCTATGAACTTGGCACCTACCAACCCCGCTATCCCACGACCGCGTGGAAGCGCCTCGATGACGGGGAGGTGCGAGGGCTGCTTTTTGCGAGGGAGCACCCGTCTCCCGGACGGCCGTTGGCTGTCACCCTCCTGGTTCAAGCGGATCCGGTAACAGGAGGGCGCGCAGGGCACTGCGTTGATTCGGAGGTCCCGACCGATACCATCATCTACCTCGCGTTGTTGGATGGGGTGCCGGTCCCGATGGGTGAACACGACCGAATCATCGCCACCGTACCGCCGGGCGAGCAGCGGATCTTTGAATTCGACGTCGATCTTCCCGAGGACGGCGAGAGGCACTACTACGAGATCATCGCGCTCTCTGGGCAGGGCAGGCCCAGGCGGTTGGTGGGCGGAGACCTCTTGCCGCCGTGGGGAGTAAGGAACCACACGGTGAGTTCGGTCGCCTGGGGTGGCGAATGACGGTGAACCATCCCGCGGTGCTCGCACCGCGTCGCTCCCAACTCCGGTCGGAGGCGCGGGTTTGGGCGTGGGTGAGGGCTGGAGTGTGCCGGCTTCGCCGGCCGGAAACCCTCTGCGATTCCCTGAGCCGTTTCCGCGGGAACGGCGGGATCGGCGGCGATCCCGCCGCGCGAGGCAGGCGCACTACGGACATGCGGCGATCGCGCCGCGTCTCGGCCGATTCAGTCGGCGAAGACGGCGTCGAGGGTCTCGGCGGTCGCGAAGCGCTCGAGCCATCGCTCCAGGTCCTCCGAGCTGCTCTCGGCGATGCGCGCCTCGACTTCGGGGCCTGGGCTCCCAAAGCGCAGCTGGATCAAGCGGGCGAGCATGGTGCGGTTGGCCTCCTGGCGACCCTCCTGGCGACCCTTCTTCAAGCCGCGCTCTTCGCCCTTTTCGATACCTTCCTGAATGAGCTGTTCTGCTGGAGATGCCATGGCTGCCTCGACCTCTGGGATGACCTCGATGAACTTCTGCCGAACCGCCTCGAAGGACACGTCCCCGGCGACCCTCAAAATATAGCGCAAGATCGTCCCGACGTCCTCTGGGTCCCCTTCCGCGGCCAGGAGCCGGCGGAACTCATCCGCCCATGGCGAGAGGCTCTCGAAGAGCGCCTCGATGGTGCGTGCATCGCGGAGCACCCACAGGGCGACCTTCGGAAACGCTTCGAGGGGCCGGGCGAGGAGGGCGTCGTCGTCCACGCCGACGAGGTCGTCGATGATCATCTCGAAGTTGGGCACGAACGCCCGGAGCTCCGGCATCTCATCGAGGCCCTCGACGAGCTCGTGCAGCGAGCGCGCTTCGGTCCAGCCGCCGCGGCCATGATGAATCACGATGGGCACGACGAGCGGCAGCGTCTTTCGCTTCGAGTCATCGCGCAGGATCGCTGCCCAGAGGCGCTGGATATACGTCAAGAGCCGGAACGCCATCAGCGGATGGGGCTCGCTCTGGTGCTCGACCAAGATATAGATGAAAGCCATCTTTCCGTCGATCGGCACCCGGAAGACGAGGTCGGCGTGACGCTCCCTCAGCTCCGGGTCCACGAAGGAAGCGCGGACCAGTTCGAGCTGGCTGAGATCCATCCGCGCGACCAGCGCCGCGGGGAGCAACGCGCGGATCAGGCCCGCCGCGTGCCGGGGCACACTGAAGGCGCGCTTGAAGAGGGTGTCGTGGTCGCCCATGTGGTGGCCCTTATCGGGGCCTCGTCGGGGCAGTTGCGCGGAGAGTGCAGCTTGGCCTCGACGGGAAGGCACGGTCGGCTGAACCGGGTCCTCTTGGCCCTGTTAGAGTAGGGCCATGACCCAAGACATCGTCGAGGGACCGGACGGCGTTGCTCGATGCTGGTGGGCGTCGAGCACCGAGTTGTACTCGCGCTACCACGACGAGGAGTGGGGACGGCCCACCCGGGACGATCGCTGGGTCTTCGAGAAGCTATGCCTCGAAGGGTTTCAGGCGGGCCTCAGCTGGCTCACCATCCTCAACAAGCGGGAGAACTTTCGCGCCGCGTTTGCGAACTTCGAAGTCGACGAGGTGGCGCGGTTCAACCGCCGGAGCGTGGACCGGTTGCTGAAGGATGCGGGCATCGTTCGACATCGAGGCAAGATCGAGTCCACCATCAACAACGCCAAGCGGGCCCGGGAACTGCAAGACGAGTTCGGAACGCTGTCGGCCTTCGTGTGGCAGTTCGAGCCCCCGTCCAAGTCACGCCCGAAGACCATGACCGGGGCGGCTCTGAAAAAGCTGGCGAAGACCCCCGAGTCGGCGGCCCTCAGCAAAGCGCTGAAGAGCCGCGGATGGAGTTTCGTGGGACCCACGACCATGTACGCCTTCATGCAGGCCGCCGGCATCGTCAATGACCACATCCCGGGCTGTGCGGCTCAGAAACGCTGCGCGTCGGCGCGGAAGAAGTTTGCGGTGCCGCGCTCGCGGCGCGCGTAAGGCCCTTGCCCGAGCCCCCCGGGGCCGCTACATGCGGCGGGTGAGCGCCGAACCCTGGACGATTCGCCGGATGGTGAAGTGGATGGCCGACGATTTCGCCAAGCGCGGTATCGAGAGCGCGCGCCTCGACGCAGATCTCCTCGTCGCCCACGCCCTCGAAATGGAACGCGTGGGGCTCTACCTCGACCTCGACCGGCCGTTGATGGACGACGAGCTCGCCAAGGTCCGGGCCCTGGTTCCGCGGCGCCGGGACCGGGAGCCCATCGCGTACATCCTCGGGCGCCGAGAGTTCTACGGGCGGTCCTTTGCGGTCAGCCCGGCCGTCCTCGTACCCCGCCCGGAAACCGAACACCTCGTCGAGCACACCCTCGAAGCCCTCGGCGTCCGTGACGAGGCCACCGCCGACCCCGCCCAGGACGCCGAGGACACGGCGGACACGTCGGACACGGCGGACACGTCGGACACATCGGACACCGTGAACATCTTGGACCTCTGCACCGGGAGCGGCTGCGTCGCCGTGACTCTCGCCGCCGAGCGCCCCGAAGTGCATGTGGTCGGGACGGACATCTCGGCCGATGCGGTCGAGGTCGCGCAGCAAAACGCCGAGAGCCTCGGGGTCGCGGACCGGGTGGAGTTCCGCGTTGGTGACCTCTTCGCCGCCGTCGATGAAGACGCACGCTTCGCCGCTGTCGTGGCGAATCCTCCCTACATCACCGATGCGGACATCGCTTGCCTCGACGCCGACGTGCGCGACCACGAGCCGATGCTGGCCCTCGCCGCCGGCTCGGACGGCCTCGACGTCATCCGGCGCATCGCCGAAGGCGCTCCCCGGTATCTCGAGACGGGCGCTCCCCTGGCCCTCGAGGTCGGCTACGACCAGGGGAAGATCGTCCAAGACCTGCTCCGGGCGGCGGGGTACGACGACGTCGTCGTGCATCCCGACCTGTCCGGAATCGGCCGGGTCGTCATCGGCCGGCGTCCAGCGGAATAGAGCCGCGCTTTCAGAGCTCGAGCTCGGTTCCTTCGGGGAGCTTCGAGAGCGAGGCGACGGTGAGGCGGTGGTCGCCTTCCCAGCGCATCTCGAAGGTGAACTCGACGGCGTCGCCGACCGAGATGCCGTCCATGGAGACGCCCTCGGGCCGGTGGAAGGCCATGGTCATGGTCATCATGCCGACGGTCTCCCCGTCGCGGTTCTTGAAGTCGGCGATCTCTTCGTGCTGGATGGAGACGTCGTCGCCGATGACGTCGGCGATGCGGCCGCGGACCGTGTAGGTGGCGTCCGCCGGGGCCGTGACGGCGGTCGGGGTCGAGCCCGCCCTGCTTGTCTCTTCGCAGCCCGAGAGGGCCGTCAGGGCGCCAGCGGCGGTCAGAATACAGACGATGGAGAAGGCGGATGCGAGGGGAAGGCGTAGCATGGGGGGCGATGTGTCCCCCGAACTTTGCCTCGTCAAGGGGTAACGCCATGGGCGCGAGAGCGTAGGGTCCCCCGTGATTGAAGGATCGTGCTCCCTCGTGCGTACTAACCCTGTGGCTCGCCAGACCCTGACCCGCTTTCGTAACCCTGTGGCGCTCGGCGCGTTGGTGCTTGGCCTGCTCCTGTCGGCGTTTCCGGGGGCGGCCCAGGCCCTCGACGTCGCCCCTTGGCAGCGAGTCCTCACAGCCCACGTCCGCGGCGGAGGCTTCGACTACGCCGGGCTCCGGGCCGACCCCGAGCGTCTCGCGGACTTGAACCGCTTCGTCGAAGCGGTCGGCGCGATGGACGATGGTGAACCGCTCGCGAGCTGGCTCAACGCCTACAACGCCCTCGTCGTACACGGAATCATCACCCGCTACCCCCTCGATTCGGTCCGCGACGTCGACGGGTTCTTCAACACCGTGACCCACCGCATCGCCGGGCATTCGCGCACCCTCGACTACGTCGAGAATCAGGTCATTCGCCCGCGTTTCCATGACGCGCGCATCCACGTGGCGCTCAACTGCGGCGCTCGGAGCTGTCCGGCGCTCTCGTCTCGGGCCTTCACGACGCGCACCCTCGACCGGGACCTCGACCGCCTCGCCCGGGCCGCCGTCGCCAATCGCCGCCACGTGCGCGTAGTGGACGGGGGCCTCCGGGTCTCGGAAATCTTCTTCTGGTTCAGCGCCGACTTCGAGCGCGATGCGGGCAGCGTCGTCGGCTGGCTGAAGCGGTTTGGCGGTGAAGCCATCACCGCCTTGCCGGACGACGCCCCCCTGTCCCGTCTACGCTACGACTGGCGGCTCAACGCGGCGCGCTGAGAGAGCTTTGCCTCAGACGAAACGGCGCAGGCGCGACTGCCGTATCAGCCATACGAGGAAGATGGCCAGCGGGAAGGTGATGGCGACCCGCAGCCAGTCTACGGCGCCGAGGCCGAGGAGGTTCTGGATGGGGCGAATGAAGATGCCCCAGACCGCCGGATGCAGGATGTAGACGCCGAGCATCAGGGGCGCGAGGTGGCGCGTGAACCGGTCGAGGCGGTTCGGGAGCCAGAGCGCACCGACCAGCAGGCTGACGCCGCCGACATAACGCAAGACGAAGGGGGAGATGTTCGGGTCGCCGACCATCAGCACCCCGACCAACACGCCGAAGAGCGCGTAGCCGGCGGTCACGAGGAGGCGCAGGCGACCGAGGTCATGGCGCTCCATCGAGATGGCGCGGCCGAGGGCGTAGCCGATGCCGACGGCGGGCAGGGTGAAGCACCACTGGTCGAAGGGGTAACCGAACTCGACGTGGGGGGCGACCTCGAGCAAGGCCACGCCTGCGAAGAGGGCCGGAAGGGCCGAGGCGAGGGGAGGCAGGTGCTGGGTCGCGCGATGCAGGAGATGGGCGGCGAGGGCTGCGACGACGATCGCCGGCAAGAACCACAGGTGCACCCGCGGGCCGTAGAAGAGCATGCGCCACTCGGCCCAGCCGAAGGGCTCATTGCCGGTGGTCCAGGTGAAGTAGGCGCGCAGGAAGACGAAGGTCAGGGCCCATGCGACCCAGGGAATCAGCACGCGCTCGGTCCGCCGGCGGAGGAAGGTGGCCGTCGGTTGCGGAGCGGGCCTGCTGACGGCCAGGGCGACCGAGACCATCAAGAAGAGCGGGAGGCCAAAGCCGTAGAGCGCGTGTTCACCCGTCAGATGCAGCCCGACGATGTCGAGGGCGGCGAAGATGCGCAGCTGGTCCCAGGTGTGCAGCCGGACCGCGCCCTCGGCGCCGACGGCGGTGGTGGCGCGGGTGGCGGCGGTGCGGGCGGTGCCGGCCGGGGCGGTTTGCCCGAGGACGGCGGCTTGGGACGGCGGGGACACGGCGGCCGGACTCTAGCCCAGGGTCCAGCCCTGGGCCATTGCACTCCCGAGATGGCGACCGCGGCAGGTCGTCCCGTGTCGACTCCCATGGCGCTCCTGATGTGTGTGCATACCGTACCTATGCGCACGTCGCGTTCCGAGGAGGCGAGCTGTGGACAAACGCCAAGTATGCAGGTTTTCACCCGGACAGCGGGTGGTTGATGGCGACCGGACGGTGTCCCGCTGCCCGGCGGTCATCACGCTCCCCGTGGCCCGGGCCGCCGTGGGACGGCGCTGGGTGTCCTCCGTGGTCCTCGTCGGGGCCTTCGCCGCCTTCGGCTGCGCTTCGGATGGGGATCTGGGGGATAGCTCCGTGGCGGTCGACTCCTCCTCGCCACCTGCGGATAGCGCCACACCGCCGGACGGCGGCCCGGTGCCGGACGGCGGCCCGGTGCCGGATGGCGGCCCGCCGCCGGTTCTCCCGCCGGCATTCACCTATCCCGACGGCAACGAGTGGTCCTGGAACGGAAGCTGGGCCCCAGGGTCGGGGGACTTCCCCCTCGCAGGTCTCTTCGACGACAAATACGGCGACGGCCACGACGGTACTCCGGTCCTGCCGCCGGGGGACTGGGACTGGGACGACGCAAGCAATGACCTCGCCAACTGGGGGAACTTCGAAACGAGCATCGGCTCCTTCGAGGCCCTCGTGGACGGAGAGAGCAATCAGTACGGATGGCGTCTCGTGGGGATTGCGACCTCCGTCGAGTACTTTGGCGCCGCGGAGTACTTCGAAGGGTCGACCGGGGTGGACTACATGGACCTCGGGCCGAACGGTTCAATTCACAGCCTCGGGGATGCCAACCTCGGGGAGGGGCCGGACGTGCTCATCTTCGACTCGAGTCATACCCTCGACTTCCGTACGGGCACGACCATGGATGGTGCGCTCCGGGACGACGACCTCATCGTCGCGGGGTGCAACGTCAACTCGGATGGAACCTACGACATCGTGTCGACGACCCTTCGCACGGGGCCGGCGAAGGACTGGGTCTTCGTTCGTGACATTTCGGACGTGTCCATCGACCTCGGCAACGGAGACGGGGGCCGCACCGATACCCTCGATCCCCTCGACGGCGATGACCTGGTCGTGGTTCGCGGCAATAGCCAGAACTTTCGTGTTTTTGGCGGCGAAGGCGACGACGTCTTCTTCTGGTTCGTTGACGAGAACATCCAGACGACGCCTTGGGTGGGCCCGAGGTTCTTCGGCGGCGGGGGCTGGGAAAACGCGCTCTTCGGCGAAAACGGCGACGACCGGCTGATACTGATGGTCCCTTCGGACACGACCCTGGTGACGACATCGCCACCGCCCGCCGGCGGTCTCCTCGTGCTGCCGACGGATGGCGGCTTCGTCGGAGACGACCCCAGCGAAAGCGACGAGTTCGCGCGGCATTGCATCGAGTGCGGCACCAGCGAGAGCGGCGAAAAGACAATCGTTCTCGAATACAACTCCGCCGATGGCACCGTCGAGACCGGCAACTTCTACGTCACGGGCATCGAAGAGCTACAGGTCGGGGTCGGGGACGGGGCTGTCGTCTATCGGCTCGATGCTGCGGCCGGTACGGCGATGCCCCTCGGCGGCACCGATGCGCTCAACCCCCCAGTCCCTCCGGCCGAACTCTGCGAGTAGGCCGTGTCGAGGGCCGCAGGAGCTCAGATTGCTTCGATCGTGAAAGACAGTTCGTAGCCCGCAGCGCAGACCGCGCCGACGGGCTCGTCGAAGGCGCCGGTGCAGATGATGTCGCGGAGAGCAGCCGTCGACTCGGGGGTGCTCCCGGGGTGGTCCGGTCCTGAAAAATGGAAGACGCAGGGCTGGTCGTTGGTGAAGCCGTCGCAGCCGAAGGCGCCGCCGACATCCTCATCGACGAGGCGGATGAAGAGAGCGTCGCTCCGGCCGATGACCAGGTCTGCGGTGCCTTCCCAGGTCGGCATCAAGGTGTCGTCGTCGCACCCGACGCGCCAACTGCTCTCGTCGGAGCTCACCATGACGGTCGGGTCCGGTAGACCGCAGCCGAAGCCGAGGGTCGTGTCCCAGCATTCATCGGGGGCGGGTTCCGCGGGGAAGGCGCCGTCGATCATCGTCACCCGGTAGGTCTGTCCCCAGGGGCTCTGGCACCGCCCAAAGAGGCACGCCTCTTCGTCTGCGCAGTCCCCGCAGCTCGTACACGAGGGTGCCTCGCAGCCCGAACCCGCGGCGTTGCAGACTTCGTCGTCCGTGCAGCCGGCGCCGCACTCGCCCCCGCAACCGTCGGGGCCGCACACGCGAGTGCCGCACGCCGGGACGCAGACGCAGGCCCCCGCGCTGCACTCCTCTCCGGGGATGCACTCGATGCAGGCGCTGCCGGCGCTCCCGCAGGCGCCGGTCGAGGTCCCCGTCTCGCAGCCGGTCTCCGAGCAACAACCCATGCAGCTCGCTTCGCAGGCTGGCGGCCGGCAGGCGCCATCGATGCACTCACCACCGTCGGCGCATGGCCTACACGTGTCGCCCTCGGCGCCGCAGGAGAGCAGGGTGTCGCCATCGAGGCACGAGGTTCCGTCGCAGCACCCGGTGGGACATCCGCGGGGGTCAGGGCAGGTGAATCCCGTGTCCGGGTTTTCGCCGCCGTCGCCGGGGTCGGTCCCGTCGTCGCCGCAGCCGCTGAGGGCCAATAGAGCCGTGATCGCTAACAGATTGAATCGCGCTCCCTGGACCATGGTGAAAGTCTAGCAGGACCCCGCCGTACTTCATCTTCGTCGCCAAAACGACGAACGGGCCGCGGCGAGTTGCCGCAGCCCGCTTCGTTCGCGGTGCCGGTGTCAGGGGTGCGCGGTCAGAACCACGCGCAGAGCGGCTCGCTGCCGCGTCCCTCGTTGTAGTCGCGCAGGCTGTCGGCGAGCGCGTGGCCATCGGCAAAGGTCGCGTGGATGGAGTAGATGTCGTAGGGGAGCTCACCGTCGGCGTCGACGTTGGCGTTGAGCCAGGTTACGGCTGCGGCGAAGTCCGCGGCCTCACCCGGGTCCATCAGCGCGCCGGCGTCGAGGTTGAGCTCACCGCCGATGACCTGGTGGGCCACCTCGATGCTCGCGTCGCCCCACGGGGGCGTCCAGAGCAGGGACATCATCTCCGCGGTGTTGTAAGTGTGTCCGCCCATGTCGACCGAGGAGATGCCCCACCAATCGACGTGGTCGCGCCAAATCCACTTCGGATAGACGCAGGCGTCGGGCGGATCATCCGGCTCACAGCAGACCTCGTAGGTGCAGTAGGAACCCCAGCCGCGGCGGAAGTCGTTGTCGCAGTCGTTCCAGCCAGTTTCCTGTTGAACGGTGCGACCGTCCTGGCGCTGCAACTCCGCGTGCACGGCGAAGACGAGCTCGTCTTCACACGCCCCGTCGAAGTCCGCGAGGGGGATGGTCACGGTCACCGAAGTCGTGCCCGCGGGAACCTCATCCGAGTAGGGGAAGTGCCCGGGGCGAGGTGCTCCGGGGCGGTTCATTGGCACCGGGCCGAAGCCCAGGTAGATGTGGTAGGCGTTCAGCGTCCAGCCGTTGTCCGTCTCGATGGTGACGTAGACGTTCGTGGCATCGTTGTTGACCATCACCGTGCCCGCATCCATGTGCTGGCCGGCGAAGAGGGTGATTTCGTAATCTCCGCAGATTTCGGCATCGCCGATTTCATCGGTCAATCCGGCTGTCACCCCGTCGACGGGGGCCATACAGCCGCTGATTGCAAAGATCGCGGCGAGCACGCTCGCTGCGGTTGAGGCTCGTACGTTAATTCTCATGGCCGCCTCCTTGTGCGTCTATAGTGTACATATACACACATGGTGTGAGCGCAATGGGGAATTCCCCTGTGTTTATGGCGTTGGTGGGGACGTCTCGGGCCGCCGCCGAGGGCTCCCGGGGAGAGGACGGGGGTGGACTTGGCCGTAGACGGGGCTTTCAGCGGGCTTACCTTACGGTCGCCATGACTCGCCTTCACGCCCTAGGGGTGCTCCTCGTCGCGGCTTCGACTGTCTACGGCTGTGGCGATGACGCCACCAGCCCGGATGGCTCGGTCGGGATGGACTCGTCAACGTTGCCAGCGGACAGCGGCACCTTGCCCGACGGCGCCACGCCGCCGGGGCCCGACGTCGGTCCACCGCCGGTCAGACCGCCGTCGGTCGGCTTCCCGGACGGCAACGAGTGGTCCTGGGACGGGAGCTGGACCCCGGCCTCCGGCGACTTCCCCCTCGTCGGTCTCTTCGACAACGAATACCACGACGGACACGACGGCTCTCCCGTCTTGCCCCCGGGGGAGTGGGACTGGAACGACTCGGGGAACGACCTCGCCAACTGGCGAAACTTCGAAACGAATCTCGGCACCTTCGAAGCGATGATGGACGGCGGTGGCAACCAGTACGGTTGGCGTCTCGTAGGCGCCTCTGCGGCGGTCGACTACCAGGGCCCGGCCGAATACTTCGAGGGCTCCTCGGGCGTGGACTACATGGACCTCGGGCCCAACGGTTCGATTCACAGTATCGGCGGGGTCAGTCTCGGGGCAGGGCCCGACGTGCTCATCTTCGACTCGAGCTACTCCCTCGACTTCGCCACCGGTACGACGATGGAAGGCGGGAGCCGTGACGACGACCTGGTCATCGCCGGCTGCCACCCCAACTCCGATGGAGCATTCGACATCGAGACGTCGACCATCCACACGGGGCCGGGGCACGACTGGGTCTTCGTCCGCGACATCTCCCGGGCCGCCATCGACCTCGGCAACGGCAACCGCGGTCGCACCGACACCCTCGACCCGTCGGACGGTGATGACCTGGTGGTCCTCCGCGGCAATACCCAGGACTTCCGGGTCTTCGGTGGCCAGGGGGACGACGTCTTCGTCTGGTTCGTCGACGACAACATTCAGTCGACGAGGTGGCTCGGCCCGAACTTCTTCGGCGGCGGTGGCTGGGAACCCGCCCTCTTCACCGAAAACGGCAACGACCGCCTGGTCTTGGCCATCCCCACCGACACCACCATGGTGACATCCACCCCGACGCCGACCGGCGGGCTGCTCGTCCTACCGACCGATGGTGGGTACATCGTCGACGCCCCGACGGTGGGCGACGAGCTCGCGCGGTACTGCGTCGAGTGCGGAACCAGCTCCACCGGGGAAAAGACGATCATCCTCGAGTACAACTCCGCCGATGGCATGATCGAGACCGGCTACTTCTATCTCACCGGCGTCGAAGAGGTGCAGGTCGGGCTCGGGGAGGGCGCGGCGGTCTACAGTCTCGATACGGCGGCCGGTACGGCGACGCGCATCGACGGCGCGACGCTCTTCGTCCCGCCGGTGCCGCCTCCAGAACTCTGCGAATAGGGCGCGTCTGCTGACAGCGCTCAGCGTCGCACGACCTGGGCCGTGGCCTTCGGGATGGCCCGCGAGGGAGGGGCGGAGACGGTCGCGCCTTCGGGGACGTTCTTGGTCACCACGGCGTTGGCGCCGACGTGCACGTCGCTGCCGATGGTGATGCCGCCGAGGAGTTTGGCCCCAGCGAAGACCATGACGTTGTCGCCGACCGACGGGACCCCTGGGGCGCTGCCCGTTCCGAGGGTCACGCCATGGTAGAGCGAGCAGTTCGCGCCGATCTTCGACTCCGGGGGCACGAGGATGGACTGCGGGTGCACCATGCGCAGCCCCGGGCCGATGTCAGCCGCCGTCGGCAAATAGACGTTTCGGAAGAAGCGCCAGGGCGTCGCTAGCGCTTGATGGGCGACGAGGCCGCCGAGGCGCAGGGGCTTGGACTCGAGGCCTCGGGCCCAGTGCCCGAACCTATAGGTCGCGGTCACGTAGAACCCGAGTTCGGTGGCCCAGCCACCATCGGATTCGTACATGTGCATGTCGGCGCGAATCTTATCGAACATCGAACTATCCCGTCGGTCCCTGGGCGGTGAGTCGTTCCCGGAGTGCCCGGCGGAGCAGCTTGCCGTTCGCCGTCTTGGGGAGGTCGTCTACGAAGTGCATCTCTTTCGGAATCTTGAACCGGGAGAGCTTGTCCCTGCAATGGCGAAGCACGTCTTGGCGCGCCGGCGGCGCCGAATCTGGCGATGGCACGATGAAGGCCACGGGCACCTGGCCGAGTAGTTCGTCGGGGCGCCCGACGACGGCGCAGGCGGCGACCCCCGGGGCGTTTTCGATGACCTCTTCGATTTCCTTCGGGGCGATGCGGTGAGCCCCGCTCTTGATCATCTCGGACTCCCGACCCACGAGGAAGAGGAAGCCGTCTTCGTCGAAATACCCGAGGTCGGCGGTGTGCAGGCCGTCTTCGCGGATGAACCGCCGAGTGGCCTCGGGGTTGTTGAAGTAGCCCGACGTGATGTTGGCCCCCCGAGCGACGACTTCGCCGGTCTCGCCGGGGGCGCACTCACGGCCCTCGGGGTCCCGGACCTTTAGCTCTACGCCCGGGATGCCGAAGCCGACGGACCCGGCTTTGTCTACGATTCGGTCTGGGGGCAGGTAGCTCAAGCGCGCCGAAGCCTCGGTCTGACCGTACATCACGAAGAGGCGCGCCTTCGGGAAAGCCGTGCATACGCGGGCCGCCATCTCCTTGCTCATCGCGGCCCCCGCCTGAGTCAGGTAGCGAATCGTCGACAGGTCGTGGTCCCTGAGGCTCTTCAACGCGAGCAGCCGGGCGAAGGTCGATGGCACTCCGGAGAATCCGGTGCAGCGATGTCGCGCGAGGCCCTCGGCGACCCGGATGGGGAACGCGAGGGAGCCCAGCATCGCGAGGGAGCCGCCGACGGCGACGTGGGTATGCATCACCGAGCCGCCGTAGACGTAATAGAAGGGCAAGACGAGGCCGACCCGGTCCTCGCTGGTGAGCTCGAGGTATTCGACGATGGAGTCGGTATTGGTGCGGAGGTTTTCGTGGGTGAGCACTACTCCCT
>QMMC01000176.1 GCA_003647065.1 Deltaproteobacteria bacterium | reverse complement strand
GATCAACACGTCGACCGACGTGGCCGGCTCAGAGGGGTCTGAACAGGCCGTGAGCACTAAGAGCGCTGCGGTGAGCCGGTAGGAAGAGGACGACATGAGGGCAAAAGCTACAATGCTGCCTCGCGCGGGTCGAGTCTCGACCGACCAGCCGCCCCGCTTTCAGTCGACTTCGGCCCACGCGTTGGTGAAGCCGTACTCGCCCGGGCGCTCTTTGCAGGACGACCGAACGATGACCTTGCCGTTTTCGTTCCAGCCCTCGGTGATGATGGTATCGCCGGGCCAGACGGGTTTCCTGAACTGGCCATTGAAGGCCTTCATGCGTGAGGCATCGCCTTCGCATACGCTGTTGATCACGGCGCGGCAGGCGTAGCCGTAGGTGCAGAGGCCGTGGAGGATCGGGTGGCCGAAGCCGGCCTTCTCTCCGATCGCCGGGTCCGCGTGCAGCGGGTTGAGGTCGCCGCTCAGGCGGTAGAGCAGGGCCTGCTCTTCCGAGGTCTTCTCTTCGACGACGAAGTCGGGGTCGCGCTCCGGGGGGCGCACCTTCGGGGTCCGAGGCGGGGGCTTGCCGCCGAAGCCTCCGTCGAGGCGGTAGATGATGTTCCACTCGGTCTCGCATACGAGGTCGCCGTCCTCGTCGCGGGTCTCGGTGGTGATGACCGAGGTCGCCATGCGCTTGAGGTCGTAGATGCCGGCGACCTTGCCGATGGTCTTGAGCTTGCCCTTCGGTGCGAAGGGTTTGTGCAGGCGGATGCCCTGGCCGCCATGGACGACGCCGAGGAGGTCCCCGCCGACGATGTCGAAGACCAGCTCATTGACGAAGAAAGCCGGCACGACCGCGTAGGTCGGCAGCACCATCGGCCCACGCTTCTCGTAGAGGTAGTCGAGCTCGCTGCGCTTGGCGCCGACGCTGAGGGCGTAGAGCGCGACGTCACGCCAGTCGTATTCGTGGATGAGCTCTTTTGTCGTGTGGCCTTCGGCCTCGGGATTCAACGCCATATCGCCTCCGTGAGGCCGCGGATCTACCGCGGAAAGGGCCCTTCGTCCACGCCCGAAGGGGGGGGCCGCGGCCAGGCCCCGGCCGAGCACCCGGTCGGCCGGACCGTTGCCCGAACGTTGGTCCGGGGGTCTCACCGATTGACCCCACCGACGGGGGGCGACACGCTTCGTACCGGATGCTGAATCGAATGGCCGTGCTCTTGGTGGTCTTGGTGGTCTTGGGGGTCGCCCCAGCCCTCTTGCTCACCGGCTGCCCCGAAACGACGACGTGGACGGATGGGGGGGACGGAAGCGTCGCCGACACCGGCCTTGGGGTCGATCCCCTCGGCGACGAGGACAGCGACGGCCTCTGCAACATGAACGAGATCAATCGGGCGACCGATGTCTTCGGTCCCGATACCGACGACGACGGCTTCAGCGACTTCGTCGAGGTGGCGTTCGGTTACAACCCGCTCATCGCGGCGATCCCCCAGGACGACGAGGTCTTCGAGCTCCTCGCCGAGCCCGGAGCGACGGTGCGGGTACCGGTGGCCCTCGTCATCCGGGGCGCCGGCGAGGACTACACCGGCGCCTTCGAGGCGTTTCCGGCCCAAGACGCGAACGGTCTCACCGCTGACGACTTCTGGCAGGGCTCGATCGCCCTCTTCGCAGACCCCACCGACAACGTGGCCGTCGTCGAGGCCGAAGCCCAGGTCTTTCGCGGCGTCGTCGGTACCACCGAGCTGAACTTCGAGACGACCTTCACCTTCGAGGGCGGCGACCGCTTCGAGCCATGCCTTCGGGGTTATCCGTTCCGCTACCTCGTCAAGCGCAGCGACGGCCGCGTCCTCGCGGCGGCTCGGGCTCTCCTGGTGGTCGTACCCCCGACCAACACCGGCGAGTGGTGCGCCCCCGCGCTGCCCTGTCTATAGGCGTCGCGCTTCGCCGCGTAGCTCAGGGCAGTGACGCGAGGGGCAAGGCTCGGTCGAGTTCGGCGGTGTAGGCCGCGGCGACGCTCGCATCGTCGACCCAGAGGCTCGCTTCGCTGTTGCTCCAGGCGTTCGCGGACCAGTTCGGGGAGCCGGTGGCGACCAGGTGGCCGTCGATGATGGCGACCTTGCTGTGCACGTTCCCGTGGCGGACCTCGGCGCCGGCGGCGATGAGGGCCATTGCCGGGGGGTCGTCGACGTAGGAGGTGCGCACCAAGGCGCGGATGGTGACGCCGCGGCCTCGGGCGCGGACGAGGGCGTCGGAGACCTCGGTCCGGGTCCAGGCGCTGATCATCACGTCGACGGAGGTCGTCGAGGCGTCGATCGCGGCGACGAGGGCGTCGAACCAGGGAGATGGGGACGTCGATGGCGTTCGGGGGCTGGTGTAGAGGGTGTAGGTGCCGCCGGTGACCGGTGCCTCGGCCGGCTGCGGGCTGAAGGTCCCCGCGAACATCTCTTCGAAGTGCGCCGCGTAGCCCGCCACGATCTCCGCCTGTTCTACGACCAGTGAGTTGTTCATGTCGGTGCAGAAGCTGGTGCGGGTCATGTTCCCGGAGGACACCCAGACCCGCGCTCCGTCAGCGACGATGAATTTGTGATGCATGAACGCCGAGCGGTCGTCATCGACGATGGTCACTCGGGGGTGAGTCGCGATGCGGGCGAGGGGGCAGTCGCGCACGCCTCCGGCGAGGAGCGGACACTGGTCGTCATCGATGACCAGGCGCACCACCAGGTCGGCGTCATCGGCGAGCTTCGTCTCGAAGGCGTCGACCACGCAGTCCCAGCTGGTCCGGTAGAGCGCGGCGTCGAGGGTGGTATCGGCACAGGCGAGCACACCGAAGAGTTGGTCTATGTACTCGCTCCCGGTCGGGGTGAAGACCGGTGAGTCCGCGGCCGGCGTTGCACAGGCCGGCAGCGGCGGACAGGCGCAAGCGGGCTCGGCGTCGGGGGGCGGAGTGCTGGTATCCCCGGGGCCTACGTCCTCCGGCGGTGCGCTATCCGTGCCGCCATCGGTCGGTGCGGTGTCCGGGGCCGCGTCCATGGCGACTCCGGTGTCTTCACCGGGAGGGGGGTTGGTATTCGACGCACAGCCGGCGAGGGAAAAAGCGGCTGCGAAGAACAAGACGCGGCGCAAGCTCATGGCCACGGAGGATAGCACCTTCGCCCCAAGAGGCCCGGCGTGGCCTCAGCGGCCGTTCGCCGGCGGGTCGGGAGTCCCGGGAAGAGGAGGCCCTCGACCAGATCTTCGGGCCTTTCTTCACGACCAAGCTCATCGGAACCGGCCTCGGCCTCGCGATCGGCCGCCCGTCCGTTCAGAAGTAGCTCAGCTCGTTGACCATCATCTCGACCATGTCCGGAACGCTGTCCATGTCGTTGTCGGTCCCGCGGTAGTCCCACGGGAGGAAGCCGTTGACCAAGGTCGTGCCGCCGTTGGTCAGAACGGCGACGTTGCCGCCGGTGGGGCTGTCTTGACGTACGAGGACGGACGCGGTGCCGGTGGGCGTGAGCAGGTCGCCGTTGTCGCCCGCGTCGTGGCTATTCGTGAGCGGCACGGGAAAGGTCTCGACCGACGAGAACAGATTCACCGGGGCCCCGGTGGCGGGGTGCAGCGGGCGCGGGGACGAGTAGCTGACCACGGTCACTCCGAGGGCGGTCTGGAGCGCCGCGTCGGAGTCGAGATCCCACCAGCTGAAGATCAGCGGCTCACCGGCCGTGATCCGCGAGAGCACCCGCGTGCGGACTCCTGCTGGGATGGCGCCTCCGGCAACCGATACGACGACGACGTCCCAGGTGTCGCCGTCGTACTGGCTGTTGAACGCAGCCTCGCCCGCTTCAGCGATGACTCGGGTCGCGCCCATGCGCGTGGCTGCGAGTTGGGCTGGGATTTCGCCGGTCGTGAAGCTGTCGTAGTAGATGAGGACCGAGTCGACACTCGTCATCATGCACGTGCCGGCGGAGCAGCGCTCGCCCGTCGAACAAGGGTTTCCGCAAGCACCGCAGTTGCTCTCGTCGGCCATCAGATCGACGCACGCCCCCGAGCACGCAGTTTCACCCGTCGGGCACGGGATTTCGCACATCGACGCGTTGCAGATTTCCGTCCCCGTGCAGGCGGTCCCGCAGGCGCCGCAGTGCGCGGAGTCGCTCGTGAGGTCGACGCAGGTCGTGTCGCAGCGGTCTGGCGTCGGGGTGGTGCATCGAGCGGTGCAGGTGCCGACCAGGCATTCCTGGGCCGCCGTGCACGTGGTGCCGCATGCTCCGCAGTTCATCGCGTCGGTCTGGGGGTCCACGCAGGTACCGCCGCAATCGATCACGGGCGCCGTACAACTGGGCGCATCGGGGCCGGTGTCCAAGGCGCCGCTGTCTGGCGTGCCGGAGTCGGGAGTGCTCCCATCGCCGCTACCCGAATCGGAGGATCCCGAGTCGGCTAACCCCGTATCGGTCGCCGGAAAACTGCCGCGCCGCCCGCTCGCGCAGGCAGCGAGGGTCAGGGCGAGGAGGGCGCCGAGGGAGAGTTGCACGAAGCGCGTCGCAGGCATTTCACGAGCGTAGCGCGAATGCCCGCCCAGAAAACCCACCCGCGCATGGGTCTTCATGACCGGCCGGAAGCCGGGCATCTTCCCCTGGCGAGGAGAGGTCATCGCCGTGAGGCGGTCGGCCCTGGCCGTCCCAAATGAGGGACTTCCCCTGGAACTGCGCCGGTTCCGGCCGAGAGCGGGGCGCGCTCCCGGCGCCTGAGAGCAGCCCCGACGCCGAATTTTCGTCGCGATTTCACAGCCCTCGGTCCGGCACGGGCGTTGCGAGGTGACGAGACGTGTTCAGTCGCCTCCCCCGCCGACTGGGTTCCGTCCCAGTCACATTCCGTCCGGCCCTTTGGGTCGTTCTGCTCCTCCCGTTCCTCTTGGCGCCGTTGGTCGCCTGCAAGGGAGCCATCTCGGGCCCCGGCGGCGAGCCCGGTGCGGGCGGGACCGGCATGGGCGGCATGGGCGGCGGAGGCACCGACGGCAGTGGCCTCACCACGCCACGCTTCGCGTTCCCCCTCGACGAGACCACGCCGGAGACCGGTCTGCGTATGGCGACCAACTGGGAGCTCGCCCAGGCCATCGCTGATTTCACCGGCGTCGCCGTCGACGTGACCGGCCTGCCTCGGGAGCTCGACGTGCAGAACCTCGACAACGACGCTGCCCGGTCGACGGTGCGCGACGTGGGGCACATGCAGACGCTGCTCGAGATCGCCACCGACGTCGCCATTCGCGCCGACGTCGATGCGCTCCTGCCTTGCGCCGCCGACGCCTGCACCAACGACGAGCTGCGCGCGTTCCTCGCGGCGGCGTTCGTCCGCGACGTCGATGACTCGATGCTCGCGCCCTACCGTGCCGCCTTCGATGAAAAGCTCGCCGACCAGGGCGCAGTCTTCGCCCGGCGCACCGTCGTCCAGATGGCCCTCGTCTCGCCGTACTTCCTCTACCGTACGGAGATCGGGGCCTCCGGCGAACTCACCGGCCTCGAGCTCGCGGCGAAGCTCAGCTACTTCCTCTGGGGGACGCGCCCCGACTCCGAGCTCCTGGCTTCCGCCGAGGCCGGGGCGTTGCTCTCTCCGGCCGAGTACGCGGCGCAGGTCGACCGCCTCCTCGAGAGCCCCCGGGCCCAGGAACGCATCACCTGGCTCATTCACCTGTGGCTCGGCACCGACGACTTCGACCACCAGATCAAGACCGCTGCCGCCGAGCTCCCCGAGGGGCTCACCGAGCTCTTCTACGAAGAGGTCCGGTTGCTCATCGAGGACGTGCTCTTCACCGAAGGCGGGTCCCTCGCGGACCTCATCCGCGCCGACTACACCTTCCTCAACGACACCCTCGCGGCCCACTATGGCCTCGAGCCCGTGGGCACCGATGAGTTCGTCCGGGTCGACCTCGCCGGGACCGACCGCCGCGGCATCCTGACCACCGGCCTCGTGCTCTCGGCGCACTCGAAGGAAAACGGCCGCTCGCCGATTCAGCGCGGCGCCTTCCTGCTTCAGGAGCTGATGTGCCATGGCTTCGCCCCGGACGCGGGCATCCCCGCGATGGCCCTGCCCAACGTCGGGCCCGACGCGACTTTCCGCGAACGCTTCGAGCCTCTCGAGACGACGGCGCCTTGTAGCAACTGCCACCAGACTTTGAACGCCGGGTTCGCTTTCGAGCTATTCGACGAAGTCGGGCGCCTCCAGCCGGAAGGCGTGGTGATGCCCGACGAGGTGCGCGGCTTCTTCGACCTGCCCCCCTACGACCGCATCGAGTTCGCGACGACCGCCGAGGCCGTCGATGGATTCGCGACGCATCCGGCGCTCGAGCGTTGCTTCGTCACCCAGGCCTATCGCTACGCCCAGGGGCGCCTGCCGGGCTCCCAGGACGTCGCCGTCCTCGAGGCCCTCGAAGGCGGCTTCACCGGTGACGTCGTCGGCCTCTTCCGAGAAATCGCGCTGTCGGGTCAGTTCCGACGGGGAGTGAACTGATGAAGAAGTGGAAACGGCGCGACTTCCTTCGCAACTCGGTCCTCGCCGGCATGCTGGCTCCGGTCGCCGGCTACTGGCTCGACATGCCCGAGGCCAAGGCGCTCACCGAGAAGCGTCACATGGTCCTCGTGTTTCTCCCGAACGGGAAGTGCCGGGAGAACGTCTACCTCGAGCGCACCGCCGGAGGCTTCGACCTCGGCCCGGGCTTCGCCCCTTACGAGCGTTACCGCGAAGACATGATCGCCATCGAGGAGTACGCCTTCCACGACTTCGTCTCAGAGCATTACACCGGCGACCACGCCGGGCACTTCGCCTCGGCGCTGACCATGTTCTCGGGGGACATCCCCTTCGTGCGCAGCGACATCGGGACGGCTGCGATCCAGCCGACGATCGACCAGATCGTCGCCGCCGACTACCTCGACCGCGGCGTCATCACCAACCCCTTGCGCAAGTCCCTGGCCATCAAGATGCGCGGGTCGAGCTTCAAGGCGCCGAGCGTCTTCTACCAGGCGCCCCCGGGCTACACCGTCGGCGCGACCTACACCGACGAACGTGTCCCGGTGACCCTCACCGAGAGCCCCCGGGACGGATTCCGCCAGATGTTCGGCGACCTCGCCGCGATGGGTGGGACCGACATCGACCAGCTTTGGGCCCAGGGCGGCTCCATCCTCGACGTGCCCGGCCGCGAGCTCGAGGCGCTGCGCGATCAGCTCCCCGCCGCCGGCCATCACATCCTCGACCAGCACCTCACCGGCCTCCGGGAGCTCGAGATCGGCCTCGCTGAGTCGCCCCTCGACCCTTCGTTCCCCGTGCCCGAGGAGCCCCCGGACCTCGACACCCGGACCGAGGCCCCGGAGCGCGTGTGGTCCGAGTGGGTGAGGGTCATCGATGCGGCGCTGCGCCTCGACCGCACCCGCATCGTGAGCGTTCAGCTCGGCGGCATCGCCAGTCGCTTTCAGATCCCGTCACTCGGTCTCGGCTATGTCGGCGACGGCACCGGGTCGAACTCGGGCACGGACCACCACAGCTACACCCACCACCAAGCCGCCGACGTGGACCTCTTCATGGAGTGGTATTCGCTGCGCGTCACCGAGCTCCTCGACGAGCTCAAGGGCATTGGTACGACGGCCAAGGCCGACATCCTCTACGACTCGGCGGTCATGGTCGGCGCCGAGTTTGGTTGGAACCACCGCGCCTACGACGTGCCGGTGAGCATCTTCGGTCAGTGCGGCGGGGCGCTGCGGACGAATCAGCTGCTCACCTACGGAAACGACATCAGCTCGTTCCACAAACACACGGGCACACTCACCGCCCTGGTCCAGGCCATGGGCACCGACCTCGACGCCGTTGGCCGTCCGGTCGCGGCTTACCAGCAGGGACCGGTGCGGGAGTTGCTCGTCTGAAGACGCGCAAGTTCAGCGGACGTTCAGCGGACGTTCAGATGAAGCGCAGCGCGCTGGTTGGGTTCTTGCGCTTGATCGTGCGGTAGACGCGGCAGAGCGGATAGAGGACCACCAGCACGCCGGCCGCCGCCGCGTACGTGACGCCGAGGCCGGCGGGCTCGATGAACTCGCGCGACGCACCGAGCATCATGAAGTGCAGGATGTAGAAGAAGAGCGCGGTCTGACCGAAGACGAGGATGGGGCCGTTTTGGCGGACCGTGACGTGGGGCTCGAGGCGCATCAGCGCGGCGAGAAAAAGCGCCATCAGTCCGAGTTCGAGGCATACGAACGCGAGGGAGGGCGGGTACTTGCTGACGTGTAACCACTGGACGATCGAGTTGTCGTCGCGGTGCAGGAACATGTTTCCGTAGCCGTCGAGGCCGCGCACGGCGACGAAGAGCGCGAGGGCTGCGAGGCCCCAGACCAAGAGGATTCGTTCGGGAGGCCAGCCGCCCCGGCTGAGATGGGGGGCGGCGACGAGGCGTTCGCCGAAGACCCATCCGAGCATCATCATCGCGACCCAGGGCACCACGGGGTACACGACGAGGAGGCCCTCGCTGAAGAGCGGAGCGAACATGAGGTTCACCCAGAGCGGCTCGGTTCCGGCCGCTTCGAGGTCCCACAGCAGCCCGGTGATGGCTTCTCCGCCGAAGATGAGCGTGAGGGAGATGACGAGCATCGCCTTTGGTCCGAATCGCCGGAGGGGCACTATCAGCATCATGGATGCGCCGATGGCGTAGAGGACTTGCAGGAGCGTAGTCCCGGAGAGCCGGGACATGAGCACCAAATCGAGCGCCACGATGAGCGCGCCGCGGATGAGCAGGTCACGGTTGATGGCCCAGCTGCTCAGCCCGCGCTCCTGTCGTCGGGTCGTGCTCACCGCGATGGCCGTCCCGGCGAGGAAGACGAAGGTCGGGGCGCAGAGGTGGGTGATCCACCGGGTGAAGAACTGATCTGGCGAAAGGGCGGTGCCCGCGACGTAGCTCGCCGCCGAATCCGCCGACACGCGCCCGGTATTGAGCATGAGGGACGCGTGGTCGACCGCCATGAAGACCATGACGATCCCGCGCATCCAGTCGATGGCAGCGATACGGCGCATCGGCGCATTGTATGGGGTGCAGACTCCTCGAGCGACGATCGGTTTGAATGCCGCTATGGACGCTACTCGTAGGCGCGCAGCACGGTGGTGCCGCGGTAGTAGTGCGCGAGGACGGCGCGGTGGTCGC
The DNA here is from genome assembly GCA_003647065.1 of Deltaproteobacteria bacterium. Lineage (GTDB taxonomy): Bacteria > Myxococcota_A > Polyangia > Polyangiales > B10-G4 > B10-G4. The sequence continues at coordinate 3,982 of QMMC01000176.1, read as the reverse complement.
GGCCCTCCGCGACGAGGCCGTGGGCGCCCCACTGACACATGCCCACCCCGTGGCCGAAGCCGCGGCCGGTGAAGGTCACGGCATCGCCGTGGGTCCGGACCTCGAAGAAGGTGCTTCCGAGCCGGCGCGTCCCGACGGCGCGGCGGAACTCGGGGGCAGGCATCGAGACTGAAGTCTCCCCGTCGACGAGGGTGATCTCGAGCGCCCTTCCCGACTCGCTGCGTGTGTCGAGGCGGAGCGCGTCCACGTGGGAGATGTCGGCGTGGGCCGTCGCGACAACCCTGTTGGAGAGCCGGACCTCCCAGGTATGGCGCGGTGATTCGGTGTCGGTCGTGCAGGTCGTCGCCCATTCGAAGGTGGATGCATCGGGCCAAACGTCGTTCGGGTTCTCCGTCTGTCCGCCGCAGGTCGAGTGGTAGAACGCCTCGACGAGGGCACCGTCCGCCACGAGGACCTGGCCCCGGGTTTGGGTCACGGCTGCTACGGCGCCGGCGTTTACGGCCGGGCGGTACACTTGGTCGAGGGTATCGGAGCGCACATCGAAGAGGGCCTCGGGTTCGCCCGCGTGGGCGAGGGCGTAGGAGCGCGCTGCGATCGCTTGGGCCATCTTGACCTCGACGGGCCACCCGGAAGGGATCTCCGCGCTCACCACGCCGCGCAGGTAGGTCTCGATGGGGACCTCGAGGACCGCGAGCAACTCGCCATCTTCTGCCAGTACTTCGAGGCGGCCTGGGAAGGGGCCCACGCCGCCTATGGCGACGCCGGCGGGAGCGCTGAAGACGCAAGGCCCGGCCCGGCACACGTCGCCGGTCGACGTGAGCACCCCTTCGACGACCTCGACGGTCACCGACGACAACCCCGCGGTCTGGGGGGTCACGAGCCCGACCCCGGAGACCGCGAGGGGGCCCTCGGACTCGCGAATGAGCACGCGAATGCTCGGCTCGGCCTCGAAGAACTGGGGAACGGGACCGGCCCGGTGTCCCGGGGTGGGGGCCGGATCTGGCGGCGCAGCAGGCGACATCGTGGGACCCGCGCAGGCGGGCCACAAGAGCGCACACGCGAGCCAGAATAAACGTGGACCGGTCATGGGCGTCTCGCTCCTTCAACGATCATGCCGACCCTGGGACCCCCGAAGATTCGTGCATCGGTCTCTCGGATCGTGGTCGGGCCGACACGCTTCCATGGCTCTCCCGAGACGAGGCCACGGGCCTAATGGAGGTAGTGGACCCGGTCGCGTAGACTCGCGCCATGCGCATCTCACTCATCGTGTGTCTCGCGGCGTTGACCATTGGCGGCTGCGGCGACCCCGAGGTCGTAGCTGGCCTCGAGTTGCGCATAGACCTCCCGGCGGCGGCGAGCGACGCTGCGGAGGCCTTTGTCCAGATTCGCCGTGAATCTGGTGCACCTTTCGACTCGGGGTTCGAAGAGGAGACGCTGGCTAGCGTGCCCCTCGCCGGGATGCGCAGCGAAGACGCGATTTCGGTCGTGACCGACGACGCGACTGCGGCCATCAAAGTGCGCATTCGCTTCTGCAGTGCCGCCAACTGTGTCGGTGAAGCGGACGCGCCGGCGCAACGCTTCATCCTGCGCGCGCCCTTCCACACAGACGAGCGCTCGCTCTACCGCATCTTCGCCGAAGACCCCGCCATCGACGTCCCGGTCCCGGTCGAAGTCGACGGCTGTCAGGTCCGCGCCTGCTCCGAATCGGACCTCTCGACCTACTGCAACTCGGACGGAGTGCACCTCTGCGACCTTCCCCACGCTCCCGGTCCCACGCCGGACCCGATCAGCGTCCGGGTGGTTCAGATCTAATCAAGACGCGGCTTTTGGCGCCCAGTTGAGCTCGACCACGTTGCCATCGGGGTCGCGGACGAAAAACGCCCGGCCGCCATTGGGGAAGTTGATGGGCCCCTCGGTGACTGTCACACCGGCGCCCTCGAGGAGCGCCTGGACCGCTTCGAGGTCGGTCACCCGCAGCGCAAAATGCGTGATGCCTGGCTTCTTGACCGGCACGTCCATCAGCACGTTCGGCGTGTCGGCTGCAGGCGCGTTGAGCACGAGGTTGATCTCGATGCCCGCCGGGTGACTGATGATGGCCACGGGCTCGGGGCCGACCGGGCCCATGACGTGCTCGAACCCGAGCAGCGCGTAGAACGCCTCGGCGCGCGTTAGGTCGTGAACGCGGATGCCGATGTGGGCGATGGAGGTGACGAGGTGGGCCATGGGGCTGGAGCGTACAGGAGTCGCTGGGCATCCGCCCGATGCACCGGGTGGACCGCCCCTACGGCAGCAACTGCCTAGCCCGCAGATAACCCGCGTCCATCATCGCGGCCATCTCGCTCGGGGCGAACTCGAGGGGGTCCGGGGTCTGGGTGCGGGCGGGGCGAATCGCGGTGATGTCGACGCCGCGTTCGAGTTGCAGCGCGATCATGTCGTCGGTGAGCTGGTCGGTCATCAGGAGGATGGCGCGACGCAGGGTGTAGTTGAAGACATCGGTCCCGGGGGAGTTGGGGAAGCGGCGACTGATGGGCGGTCGGTCGGCCGGCGCGGCGGAGGTGGCCACGGCGTAGATCTTCGTCGCGCCGATGTCGACGGCGCGCTGGACCGGGACCATCTGCATGACGCCGCCGTCGACGTAGTCGTAGCCGTCGATCTCGATGGTCGGCATGAGGGCCGGTTGGCAGCTCGACGCGAGCACGAATTTCTTGAGCCGTTCGAGGTTGGACCCGGCGCCGGCGTATTCGACGACGCCCTTTTGCAGGTTCAGGGCTGCGATCTGAAGCTTCACCCCGCGGTCCAAGATGCGCTGGCGCCGCTCCTCGGTGAGGTATTCGTCGATGAGGTTCTGGAGCGGCTCGACGCTGTTGGTGTAGCCATGCAGCACGACGTCCAAGTCGCCGAGGAAGCTCTGGTGCAAGACGTCTCGGGTCGAGACGTTGGTATAGAGGTCGCTCAGGAGTGAAACCTCACCGCTTGCCACGAGGACCGCGGCGAGGGCTCCGGTCGAGGTGCCGGTGACGATGTCGGGGCGGATCCCCTTGTCGACGAGGAGCCACCGCGCCACGCCAACGCTGAAAGCGCCGAGGGACCCGCCGCCGCCGAGTACGATTGCCGTCGTCATCAGTGTCCTCCGCTTTCATCGTCGTCGCTACTGTCGGTCAACTCGCACACGGCTCGAACGAGGGCCGCGGCGATCGCTCGGCCGTCGCAGACCCCTTCGGCCTCGTCATCGCAGTCGCGGTCCGGCGCCGGGTAGTCGCCATGAGCCGAGGTGAGGGCCGCGTCGAAGGAGGCGTCGATGTCAGTGAAGAGGCCGGAATGGTCTGCCGTCGTCAGCGCCGTGAGCTCGCTGCGCAGGGCCCCGAGCTCGCAGGCCGCGCCCGCTGGTGATTCGCCGCAGGCGAGCTGGAGCTCGAGGACGAAGTCCCGGAATACGCTCATCTCGCCCTCGGTCGCCGAGCGTAAGTTCGCCCGGGCGGGCACCACGACGAGGCCCTCGACGGTCTCCGAGTACGAGGGACTCACATCGGGCAGACCCGCCGCGGGGCAGGTGAGGCTTGGGGCGGTGGTGCCTCCTCCCCCCCCGCTCGAGCCGCCGCATGCGAGGGCGAAGGCGAGGGCGACCGTTGACAGCGACCAGGAGATCTTCGGCATCGACGACCGATTACCACGGTTGCCGGCGGGCGAGTTAGCGCGCTATCCGACTCATTCGGCCGGCAGGACTTCGCGCGTTTCCAAGAAACGTCGGGCGAAGCGGCGGATGCGGCGCTTCTGCGTCGTGTCGAACCAAGGCAAGACGCCGGGAGGTCCGTCGCTGTAGCTCATGATGTTGCCCGGCGTCGCTGGGTGTTCGCGGTTGCCGAAGAAGTGGCCGAGCTCGTGGGCGAGCACGTCGGGGACCGAGTGCGAGGCGACGATGACGAAGTGCTTCCCGGGAAGGCCCGCCGGGCGCCAGTGCACGCCCATGCGCATGCGCGACGGG
>QMMC01000175.1 GCA_003647065.1 Deltaproteobacteria bacterium | reverse complement strand
GACCTTTCTTCGCGAATGCACCATTGGCTTGGTGAAGTTGCGGATCGGCGCCTTGGCGAGTTGGTTGTTGGGCACGATGATCTCGATCTGATCGAGGGTCAGGACCCGGGCCGCGCGCCAGTTGATCTCGATGACCATGCCGATGTTGTCCTGGTCGTCGTCGAACTGAATCCAGTCGCCGACCTCGAAGGGCTCCTGGACCTGGATCGCGAGGCCGGCGAAGAGGTTGCCGAGGGTGTCCTGGAGCGACAGGCCGACGACCGCCGTGAGCAACGCGCTGGTGGTCAGCAGCGAGTCCATCGCCACCCCGGCGGCGCTGAGGGTCACGAAGAGGGCACCGGCGAAGATGCCGCCCTGGACGATGTCGGTGAAGATCTTGGGCAGCGGCCCGATGATGCGGCGCGAGACCAGGAGGTGGGCGGTGACCAGGACCCCGGACCGGCCGATGGAGATGAGCAGGAGGAAAAGCCCGAAGAGCCCGAGGCCCTGGGCGAATCTCGTGTCGGTGTCGACGAGCAAGGCCCGGGCCGCCATCAGCCCGAGGTGCAGGACGAAGGCGAAGAGCGCGAACCTGAGGCGCCGGCGTCCCGCGAGGGGGAGGACGAGGCGGCCGAGGATCAGCAGCGCGAGCCCGGTGACGACGCCGGTCGTGTAGGCCGCCGCCTGATCCGTCAGACCGAAGAGGTGGAGAATGTAGTCGAAGGGGTTCACGACGGTGGACGCGCATCCTACCTCAATCGTCCGCGGGCGCTCGTCAGTCCCCGTCCAAGTGGTAGTCGGTCGGGTCGATCCCGTGGGCGATGTAGAATTCGCGCAGCCCGTCGACCAGGTTCTGGCCCGCCTCGGGGTTTTCGTCGACGAGGTTGTCTTGCTCGGCCGGGTCGGCGCTCAGGTCGTAGACCTCGCGGGCCCCGGTGTTGCCATCGACGATGAGCTTCTCATCTCCGACGATCCACGCATATTTGAAGATGTCGACGGTGCGGTCTGGCAGCGCCGCGGCATAGACGGGACGCGCCTCCGGTTCGTCTCCTTCGGTGAGCGCATGGAGGAAGTTTTTGCCGCAGATCCCCGCCGGGACCTCGAGGCCCGCCGCGTCGAGGATCGTCGGGAAGACGTCGATGAGGCTCGTGGGCGTCTCGCGATGGCCGGGCTCGACCCCGGGGCCCCAGACGAGCAGTGGGACGTGGATTTCCTCTTCGTAGACCGTGTTTCCGTGCCGCCGGTGGCCGTGCTCGTTGAACTGCTCGCCGTGGTCCGAGGTGATGAAGACCCAGGTCTTGTTCTTCCGCTCCCGGCCCTCGAGGAACTCGAGCAGGCGGTTGACCTGTTGGTCGACGTAGCGGAGCGAGTGCAGGTGCCTCTCGTGATAAGGCAACCGCCTCCCGCCCGACGTCGGGAGCTCCGGCCCGTGGGTGAAGGAGTAGTGGGGTTCGCCCAGGTGCGTCCAGAGAAAGCGCGGCGGCTGCCCCGGCTCCGGGGGCCGTGCCAGCCGCGCGATGATGTGGCTGATGTTGTACGAGGCGACGTACTTCCGTCGTCGAACGAAGGGGACGAAGCGGTCGTCGATCTCCGAGAAGCCGTCGAGGCCGTGTTCATCCGGTGGGAATGCGCCGGGGTCGGAGAGGAACGCGATGGTCTCGTAGCCGGCGGCCTCGAGGTAGCTCGCCAGGGTGGGCTGGCCATCGACCATCGAGAGCGCCCATCGCGTCCCCGGGGTCGGCGGTGCGGCCACGCGTCCCACGATGATCCCGCTGAAGAGCGTCCGGAAGGAATGCCGCGTCGACGGCGCCGGTGAATAGGCTCGCGCGAACACGGCGCCCCGACGCGCGTGCTGTTTGATTCGAGGGGTGACGTCTTCGTTCCCGGGCCCCGCCATGCTGCTGTGGTCCCATCGCCATCCGTCGATGGTCAGCAGCACGATGTCCGGCGCTTCTTCGCCGACCTCGCCGATCTCGCCGACGGGGGTCAGCTCCTGGCCCGGGCGACAGGCCTGGACCTCCTCTGGCAACTCCAAGGTCGGCGCCGGCCGGGGTTTCTCCATGAGCCTCATGAACACCGGTGTGATCTCGCCGCGTCCGCGCATGGCATTCGTGGCCCGGGTCGGGGTGGGGCTGGTGTAGTGCCAGGCGATGACGCCCAGGACGAGGCCAGCGAGCATGCCCGTGACGTAGGTTGTCCAACGGGGGGCACTCGTGCCCAGCAGCGCCGCGATGAAGACCGTTGCGACGGAGGCGGGAAGCTGCCAGCCGATCTCCCGGAAATAGTCGGGCTCGAGGTGTCGGCCGACGATCAGACCGATGACGCCGACGGCGATCAGGAGCGCGAGGAAAAGCCCCGAATGCCGGCAGATCGCGGGAAGACGGCGGAGTAGCCAGGAGAGCCCACCTTCGACGGGGCGGAAGAGCAGACCCGCGAGGAGCAGGTAACCGAAGACCGCCATCGCCAGGCCCAGGCGCTGGGTGATCTCGGCGTAGTTTCCGAGAAAAGCGAAGGCCCGGTCGATGGCTACGACGCCACCCGCCGATGAGGCGACGACGGTTAGGGTCCGCGGCATGCGCTCGGGGCTGGGGAAGAGGAGGTCCCGGACCGGCGGGATCCGCGATACCAGGGCGCGAACGACCAACGCAGCGGTGAGGATGGCGACGGTCGGTACGGCCCAGGCCGCCATGCCGACGCCGACGCAGTGCAATCGGAGACCCCCCGGTCTGACGATGAGGAACGTGTCGACGAGAGCCCAGATGCCGGCCGCGGTGTAGGCGAACGCGATCGCCCCACCGAGGCGCCTAACCCATGCGGTCAGCTTCGTGCCGCATCGCGCCGGACGGGGGACCGGGGGGGCAATCTCATGGGTACTTCTGCTCATCGGCGGTGGATCACGGGAGACTAGCCAATGGCGGTTGATCCCGTAAAGGACTCGACGATGCCCGGGGCAGGTGGCGGCCCGGGGCGCGCCCGTGATAGTTTGCGCGCCCCATGCGCTGCCGCCCGGATAGACGCGTCATGGCCGCATCCTTTTTTGCCCTTGCAGCCATCGGTTTTTGGACGCCCGCGTGGATGGACCCGTCGGTAACGGGATACGGTGATTGGCAGTTCTTCCACAACCAATGGGAGGCCGGGCGGGTCGCCGTGACCCGGTGGGGCGAGTTTCCGCTCTGGAACGCTTTCAACTGTGGGGGCATCACGATTTGGGGCAACCCCCAAAACCAGACGCTGTCGCCGTTCTTCTGGCTCTCGCCCCTCCTGGGCTCGACCCTCGCGATCAAGATCCACCTCGTCGCCCACGCCTTCATCGGAATGCTGGGTATGTACGCGTTCGGCCGGCGTGAGGCGCGGCTCTCGGCGGTACCCAGCGCCCTCGCGGCGGTCGCCTGGGGTTGTTCCGGGACCTTCGCCTGGGATGGCGGCGGTGGTCACAGCACCTTCCTCGGTTTCTGGCTCCTGCCGCTCTTGCTTTACAGCTTCCGTCGCGCCGCCGAGGACCCCCGGTGGGCGAGCGTCGTCGCCGGTGTCTTTGCCGCGATGCTGATCGACGGCGCGACCTACGTTCCGGCCTACGCGGTCCTGGTGCTGGCCTTCGACGGGTTGGTCCGCCTCGGTGCCTTCCGCTCGCGGCGAGGTCTCGTGCGTTCGGCCCTCATCGCCGGCCCCCTCGCGCTGATGCTCGGCGCGATCCGGGCCTATCCCTCGTTGCTCACCGTGCGACGAAACCCCCGGGAAGACCTGTCGCGGGTGCCGGACTCGGTCGACCTCGCGGAGCTCTTCGAGATGCTCACCGCCCGGGAGCACGAGTGGCGCTGGGGACACGAGTTCGTCTGGCCCGAGTACGGCGCCTTCGTCGGGTACACGGTGGTCGCCCTCGGGGTCGTCGGCCTGGTTCTCTCCCTCCGCCGGGGGCGCGCGTGGTTGAGCCTCGGTGCCATCGTCTTCGGGGCCTATACCCTCGGCAACAGCGGGGACTACGCGCCCTGGACCCTCACCCAGTTCCTGCCCATCTACGACAACCTCCGCGTTCCCTCACGCTTCGCCGTCGTTTTTCTCCTCTACTTCTGCCTCGCCGCGGGGGTGACCCTCGAGGCCATCCAGAAGCTCCTTTCGCGCTGGAGGTTTTGGAAGGTGGCGGTACCGGTGCTCATCCTGGTTGGTGCCGGCACCGACATCTTCATCGTCAATATCGATACCAGTGCGTTATGGGGCGGCGACGCGATCTACGCCGACGACCCCTTCGGCAAGTACTTCGTCGAGGGTGCCGCGCATCACAGCCGATCCTACGCGAGCCTTCCTCAGCGAAACCATGGAACCCGCTACTGTCGTGAGGCAGTATTCATCCGGGTTCCCAGGGGCATCTGGGAGGGAAACGAACCCCAGGTTCGCCTCGCAGGCGATGGCGCGATACTCCGAGATTGGGACCGGACCGCAAATAGCGTGTGGGCCGAAGTCGAAGTGAGTGAGCCGACCGTGATGACCATCAATCAGCGCTGGGATTGGGATTGGGTGAGCTCCGTGGGCACGGTCATCGATGAGGGGGGCCTGCTCGCGGTGCGTCTTCCGGCGGGGCGGCACCGGGTCGAGGTCCGCTATGCGCCCCGGGAGATCCCATGGCTCGTGACCCTCATGGTGCTGGGGATGGTCCTCGCGCTCCTCAACTGGCGCTTCGGCACCGACGCTCGCTGGTCCGCCCTGGGCCGGAGGATCCTGCGCCGGTAGGCGTGCGCTCCGCTGGCTCGACGCGGCTCACCGGTCCCTTGCTCGACAGAGGGATGCCACGGTACACACTCTCAGCCGCGGCCTCGGACGTCGTGCATGACCCGAGTGTATGAACGACGCGATGACGGGAGTGAGCCGGCGAGGCAGCACGAGTAGACCTCTTTGGCGAACCTGGGCTCCCTGGTGGTTGCTCGGGGCGACCAGCGCGTCGATTACGGCTCTCGTCGACGCCATGACCGTCGGCTTGTCTCTCTGGAGCGCCGAGGCGATCGATGCGCTGATGTTCGCGCCCCTCGCCGCCCTGGGCCTGACCACGGCGTCCCTCTCTCTCGTCAGTCTGCTCCAGGCGCCCCTCCTCGGTATCGCGAGCGGCGTCTTTCATCATCGCTCTCGGAAGGAGGGCGATGACTCCGACGGGAGCCGCATCGTTTGGACTCTGGTGGCGGCGCTCTTCGCGGCGATCGCGGCGAGCATGGCGGCGCGGCAGTTGATGTTGCGCACCGATGGCTTTCAGGTCCGCGCCTTCGCCGTGGCGGTGGTCAGCCTCGGGGCGGGCCTCGCCGCCCTCGGGGGTGCCGGTCTCGGCCTCGGCCTTCGGAAGCTGGTCCGCGGGCTCTGGCCTTTTCGCACCAACTCGCGGCGGGCCCTGGCGCTGCTCTTGGCCATCGTCGGCGGCGCTCTGATCGCCGTCTGCCGGGTGTTGCTCGTTGCCTACGATGTCTACCTCGCTAGCCTCAGCGCGGTCGTTTGGCTCGGGCTCTTCTTCGCCATCGAGTTGCTCGTCGGCGCGCTGCTCCTGGGCCTCCCGCGCCGGGGGTATGCGCGGCTCGTCGCGCGCTCGAAGAACCGCTGGCTCGCGGTCTTCGCGCTCCTCGTGCCGACCCTCGGGCTCGTCGTCGGGGCGCTTCTCCTCGACGCCCATCCGCCCTCGGCTCAGCGCCTGGCAGCGACCAATGGGATCTCGGGCTTCGCCCAGAGGGCCCTCCAGGCCGGGACCGACTTCGACGGGGACGGGGCGAGCGCTTTCTTTGGCCAGGGAGATTGTGCGCCCTTCGATGCTCGCATCGGGCCCCGGAGCTTCGAGATTCCTGGCAACGGCATCGACGAAAACTGCGACGGGCGCGACGCCGAAGCGTCTGCGATGGCCTGGCGCAACGATGACCCTCACTACCGCGCTGTCCCGTCGACGGCCGTGTCGAACTACAACGTGATCATGGTCTGCTTCGATACGGTCCGCGTCGACCATCTGGGATTCTACGGACACGAAAACGACACCAGCCCCTACCTCGACTCCCTCGCGACCGAGAGCTGGGTCTTCGAGAACGCGGTCGCTCCCTCGGCCACGACTCGCATGTCCCTGGCGGCGATCTTCTCGGGGCGGTACTCGAGCGGCGTCGTCTGGACCGACGGCGCGCGCGTCGAGGACGTGAGTGAGGACAACGTTTTCTTGGCGGAGATTCTCGACGACGCTGGTTACCAGACCTTCGGCGTCGTCGATGAGTGGCTTCCGCGCTTCGTGCCGACCATGCGCCAGGGTTTTTCGAAGTACGAGTCGGCGTATCGCGTGGGCACCTGGCGTGAGAGCGGTCACCGCGCGGGGCCCTTCATCGCCGCCAAGGCGCTAACGATGATGGTCGGGCGGGACCTGGCCAAGCCCTACTTCCTCTATCTCCACTACGAGGCCCCGCACCATCCCTACCAACACCACCCCGAGGTACGAGAGTTTGGTCAGGGCGTCACCGACGGCTACGACTCCGAAATTGCCTACGCAGATCATCACTTGGGCCTCTTGATGAGCATCTTCGAGGCCGAGGGCTGGCTCGAGAACACGGTGCTCGTCTTCTTCAGCGACCACGGCGAAGAGTTTCGCGAGCACGGCCAGAGCTACCACAGCCGCGCCCTCTACGAGGAGAGCCTCCGGGTCCCGCTCCTCGTTCACGTGCCGGGGCAGGCGCCCGGTCGATTCGACGGGCGTGTCTCACTCATCGACATCCTGCCCACCCTCCTCGACCTCACGGGCCACGCCGACGAAAATTTGTCCCTCCATGGGCGAAGTTTGCTCCACCGCACCCTCGGGGACGACCCCGGCGCCGAGCGGCAGATCCTGTCCGAGTTGGTGGTCGGCGCGGGCCGCCCGGACGAGCTCACCGCGCTCTACTACGAGGACCACAAGCTCATTTGGAACGTATCCACCGGTGAGATGGAGCTCTTCGACCTGGACGCCGACCCGGCGGAGCGCAACGCCCTCGACGACCTGGACCTGCGGTCGTCGATGCACGAGAGGCTGCGCTCCATGCGGGATTCCATCGGCGGCGACTGAGTGGCGCGCTACGCCTGAGGTCGCCAGAGCGGGCCTGCTGCTGGTGACGGCGTCATCTGTTGGTCGAATCATCGCCGGTGCGATAAAAGGCAAACAGAGTGGCAAACCCCAGGTCAGAACGAAGAGGCTCGGCCGTCTTGGCGGCGGTCTCCGTCCTGTCGGGGGGCGCCATCGCCGATGGCGGCGTTACCGCTTGGGGCACCCTCGAGGCCGGGGGCCAGGGCGGTGACGCGCTCCTGGGTTTCTTGGCCGGCTTTGGACTGATCACGGCGGTGACCGTGGTCCCGATGGTCGTCCTGGGCTGGCTCGCCGGGGGACCGGCGGGGCGCTCCCTCGGGCGAGGGCTCCGGGATGGGCTCGGCGGAAATCCGGCGGTGGCGCTGGTGGTCGGGGCCCTTGCGGTAGCGACGGCGATCCTGGTCGGCACCCGCGTGGGCCTCGCCCTCGACTCCATGATGACCGACCGATTCGCCACGGTCGGTACGGCCCTCGCCACGGTCGTCGCCTTGTTGGTCTCCTTCGTCGTCGTCGCGCCGCTCGGGCGCGCCGTGGCCTGGGTTCTTTCGCGCGTCGTCGGTGCCTCGTCGCGGTCGGGGACGTCAGTCGCTTTGGTCGTGGCAGCCGGCGCCGTGGCCATGTTTGCTACATGCCGTCGGTATCTCCCGAACGAGTACGCGTGGGCTCCCACGCTGGCGTTGCTCGGCCTCGCCGTCGCCGCGCTGCCCGTCTTCCACCGGTGGGCAGCCCCCTTCCTCGGCGGCCTGCGCGGCGCCCTCGCCCTCGTGGTGCTGGTGGCTATTTCGGGGACGGCGGTGGCGAAACTCGAAGCCCTCCCCGGACCTGCCCGGGATGCGTTGATCAACCGTGCCCCTTTTGCGGGAAACCTCCTGGGCATGGCCTGGAGCATGACCGACAAAGACGGCGACGACTTCTCGCCGATATTGCTCGGCGGGGACTGCGACGATTCGAACGCCGACATCCACCCAGGCGCCCGAGACATCGTTGGCAATGGAATCGACGAGAGCTGTTCGGGGCGTGACGCCCCGGCCTATGCGCCGCCGCGGCCCGAACCCCGAGACCGCCCTGCGGATGTGCCCACCCGGCAGAACATCGTGCTCCTGCTCATCGACGCCCTCCGGCCCGACCATCTGTCCTTCGCGGGCTACGAGCGCCCCACCACCCCGCGGTTGGACCGTTTTCGGGAGAGCGCCACGTGGTTTCAGAACGCTTACACGACGGCGCCCAGCACCCGCTTCGCCCTGACCTCGGCCTTTACGGGCTACGACGCCCGGCGCGTGCCCTACACCACCTCGGGGGCCAACAGTTTCCGCCTCGGATCAGGGGCCGAGACGGTTGCGGAGCGCCTCACTCGGGCGGGCTACGACACGGTCGGCTACACCATCAGCTACGTCATCCAACACAGCCGGGGCCTCGGCCAGGGTTTCCGCCAGTGGGAAACGCCGTGGCCGGTGAACGACTGGCGAGTTTCATACCCCGTGGCGGCCGAACTCACGACCGACGCGGTCATCGAGTATCTGTCCGAAAGGCCCGTCGATGCCGACGACCCGTTCTTGCTCTTCGCCCACTATCGCTGCACGCACGACCCGTACATCTTGCACGCAGAGTGGGACTACGGGGATGAGCCGATGGACCGGTACGATAGCGCCCTCAGGCACTGCGACGATCAAGTTGGCCGGGTCCTCGACGACCTCGAGGCACGCGACGACTACGGCCGCACGAGCGTGATCGTCTTCTCCGACCACGGCGAACTCTTCGGTGAACACGGGCTCACCAACCACGGAAACTCCCTCTTCGAGACCGACGTGCGCATCGCCATGATCGCCCGCATTCCCGGGGTCCAAGAGCGCACGGTGGCCGTGCCGGTGAGCCTCGCGGACCTCGCCACCACGGTCCTCGACCTCGCGGGCCTCGAAGGGCCCGACGACGCCGAGGGCAGGAGCCTGCTCGCGCGCGTCGGCCGGGACGTGCCGGAGGCCTTCGATGACCGACCGCTCTTCATGTTCACGGACATCCGTCGCGGCACCGTTCGCCACCAGGCCGGGGCGGTTCTCCGATGGCCCTACAAATACATCACTGATCTGCGTTTGGGGTCCAAATGGCTCTTCAACGTCGAGGCCGACCCGACCGAGTCCGAGGACCTCCTCACCGACCAACCGGCCCAAGTCGCGCAATTGCGGGAACTCTTCGATGCCTACGAGGCCTTCGTGGCCGTCGAATGAGCTCCCGGTGCCGCGTGAATTCCATGAAAGCGTGTGATAGTAGAGGCCGGCGTTCCCCAGGGACCGCCCGCAGAGGCCCGTGTCGTCAATGCTGAAAGAATGCATCCTCGTGGTGCCGTGCCACAACGAGGCGGAGCGCCTCGACGCCGACGCTTACCTGCAGGCCGCCGGCGACGGCGGTCCACGTTTCCTCTTCGTGGACGACGGGAGCACTGATGCGACGGCGGAGGTCCTCGTTGCGCTTCAGCGCCGAAACCCCGGCCGTATCGAAGTCCTCCGCCTCGAGAAGAACCAGGGCAAGGCCGAAGCGGTCCGCCGCGGTATGTTGCTCGCCATCGAGCGGGGAGCGCGGCTCGTCGGCTTCTGGGATGCCGACCTGGCGACGCCCCTCGAGGCTCTCGGTCCGATGGTCGACATCCTGGACGCCGATGAACGCGTAGACATCGTCCTCGGGTCCCGGGTGAGGCTCCTCGGACGGGCGGTCGAGCGCCGCTGGCAGCGCCACGTCGCCGGCCGTCTCTTCGCGACCCTCGCTTCATGGACCCTGTCGGTGCCGGTCTACGACACCCAGTGTGGCGCCAAGCTCTTCCGCGTGAACGAGCGCACCGAGGCGACCCTTGCCGAGCCCTTCCACTCGCGGTGGGTCTTCGACGTCGAGATCCTGGCCCGCTACGCTAGAGAGCTCGGGTTTTCGGCCGCCGACCTCGGGGGTCGCATCGTCGAGCTTCCCCTCGAGCGCTGGCATGACGTGGACGGTTCGAAGGTTCGTCCCCAGGACTTCGTGACCGCCGCCACGGACCTTGGCTGGATCGCCTGGGCCTACCGCCTTCGAAAATAGCGCGACGGCTCTGCTCTAAAAGAGTTCGCCGGAGCCATCGGGATGCAGCCCTTCGACGGCTTCTAGGTTCTGCCCGGGCGTGCGGGTGTGCGGTTTGAGCACGCCTAGGCTCGCGGTCCAGGCTACCGCGACGAGGAGGGCGATGAGGATCGCTCGGCCCCGGTGCCTGGCGCCGTGGGTTCCGAACCACAGGACCGAGAGGGTGGCGGCGATGACCAGGGCGAAGAAGATGTACAGGCTGGCAGTGCCCCATCCGAGGCCGAGGCCGAGATTGCGTACCGCGTAGCCCGCGTCGAGGGTCGGCACGGTGACCTCGGCGAAGGTATTGAAGATGCGGTCCGGGGGGCTGACCGTCGCTGCGGCGGTGGTCATCACGATGAAGACGCTGGCTGCGGCGAGGCCGGCGAGGACGGCCCCCATCGTGCGGCGTCGGTGATGGCTCCAGGCCGCCACTGCGCACAGCGAGAGCGCGAGGAGCGACGGGGTCAGGTACCGGGGGCCGACGGACCAGCCGTTCATGACGCGCCAGTTGCCGAGGGTGCTCACGAAGAGCAGGTAGATGAGCGGGATGCTGCCGAGGGCCACCTCGAAGCGCGTCGGCGTCTGCACTCGTTTGGTGAAGAAGAGCGCGCATCCCAGGAACCCGCCCAGGGCGAGCCATGGCATGAAGGGGATCAGGCCCATGTAGGGGCTCACCAGGTGATCGAGGAGCGACCCCGGGTGCAGACCATCGATCCCAAAAAACCCGGAGCCCTGGCCGACCCGGTTGTGCTCCGACGCGAGGAAGGCGTGCCCCGTGCGCAGGGGATGGCCAAACATGGCGCTGTGCAGCGCCATGAAGGCGACGGCGACGAGGCCGGACCCGAGGCCATAGCCGAGCGTCACGGGCCATCGCCGCTGGGCCAAGACCCACACGCTGATGGTGAATACGGCGACGACGGCGTGGTACTCGAGCATCACCGCGTAGGCGGTCAATGCGCCACCGGCGGCTGCCAGGAGCCATGTTCTAGCGCCGCGGCGCTCGGTGCCGAGGACGACGGACGCGATGCCGCCGAGGAGAAATGCGCCGCTCGTGGCGTGGCCGACGAACATCAGGCCGTATCCGTAGACCGTCGTCCCGAGCATCGCGGCGATGAGCCCCGCGCCGCCCACGGCGCCATCGAGACCGAGCCGTCGAAGGAGAAACCACCAGGCCCCCATGAAGATCAGCAGTGGGAAGATCACCCCGCCCATGCGCATGACCCAGGTGGCTTTGGCCTCCGCCGCCGGGTCCGCCTCGACCCAACCGAGGGTCAGGGCGAGCCAATAGGTGGGCACCCCGAGCAAGCTCGTCCCCGGCGCTTTGGCAGGGTAGAGACGACCCTCGCAGTCCGGCGGCTCCTGGTCGGGGCCAACGCATACGAGGGCCATGTCGTTGACGAACAAACCACGGTGCCTTCGCTCGTCGACGTCGACGAAGGTCAACTGCCCGGCTTCGCTGCGCTCTGCGGTGCCGATGTGCAGTTGACCGCGCTCGACGAGCGCCCGCGTCTGCAAGACCCGGGTGCGCTCGTTCGGGTTGTTGAGGGACCGGCTGTAGGGGAAGAGATAGAGGAACGAAGCGCAGACGATGAGCACCCCAATCGTCGCGGCAAGCCTCCGTTGTAGCATCGGCCCGCCGCCGACGCGGCTCACGGCTCGCCCTCGTACCGACAGACCGCCCACCAGCTGAGGCCCGGGAGCGGCAAGCCCCGGGCCGCCGTCCATCGCGAGACCGCGTTGTCCAGACGCAGCGCGTTCATGACGGCCCCGGTCACCACCGAGCCGTGGCGCCAGTCGAGCTCGTGGTCGTTTGCTTCGTCGTGGCCGCTGAGCTTCTCGCGGGCCATTTGCCCGACGCGAACCGGCAAGAGGCTGTGGAAGAGCCCACCCTCCTGGAGGATCGAAAATCCGCTCGCGCGCAAGAGCGCCGCCGCCTCTTTGGGGCGGTAGCGGCGATGGTGCCGGAGCATGCGATCGTGCCCCCCGAAAAGCAGGGGCCACCCGGGCACACTGAAGACCAGGTGCGCACCGGGGTTCAACGTCGCCGTGATCTCACGGAGGAACGCCTCGTCGTCCTCGACGTGTTCGAGGACGTCGAGGAGCAGGACCAGGTCGAAGGGGCCAGCGGGGGTGCTGCGGCATCGTTCGATTTGCGACCCGTGCACGCTCTCGGTCTCGAGCTGATCGTCGGAGTAGTAGATGTCCCAGCAGGTGATCTGGGCCTCGGTCAGGGGCGCCAGCTGATCGGCGAGCCAGCCGTCTCCTGCCCCGGCGTCCAGGATGTGCCCGGCGTCGAGGAGCCCCAGCTCCCGGCACACCCCGACGAAAAACTCCGCCCGTGAGCGTTCCCACGGGTGGCGGGGCGTGTCCTGGCTCGGTTGCTCGGAAAGGTCCATCCGTTACCGGCGTGGAACGTACACCAATGGGAGCATTCGGCCACAACCACTTGACGAACGGCCGTGGTTCACGAAATTGGGCCTTGTGCACAGGCTACCCGTCACCCCGAGCGCCAACGGCGACCTCGCCGGCGCAGACCTCCCCGCGGTTCCGGCAGGTTTTGCCGCCGGCGGCCTGCCGCGACTGACCGACCCTGCCGGCCGGGCATACGACTACCTGCGCTATTCGGTCACCGATCGCTGCGACCTGGCGTGCCGTTACTGCATGCCGGAGACGGGGGAGGACGACCACGCCCTGCGCCCCGAGCTGACCTCCTTCGAAGAGATCACCCGCATCGTCGAGGTCTTCGCCGAGATGGGCGTTCGCCGAGTCCGCTTCACCGGCGGCGAGCCCCTGGTGCGCAAGGGCGTGCTCAAGCTCATCGAGCTCGTCCATCGCGCGCGCCCCGAGCTGTCCCTGGTGATGACCACCAACGCGACGCGCCTCGCCGAGCTCGCCCATCCGCTCCAGAGGGCCGGGCTCTCGGGGGTCAACATCTCCATCGACACCCTCGACCCGGAAAACTTTCGCGACGTCACCCGGGGCGGAGATCTCGGGCGGGTCCTCGCGGG
>QMMC01000174.1 GCA_003647065.1 Deltaproteobacteria bacterium | reverse complement strand
TCGAGGCACTGGCCCTCGCTGCACCGACTCGAGGAGCACGCTGGGACCTCCGTCGCCCGTGCCGAGAGCATGACGTTCACCGGGCCTGCCGTGGGGAGGGTCACCTCGGTGCAGCCCTCGGCGAAGGTCACACAGCTGCCATCCCGGGCGCGGCCCCCGAAAGCCCAACGACCATCCGCGAGGTGAGGCGCGACGGCGACGCTGTCTTCACCCTTCAGGATCTCCGTAGAGAAGACTTCTTCTCCATCGCAGCCGCCCTCGAAGATGACGGCCTCGACGACCACGGCACGGCCCAAGAGGGCGCCGTCCGAAAATTCGAGATCCCAGCCGAGCGGCAGGGGGTCGCCTTCGCAGCCGAACCCGATGGCGGCGAGCGCCATGAGCGTAATTACAAGCAAGCGGTGCACGAAACCCCTCCATGATAGCAGGGGAAGCGGGAGGGCTCAGGTTCCTGGGTAGTCACCAAAGGGAGATAGATTGAGCTTGCTTCAGTGAGAACCGCTTGGAAAGCCCCAGTAGCCACCCCCCCCTGTCATCGATGTCATGGTGGGGTCCCTCGTTGCCCTCGTTGTCTCCCGAAATCCCCAGTGATTTCAAGCGCGATGCCGGGGCACGGATGGTGCTTAAGATAGGCCCATGCTGCCCCCATTCATCATCGAGCAACTGAGAGAGCGCGAAGAGCGTGCCCGCGAGCAGGCCCGAGGACACCAGGAGCAGCCCCGCCTCGACCTCCCGACCCCCGGCCGCGTCGCAAAGACGCCCGAGGTCCCGTCCGAGGATGAGCGCGGGCCGGTCGAGATTCAGATCTGGTGACCCGCAACCGGGCGGCCGCCCTCTTGGCGATCGGCCTCGCGGTGACCGCGCTCCTCGTCCTTCGGAGCGGTGAACATGCTTCGCCGCGGCCAGGCCCAGATGAATCGTCGGAGGAGAGCTCCGACGAGACTTCGGCGCTGACATCACCCGCCCCTGAGGTGGTGCCGGCGCCGCGTTTTTCCGTCGGCCCGGACGCCCCGAGTCCGGTGGGCCCGGCTCCCCATGGGCCCATCGCCCACCCAGGCCTCGCGGGAGGAGACCGAAGGGGAGAGGCGCCGCGGGACCCCGGGTTTTGCCCCGAGCCCGGGGAGGAACGTTCGCCCTACCCACGGAGAGGCCTCGCTGCACTGCTCAACGAGCGCACCGACGAGCTGGTCTCTCGGGCCCGCGTCTTCTCCGGCACCGAGAGCGATGCCCTCCGTCGAGGCCTCCGCCTGCTCAATGAGCCCGGGCGGGGCGCGGACGCCGTCGTCGCCGCCGCGGCGGCCCCCGACCGCCGCGTCGATGGTTTCGATTTCGCGAGTGCGATCGCGGTCGCCGCCGGGGCCCGGGCCCTCGCCCGAGAAGGCGCGGCCGCTCCGAACACGGGCCCGCACACCGGCCAGGACGCCGAAGCCGTCGTCGCGGCGGCCCTCCGTTCGGCCGGTGATGAGGCCATCACCCACGTGCTCGCCGCGCATGTCGCTCGCCGCCGCCGCGACGACATCGGCGCCCGGGCTGCCCTCGCCGCGGCGTTCGAGGGGGACCCCGAGGAGCCGGCCGTCGCCTTCGCTCTCGGCCAGGCCCTCGCCCATACGCCTGACGAAGAAGGGGCTCTCCGCGCTCTCGCGGTCTACCTCGATGTATTTCCCGACGACATCGAAGCAGCGCGCCTCGCACGTCGTCTCGAGGTCCGGCGCGACCTCGCGGTGCATTTTCGTTCTCTCTCCCTCGGCGGGGTCACTCTTCGTCATCATCCATCGATCTCCCCCGATGCTGCCCGGGAGGCGCTCTCACTCACGGTTCGAGTCCTCGAGGACGCGGCGCGCTTGCTCGGCGTCTCCCGGCGCCCCGAACTCTCGGTGGTCGCCTACGGCTCCCGCGAAGAACTCCGTGCCTCGACGTGTGTCCCGGGGTGGGCTGGCGGCGTATTCGACGGGACCTTGCGTCTCGCAGGACCCACCATGGCCCTACGGGCCGAGCGCGAGCGGGTGATCCGCCACGAGGGCCTGCATGCCGCCCTCAGCGCCGCCGCCGGGCCCACTCCGTATTGGTTCAACGAGGGCCTCGCCCAGCGCTTTGCCCACGAGCGCACTTCGTCGCACCGACGAAGTTGGGCGCGCCTTCGCCGGACCGGGTTGGTGATCCCTTTCCCCTCCCTCGACGGGAGCTTCCTCGACATCGACGACCCAGCCGACGCGGGCCTGGCCTATCACCAGAGCCTCGCCATGGTGGACCTGCTCGCTGCACGACGCGGGGAGCGAGTCTTCGCCGACGCCGTGACCTATCTTCGCGGCGGCGGAGACCGGCGCCGTTTGTTCGACGAGCTCGCGGGGGCTCGGCCCCTTTCGTCTGCGGATCTGCTGGAGTTCCTCGCGCCTCGGTGACCCTCGGGACCCGCTACGCGCGCAGCTGCGCACTTCTTCCCAACGATCATTTCTTTTTCTTCGCAAACCTAAGTCGGGGCCTACGCGTCTTTGCCCGGGTCTCGAACGCGAGGAAAGAACATGCGCCGCCGAATCCGCCGTCTCTATCTGTTCACGCTCTACACCGCTCTCTTGTCGACGTTCGCAACCGTCGCCGCGGCCCAGCCCTGGGGGGTGCGGCGGAATCGCTACTCGAGCGTCATTCAGCGGGTCATCACGATGCCCGGTGACGCCTCACTCCAGGAGCGCGTGCGCGGTCACGAGCTGAACGTGGTTAACGTCATGTGGGAAGACACCGGGCGAAACTCGGGCTCGTCGATCGGACCCAACATCAGTGACCTGACCTTGCAGGTCCGTGAGAGCACTCCGGCGGGGATCCGCACCCATCTCCTGCCCGTCATCCGCCACCCCAACTTCACCGACCGCACCGCGGACATCCCCGCGGCCAACATGTGGGTCCGCGTGGGCAACCAACGCGCCGGCGGAGAGCTGCACGCCGTGCCCCTCACGGAAGTGCTCGCCCACATGAAGGAATACCTCTCCGACGCGAGCACCATGCTTGGGAACGGCAACATGCTCGCCGAACGGGATACGCACTTCCTGGTGAGCGCCCAGCACGTCTACGTGCCCATCCCCCGCCGCGGCACGGCGGAGTTCAACCCCGTGATCTTCAACTACCAGAGCGCCCCCGAGTCCCCCGCGGTCCTGACCCTTCTCGTCACCCGCCAGGGCACCAGCGCGACGGTGATCGAGAATCGCCCCGGCGACCAGACGCTTCAGGGGTGGGGCCAGCAGCTCTACTTCAACAACGAGGGTCAGCGTACGCTCTTCACCGCCGAGCGAAGGAGCGCGGTTCAGGCGCGCGTCGAGGCGGGCCAAGCGCGGGCCCAGGATGCCGGCGCCATGGAAGAGGGCGCCGACATGATGATGCTCATTCAGGTGCCCCTGAAGCACGCGAACCGCGGCTTTCTCGGCGGCCTGATGGAAGGCATGGCCGATGGGGCGCTGCAGGGATCTGGCGGGGGCATGCCCGCCGCGGCGCCAGAGGCTCGCAGTGAACGCGGCGGCTCTGACGTCGAGCAAGCGGTCCTCGGCCACGGCGAGGACCTCGGTCCCTTCAACGAGATGCGCGGCCTGCGCCTCGAGCGCGACGACCGCTTCCCGGTGCGCGTGACCGTGCAGTTCTATCGGGCGACGAGCAACGGCGTGCTCAGCGACCAGGACATCGACGACGTGCACGACCAGATCGCCAGGGTCTACGACGAAGCGGACTTCGTCGGATCCCTCGTGGTGCCCGAGTCCGACCGGACCCGCCCGACCGATTGGCGCCGCATCCGCCGCGGCCTCCGCCCCATCGGTTCCCTCTTCCCGCCCGCGTGGAACGACGGCCGCTACGCGACGATGTTCCCGGTCGCGGGCATCCAGTTCCCGGCACCCTGAAGGTTCGCGCGGCCCATTCATGAAGACCCCGCTGGCATCGTCGGCGGGGTTTTCGCGTCTCGTGTATGGTACCGCCCATGATGAGGACATCCCTGGTGGTCGCGGCCCTGGTCGCCTACTTCATTTCGGCCCCCAGCGCGGTCGAAGCGTGCATTCACGCGGCGGGCACCAACGCGGCGGGCGCGAGTACGCCGGTGCCCATCACCCAGAAGGGCCATCAAGGGATCATCGTCTGGGCCGGTGGGCAAGAGGAACTCATTCTCAAGCTCGAATACGAGAGCGGTGGCGACCTCTCGGCCCTCGGTCTGGTGATCCCCGTGCCCGCGGTCCCGTCGCACTACGAGACCGCCCCGAGCGAGCTCTTCGATGAGCTCGGGGACTGGGTGAAGCTGCGCCGTGATCGGCCCCAGCCTCGGAGTCGCAGCAGATCGATGGGCGTTGCCGACGGGCCGGAACGTCCACGTCGACAATCTCTCGTCGCGCTTCCAGCGGCGGCCGCTGGTCCCTACCGCATCCAGCCCATGCAGGCCTTCGGCGAGATCGGGGTCACGGCATTGACGGAGTGGATGGAAGAGCAACACTTCGCTCCCATCCCCCGGGAGATGCTCCAGTATTACATCGAACGCGGCTGGACCTTCCTTACGGTCAAGATCGACCCGCGGGAGGGCGCGGCCCTCGACCGCCGTGGGGGGCTGCCCCCGCTTCGAGTGCGATTCGCTGCCGAGCGCGCGCTCTATCCGCTCAAGCTCGAGGCCCAGGGCACGTTCCCCCTTCGTCTCTATCTCATCACGCGCGAGCCCCTCGACCGGGCGGCGCTTCTCGGCGCTCGGGATCGAGGCTTCGAGGTCGCCGCCGGTGGGTCGTACAGCGCCCTCGGGGGGCGTCCTGCCCGACAGCTCCGTGTCGACGTTGGCAACTTCCGGCTGCCTTCGGCCCCCGCCGCTCTCCGAGCCATCCTCGAGGACATCGGCGGCTTCGACGAGGGCGAGATGACGCTCCGCGTGCTCATGGCCGAGCGCTTCGGCGCGGGGCCTGCGGACCCGACGACCTGGGACGAGGAGCTTTCGTTTCCTCCGCTTCCGGCGGGCGAGCGCCTCATGGGCACCGCGGTCCAGCCTAGCGGTTCCGGTGCTGATGAATCGGAGGCCGGGGCGCAGGCGGCCTCTGACGAAAGCGCCGAAGGGGCTGCGGACCCCGACGTCGAGGAGTCCGCAGTGGCGCCGACGGAAGAGACCGCCGCGGCTCCCGTGACCGCCTCGGGCTCTGGGGCCGCGGCGGAAGCGGCGGCGGACGACGACGGCTTGTGCACCGCCGCGGGTCGGCCGGGGACGGGATCGTGGCTGGCAGTCGCCGCGTTGCTCGTCTTCATCGGGCGTCAACGGCGTCCAGGGCGTCCAGGGCGCTGACGACGGCTCTGACCAGGCGGTCGACGTCGTCTTCCGTCGTGCGGTAGCTGGTGATGCAGGCGCGCAGCGTGCGCTCGCCCCCTGGCATGGTGACGACCGAGAGCCACGCATCGCCGCCGTCTTCGACGTGGCGGTAGACGTCCCCTGGCGTGCGGGACTCGTCGGCGCCTTCGACCAGCTTCGGATGGGTGAAACACACGACGGGGAGCGGCGTGTCGTTCACGACGATGAAGCCCTCGGCTACGAGGCGCTGTCGGAGGACCGCTCCCATGCGCGTCTGGTGCTCGATGAGCTGCGCGTATCCCTCGGTGCCGCGGGTCGCGAGGGCCGCGAGGACCGGGACGCCAGCCGCCCGACGGCTCCATTGGAGCGAGGCGCGGTGGGGGTCGTCGGCGCCTTCCCGGGGTGGCGGCATGTAACCGCTCTCGACCGCCAAGGCATGCTCGACGGCGCGTCGATGACGGCAGAGGAACGCCCCCGCGCCCATCGGCGTGGAGAGCCACTTGTGCGCGTCCCAGGTCACCGAATCCGCGCGTTCGACGCCGCTCAGGTGATGCCGCAGTCGTGGCGAGAGCAGGGCGCCGCCGCCCCACGCCGCGTCGCAGTGCAGCCAGAGGCCTTCCCTCTCGGCGAGGTCCGCGATCGCCAGTAAGGGGTCGATGGCTCCCGTCCCCGTCGTGCCCGCGGTGGCGACGACGAGGAAAGGCAGGTGCCCCGCTTCGCGATCCTCTCGCATCTGGGCGGCGAGGGAAGCGGCGTTCATTCGGTGCGAAGCGTCGACGGGGACCCAGCGTACGCTCCCGTCGCCGAGGCCCGTGACTCGGGCGGCTTTGGCGAGGGAGTGGTGGCCCTCGGCCGCCACGTAGAGGGTCGGTTGGCCGCCGAGGGACCGCACACCCTCCGTGCGCCAGGTCGGGAAGGTGTGGTCGAGGGCCACGGCGACGGCCGTGAGGTTGGCCTCCTGACCGCCGGAGGTGAAGTGACCATCCCAAGCATCGTCGTCGTAGCCCACCAGGGCGGCGAGATGACCCAAGGCGGCGCGTTCCATCTCGATGGCCCCCGGCGCGTGGCCGTACGCGGCTTCTTGCGGGTTGTACGCGGCGACCAGGGCGGCGGCGGCCACGCTCTCCGGGAGGACCGACGGATTATAGAGCCCGAAGTAACGGCGGTGGGTGACCTGCACCGCGAAGCGCCGGAGCACGTCTTCGACCTGCCTGAGCACCGCCTCCGCGGGGGCGCCGGCTTCGAGGTCGAAGCGCTCTTCGATCTGGGCTCGAGCTGCGGACGGAGATACCCGTCGGCTCACGGGGCCTTCGTCGACGCGGGCGATGATGGAGCGGGCGAAGGCGAGGAGCGCTTCGTGGTGCTTGCGAGAGGTGGGGCGGGCCATCGGGATCTGCGACGGTAGCGCTCTCGAGCGCTACCGTCATCTGCCCGGCCCTCAGCCGCCGGGGCAGGTGAGCGTGAAGTTTCCGGCATCGACCGCGCACATGTCGGCGCAAGGGGTGCTGGTGCCGTCGAAGCAAGTGCAGTCGCTTCCTGCGGTCATGCATCCGGCCGGCAGCGGAAGACACGAGTAGGTGTCGGCCCTGCCCGTGTCATCGATGGAGCGTGAGCAGTACTCCATGCCCTCCTGGCAGATCCGGCTTCCGCAGTTGAAGGTCGAGGCGGCGGGGGTGCAGGTCCCGTTGTTATTCAGGTCGAAGCCCGCCGCCATGACGCTACATCCGTTCGAGTAGGTGAGGCCATTGCAGCCGCAGCTGGGCTCGGACACGGCGTCGCATCCCTCGGGACGCGGGCGGCATACGCCCTCCGTGCTCACCGTGCCGCAGAGGTTGTCGTCGAAGTCGCAGTACTCCGTGGCGCCGCACGCTGGGTCGAGATGGGTGATGCACGACGCGCCACCGCCGCCTCCGTCATCACCGCCATCGGTGCTGCCGTCGGCGCCGCCGTCGGTGCTGCCGTCAGTGGCGGCATCGTCCGCGCCCGAATCTCCGGCGCCGCTGTCGGTCGCCGTCCCCGAGTCCGTGGTTCCTCCGCCGTCATCGCCGCAGGCCCCGAGGGCGAAGAGGGTGACGATCAACATCGAAGCGAGAGAGAGGGCGCGGGGGTACGAAGTCATCGGAGTTTCCTATTGAAAGAGCGGCACTTGCGAATCGCCCGAACGATCGTAGCGGAATGTTGGAGTGGCGCATGACTAACTCGTCGAGTCATGCTTGCGCCTGCATCTCTCGACGGAGGTCGGAGTTCGTCTTACCCGCCCAACAGCGCGCTTGCGCTTCGAGAGCACGATGATGCCGGTGCCCGACGTCATCGATACGATCGAGCCCTGAAAAAGGCGATCGTCCCGGTAATGTGGCCCTTTTGCGCGATGATGGCGTTCAGGGCGCCCCCGTCGTAGCCTCGCCGCCATGAGCTTGGATGATACAGGACTCGTGGTTTGGGAGACCAAGCGGCCGCCCCTGGTGCTGCTGGTGACGGGGAGGCTGACCGAGATGCTGGCGGCCGACCTTCCGGCCGAGAACCAGGCACCTTTCCTCGCCCTCGCACGGGCGATCGAAGCGTGGTGGCCGAGGCGCCGGCCGGCGCCCACGGAGATCTACGAGAACGAGTTCCGGGCCTGTGTCGAGGCTTGCAACGCCTATGAGCCGGCCGCGAAGATGCAGCCGGCGCTGGCCGGCGCGAACCTCCAGATGGCGGCCTTCGCCACGGTCGCCCCGCGCACCCTGCCCCCCGCCGATTTCAAGGGCATGGACGCAGAAGACTTTCGGGAGCTGCTCCGGGACGCCGCCAAGGCGACCAAGTTGCCCATCGCTCAGTTCGACGCGAGGCTGAAGCACCTGGTCGAAAATGCGAAGGAGCCCTGGCCCGACCTCGTCGCTCGGGCGGCGCGCATGCACTGGGGCAAGCAGGAGCGCTGGGGCAAGTTGACGAAGCGCGTTCGCGACCTCGTCTCCCTGGCCGACCTCGGGGCTCTCATTTCGTGGAGTGACGTCAGCGGCAAGCGCGCCATTCGGCTCGCCCTCGGCGGTACGAAGCGAGTCGCCATGCTCGACACCGAAGAGCTCGAAGAGCTGACCAGGATCATCCCCAGGGCGGCCGACCCCGGCTGACGGGTCATCCTCACGCCCCCTCGATGCCCGACATGTCCGACGCCCGTCTGACGCCGCTCATCGAGGCCGACGTCAGCGACCGCGTCCCCGGGGCAGGTTTGTCGGTAGACATCCTGAACTTCACCCCTCAGGGATGACAGCCGGTCGAAATTGTATTTGCAGGGCGATTTGTGATCTGTATTACTGAGTAGGTAATGCGTCCGAGGTTGGGGAGGGATGTTCTTGTGGGGGGCGCCGCGGCGAGGCGCGTCGGCAACCGCGGGGAGCGTGGCTGACGATGTACACGCTGCCCGATCTCGTGAGGCCGAGCTTTGCTAGCCGTGATGAGCATGGTGCGCCGAGGCCGGCCAGGAACTCCGGGGTCCGCCGGGTCGGGGCTGCGGCTGCGGCCTCGCTGGATGGTGTGCCCCGGGTCTTGATCCTCGAGGGCGATGGGCCTTTGCGCTCGGCGCTCGCCGAGCATTTGCCCCGGGCGTACCGGCATCGGGTGGTGACGTGCCTCGGCGAGGCGCGCGAGGCGCTGGCCGAGGCGTCGGTGCCCTATGAGGGCATCATCGCGGATACGGGCGCCGAGGGCGGCGAGGGCGCCGAAGTCCTCGAGTGGGTTGGGCGGCTGCGCTACCAAGGCTGGAAGGGGCACGTGCTGGCGTCCTCCGCGGACCCGACGGCGAGGTTGGACCGGTTGGCGGCGAGGGTGGGAGCGGGATTTGTCTGGAAGACCCGCAATCACCTGCATTCTGCTGCCAAGTTCAGGTTCTTCCTCCACAAGGTCGCCCTGGGCTCGAGCTTGAGGACGCGCTTGCGGGAGTACGGGGAGGCCTTCGACCTCACTCCGGTGGAGCAGCGGGTATTGGACCTCGCGCCGTGGATACCCGCCCAGCTCATCTGCGAGACGCTTGGGACGACGTTGTTGGAAGTGGAGGAGCACGAGCGCTCGATCGTTCGTAAGACAGGGGTCGGCGACCTCAGTGGGGCGCTCTTGATGGTGAGTGGCTACGGTCAGGTCGACGCCTACCGGGAGGCGGCGGGGTTGGTCGTCGCCGGCGGAGAGGCCGCGGCGTGCCCCCGGGTGAGGCGGGGCCCTGGGGAAGAGCCTTCGATGAGGTTGCCGGCCTTGCTCTTCGTCGGGCCGTCGATCCCTGCGTCATGGGTGCAGGCGGCGAGGCTCGAGGGGTTGCGGGCCGCTCGGGAGCCCGTGCTTGGTGGGGCGCCGAGGCGATTGGCCTGCGGTGAAGAGGGTGTAGTGGGGGTGGTGCTCTCGTTGGGGGCGATTTCGCAGGATGCGGCTATATCGTTCGCCAAGGCGTTGCGGGCGGTTGACAAGGATGTGCCTGTGCTTTGCCTGGGACCGCCGCTGGGGGGAGCGGGCCGTACGAGGCTGCTCCGAGAACGCGTGAAGCCAATCGACCCCGACTCGGGGGAGCGGGCAGGGGAGATCGCCATGGGACGCTTTCCCCGCTATGCCGTGGTTGGGCCCGGCGCTCGGCGGGCCGTCCTGGATGGGTTTTGCGAGCGCCACCGGCTTACCAATATGCACCGCAGCGTGCTCTCGGCGCGGTGGGAGGCGTTCACTCGGGGCGAGCTACCCGCCGTCCTGGGCATCGGGAAGCCTACGGTTCGCACCCACCTCGACGACATACGTCATCGCGTGGGGGGGGCGAAGCGCTTTGAAGATGTGCTGCGAGAGTTGAGCCTGCACGCGGCTTCGATTGTGGCGCGGCAGATTGCATGTCGAGGGGAATTTTGAACCGGCTGATTGCGCAGTCAGGGGTCCTGGCGTGAATGGAGGTCGAGTACGAATTCCTCATTAATGAGGATACCAGTGTCGCCGCGATGAGCGCAGCCTCGCGGGTGGCATGAATGCAGTCAGAGGTATCTTCGCGCTCGCGCTCCTCCTACCCGCCATTGGCGGCACTTCGATCGCGGCGGCCACGACCCAGCGAACGCTGAGCCTCGAGGAACTCGTCGACACGAGCGACGTGATCGTCGTCGGTCGGGTGCTACGTACCGAAGCGGTTCCTGAAGGCCCCAGCGGGCAACCCGGTATACACACGCGCGTCGATGTCGGCGTCGAAGACTGGCTCTTCGGGAGTGCCCCGCAGTCGATTGTCACCGTCTGGGTGCACGGTGGACGCCTGGGCGACCGTATGCGGGTCGTTTCCGGGCAGGCGCGCTTCGAACGCGGTGAGCGAGTCCTCCTCTTCCTTTTTGCGGCGGACAGCGGTGGGCTTTGGCCGAATGGGATGGCCCAGGGCAAGCGTCGACTCGACGAGAACACCATTCAGTCGGCAAGTTCGACTCATTCGAACTCGGACCCGCTGCGGTTGCTCGGCGACCCTCCGGCGCCAACGGATTCCGTCGTGGAGGTCGAGCGCCTCATTCGGGAGCGGCGACGATGAGGATGCTCTCCGCCTGCATACTGCTCGTCTCCATCGGAGTGCCGAGTTCCGCCTACGCATGGCGAACCGCGCGAGACCTCGCCGACATCGACGCCGAGGGGCCCGTTCGCTGGTCGGCTAGCACCGCTTGGCGGCTGGATTCCACGCCTCCTCGAGGCGTGGTTTTCACGGACTTCGAGAGAGCCGCGGCGGCTTCGTTCGGAGCGTGGACCTCGCCGTCTTGCGCAGACGTTCCCCTATCGTACGGCGGGACCACCGCAATTGGTGCGTCGCCGAGTGATGGTGCCTCCACCGTCGAGGTGATTCGCTCCGGCTGGGATGCGATGGGCTTCTCTCGTGACGCTGCGGCAACTACTGATATCTCATATCGACGCGGTGAAGACGGGACGTGGTTCATCGAGGACGCGGACATCTATGTGAACGACGCCAACTTCTCGTGGTCGGCCGGTGGTGAGTCGCCGACCAGGCGCGATGTCCAGGCCGTGCTCACCCATGAGTTTGGGCACGTGCTCGGGCTGCTCCATCCCTGCGAGCGTGGGGGGCTCGACAGCGCTCCTCTTTGCTCTTCGCTTCCGGAACTGCGCGATGCCAGCATGTGGCCCGAGTACCTCGGGCTCACCCAGCGGGTCCTCTCCGTGGACGATAGCGCAGGGGTCTGCTTTCTCTACGGAGCCTGCGGTGGGTCGTGTCCTTCTGGGCTTGTTTGCACGGATACCGGTTGCCTCCCGTCGTGCGGGGACAGTGTCTGCGCACCAGGCCTCGACTGCGTAGCGGGTCGCTGTGAGCGCCCGTGCACAGATCTGTCCTGCACCCCAACATGCGTCGAGGATAGTGAGTGCGCCTCCGGGTCTAGCTGCCGCGACGGCGTGTGCCTCGTCGCTCGCGGCGAGCTAGGCGACGCCTGCATGACGGACGAAGAGTGTGCAACGGCATGCGTCGATGGCCGTTGCCGGACAGCCTGCTCGATGGATGCGCAATGCGCCGATGGTTTCGCCTGCACGCCCGGTGGTGCGTGTGTCGAGACGGGGGGGCGCACCGGGGAGCCCTGCGACGACGGGTCCGATTGCAGAGCCGATCTCTGCCTGGATGGTGCCGCAATCCAGCCGGTCTGCACTTCGCCGTGCGACGGCGACGAAGAGTGTCCTGTCGATTGGCGATGCACGGTTGCAGATGCGCAGAAGGTGTGTGCGCCTTTGGTAAGCGCCGGCTGTGCCGTTTCGTTCGGGGAAGAGTCCGACAGCAGCATCTTCGTGATCGGCCTCATTGGCTGCCTACTTTTTCGACGAATTCGGAGGACCGCATGAGCTCACGGTTGTTGTTGATAGCGGTGCTTTTTGCGTCCACGTCGGCCTGTGGTGATTCCGGCGGGATGGACGCTTCGATCATGGACAGCGCAGTGCCCTCGGATGTCGGTGACGGTACCGACGCGGTCTCCGACTCGGCTGTGCAAAGCGCCTGCTCCACGGTCGGAGATACCCGAACCGCACCCTGTGGAAACTGCGGCGTCGCTTCCGAGCGTTGTTCGGAGTCGCTCGTCTGGGAAGCCGTGTCCGCGTGCCTGGAAGAGGGCGTGTGCTCACCGGCTGCGGTCGAGACGAGACCCACGGCGCTGTGCGGCGAGGAGACGCGTCTCTGCCGCGATACTTGTGACTGGACGAGCTGGTCTGTGACCGACGCTGACGGCGAGTGCGAACCCGGCGCGCTGCGACGGGGCGAAACGGGGTGCGCTGCGGGCACCGCGCGTGCGGAGACCTGTTCCGTCGGATGCGCGTGGGAGGTTGATAGTGGCGCGGAGTGCGTCGATGAATGCGGTGGTGTTCCGCGGGTGTCTCCGTTGGAGGCCGAGGAGGTCTGCATTCCGGCGGGGGACTTCGTCCGGGGCGACGACACACTCACGACAAGTCACTCGTCGCCGGTGGCGACGGTCTATGTCTCAAGCTACTACATCGACAAGTTCCCCGTAACCAACGACCGCTATCGGTCATGCGTTGCTGCAGGGGCGTGCACGGTACCGCGTCAACCAGAGGGAGCCGTGTTCTACGCCGACTCTGGCCGCGCACGCTTCTCGGTGCAGGGGGTCTCCTACGACCAGGCAACGGAGTTCTGCGTGTGGGACGGCGGCCGGGGCCTGCCGACCGAAGCGCAGTGGGAAAAGGCGGCGCGTGGTCCCGCGCCCCGAGCGCAGCAGTGGACCTGGGATGGCGCCGGCTATCGGTGCGATCTTCTGTGGGCAGCTACCTGAGGGATCCCCTCAAACCTCGGGGACTTAGAAAAGAAGGCGTATTGACGGGAATTTCGTGATCCCCGGGTTGTTGGACGGGCATGAAGAATCAGCCCGGCGGCGCC
>QMMC01000173.1 GCA_003647065.1 Deltaproteobacteria bacterium | reverse complement strand
GCCGAGATCCTCGACATCAAGCCCACCGCCTTTCGCAAGCGCCTGCAGCGAGCCAAGGCGGACCTTCACAGCTTCATGAACGGGCACTGCGGTCTCATCAACGAGGAGAACCCCTGTCGCTGCGCTCAGAAGACCCGGGCGTTCTTCGAAGCCGGCCACCTCGACCGCGGCAAGCTCGGGTTCCAGCGCGACCGCGTCGCGTCGATCGGCGACGTGGCACCCCGCGAAGCGGGCGTGGTGTATGAGAAGCTGACCCACGACTACCCGACGCTGTATCGGCAGCATGCGTTTACGGACCCTCAAGAGCTCACCCAGCGGCTGTCGAAAATGCTCGAGGACACCGCGCTCCACGGCTTGTTGCCGTCCTAGTGCGGCTGAACGCTCAGCGCTTCCCAGCCCACGAGCTCCTGCGGCAACCGTCGACCGCTCTCGACGAGCAACGCGATTCGGGCGCGCAGCTCCGGCGAAAACCACCGCATCGAGTCGGCGCTCACCGAGCTCCCGGGGTCTGCGATGTCCTGGACCGCCGTGGCTCGGTCCAGGAGTAGGGCGTACCAGCGCTCCGCCGGCATGACCGGCGGTAGGCCGGTGCGCTCCGCAACCTCGGCGAGTTTCGCGCCTATCGTGATGCCCTCCTGGTCGAGGTCACCGAAGTATTCGATCCGCTCGATGCCGAGGCGACCGGCGGCGTCGGTGAAGCTGCCGATGGCTTTGGCCACCGCCTTGCCGGCGCCATAGGCGATGACGCGATAGGCGAGGCGGTCTTCGTTCCACCGCTTGAACGAGTGGAAGGTGTGGTGGTTCTCGATGAAGAGCGCGGTCGTCGATGGGGTGCTGTACTCCTCCCATACGAGGGGAGGGGACACGGCGAAGCAGCGAAGGAGCCCGAGGTCGAGGCGGCCCTCCTGAAAGAGGCTGCTGTGGATCAAGCGGTCGAGCTTTTTCTCGTCCCCGAAGACCTCGAGGGAGCGTTCACGCATGGGCACCATCGGGCGATCTCGGCCGCCCGCAGCGAGGAAGCGCTGTACGGCCGCCAGAGTCGCTTGCTGAATCGGGTGCGAAATGCTGCGGGCAAATTCGAGTTCGGGTGCCCAGGCGACTGTCGATTCGGGGGCCCTCTCGTGGGCGGCGCCGGCGGTCAGATGCACCCAATGGGGAAGGGCGGGCTTCGCGCTCCTATCCCAGAGTTTCGGCGACCGGGGCATTCGCAACACACCGCGTTGCTCGAGAGCATCGAGCGCGGTCCTCAGCGAATCACGTTTTCCAGACGCGGCGGACTTCACTGGTTCGGCACAATGGTAGGCGGACCAGATCTCATCGAGGGGAACCCGGGCTCGGCCCTCCGCCCGCAGGCCCAGTGCGGCCTCGAAGCAGCTCACGGCAGCGCCTCGTCGCCCCTCGTCCCCCGTGGGCTCTCCCGGCGAGCGATGCGGACGCCTTCGACGCGGCCTTCGACGCGGCCATCTACGTGCCCTTCTTGGACGGTCACGTGGAGGTCGCCCGTGCTTCGGCTGCGGTGCACATTCCGCAGGCGCACCACGTTGGGAAGCTGTGCGAGGGCGGCGAGGTCGTCGACGCCGGTCGTGTAAACGAGCTGGGTGCCCATGGCCCGGGCAACCTCCCGCTGAAGCTCGATGAGGGGCACGCTCGAGCAGGTCCCGATGGGGTTGTCGAGGACGAGCACATTGCCGCTCACGCCGCCTCGCCGGCCCCGGCGCCGGGCGCGCAGGCGGACGAGGGTGCAGTAGAGGAGGATCGCCGCCGTCAGACGTTCGCCGCCGCTGAAGTTGACCATCGCCTCAATCGGCACCCGATCGAGGCGTCGCGAGGCCTCGGGCTTGAGAATGGTTACGCGAAACCCTCGGCTCCCGTGGAGGCGGATGATCGCTTGCTGGGCGAGGGCGAGGCCACTCGGAACGCGCCCCGCTTCCACGAGTTCGTCGATGAGGGGCTCGAGGCGGGCCCGCCGCTCATCCTCTCCCGCCGGGACGTCGAGGCCCACCCGGAGGAACGACTGGCCGGCCCAGGGCCCGAGGCCGTCCGGGAGTCGGCTGGCCCGCTCCGCGTCCTTCAGTAGCCGCAGCCCGTCCTCGGCGACCGTCAGCAACTCGACGATGATGCCCTGCCGGTCCTGCTCGATGTTGTCGATCTCGTGGTCGAGGGCACCGATGCGCTCTCGGAGCCCCGCGTCCCAGCGGGGAGCCTCGCGACCGAGGACCTCGGCCTCGTCCAGGAGGCGCTGCTTCCACGCCGATTCGTGGCTCGCGAACCGCGGCTCCCGGACGACCCCGCGGACGGCTTCCACGGCTCGATCGACCTGCTTCTGGGCCGCTTTCTCCTGGCCTCGAGCCGTCTTTACGTTTTGGATTGCTGCGACGACGACACTTTCGATCTCCTCGGCGGACTCCGGCAGAGGCGTCGCCGGCCCCGGCTCGACGTCGCACGCCTCGCGGATGCGCTGGACCCCGACCACGAGGGCGTCGATAGCCCGTCGGTGCTCGTCCAGGGCGGCGCGCGCATCTGCGATCTCCGTGCCGAGAGTTCGGATTGTGCCGCGGCTCCCCTCGAGCTCGACTCTCAGCTCGTCGCCGCATCGTCGACAGCCCTCGGCCGTGTCTGGGATGGGGCGGTCCGTGGGGAGGTCCTCGGCCTGGCGCTGCCCCTCGGGGCGCTTCTTTAGCTCTTTCTGAGCCTGGGCGTGGCGGTCGCCGGCGGCCCGGCGCGCGCCGGTCGCCTCTTCGGCGGCTGTGCGTGCTTCTCGCTCCCGCGCGTCGAGGTGTTCGCCGACCAGCTCGCTCGTCGCCGCGACGTCGGCGCGCGAGATGTGCTCGTCGACGATGCGTCGCAGCTGGTTCTCGGCCTCCCGCTGGGATCTCTCGATTTCGTCGAGCTGTCCCTGGATTCGACTGTTTCCGAGCTCCCTCTCGTAGGCCTCGAGGTCGGCGTTGTACCGGGACCGTGCCGTGTCGAGGAGCAAGGGCTTGCGGTCCCCCCCATCGGGGCCGGCGCCGGCATCGGTCGAGTAGGACACGCCATCGTGTTCACGAACGCAGTCGTCCGCCAACCGACGGGCCTCCTGGCGCTGGCGCATGAACCCGTCCCGTGCCTCCATTGCCTTGGCGATTGCAGCGTCGGCTTCGGCCTTGTTCTCGGTCTCGAGGCGCACCCGCGACCGTGCTTCGGCTGCCTCTGCGCGCCACCCCGCGACGTGACGCTCGAAGTGCTCGATGTGGCTCGTCGTGCGACTCACCGCGAGCTCGGCGTGTTGGCGCTCTCGCCGGGAGGCTTCCTGTGCCTTCCGGAGGTCTGCGAGGCCCCCGCGAGCCGCCATTCGCTCGGCCTCGAGCTCGACGACGTGAAGCTCGAGGCGCTGGGCCTCGGCGGTGAGCATGTCGACCCGCTCGCGGAGCCCATCGTAGCGGCCGTCCCCCCACGTCTCCGCAAGGGCCTCGACGCGGTCAGCAAGCCTTCGGAGGCGCTTCGACCGTTCGTCGAGTTGGTCCTCGCGTTCGCGCCGGCTCTCGACTCGCTCCTCGATGGCCGTGCGCTCGCCGGCCGCCGCGGCGTAGTGGTAGCCCCCCGCCGTCCCGGGCCCCACGACGATAGCGTCGCTTGTCCCCTCCGGCGCGTTCAAAGAAGTGGGCGCGATGGTGACCGGCATCCGTAGCCCCGCGGCCAGACTCTCGACGGCAGCCACCCGGGCCCACTCCTCGTGGGGGACGAGGACCCCGAAGAAGCGGGCGGGGTCGGAGCGGATCAGGGATGCCTTGAGCTCATCGTCGTCGTGGAGGTTCTCCGCGAGGTAGGCCGCCGCGGGGTAAGCGTTGATACCCGCCGCGCGGAGCCGAGCCCTGACGCGCTCTACGTCGAGGGGTGCCGGGAGCAGGCCCTCCTCTTCGCAGCCGCGGGCGGCGCGAACGTCCTCGGCGCCGTCGACGGCGCTCCTGATGCGCGCCGCATCCACCCCCGAGGCCTCGCCGCGCAGCCGCCCTTCGAGACCAGAGGCGAGGGCGTTTGCTTGCTCGGTCTCTTCGACGCCGCAAACCAGAGGATCCGCCTCGAGCTCAGCTCGTTCCATGCGGGCTCGGTCGAACTCGGCGCCGGCTGCCGTGGCCTCGGCCTTCCGCTGGACCCGTTGGTTGCTGACCTCCTGCAGGCGTTCTCCGAGCGCTTCGAGTTCGGCCTCGAGGTGGTTGGCCCGTGCCTCGTCGGCGGCGAGGCGCTCCTCCGCGCGGTCGAGGACGCCTTGCCACCGGTCTTGGGCATCTTCGGCGGGCTCCCGCGCCTCGAAGACGCCCTCCTTGACGAGGCGCTCGCGGGCGCGGTCACGCTTGGCGAGGGACATCTCGGCGGCATCGAGGTCTTTCCCGGCCCCTGCGATGTTGGCCGCGGCCATCGTCGCCTGCTCTTGGGCTTGCAGTCTCAGGCCGTCGGCGGCGTCTGACTCGGCGCCATACTTGTCCGCGCGACCGCGCGCTTCTTGCTCTGCCCGCCGGAGGGCGAGCCGGAGCACCGCGCCGTGGTGCCCGAGGCGTGCGAAGAGCGGCGCCCGGTCGGACTCCTCCTGGGCGAGTTTTTCGCGCAGGTCCCGAGCCCGGGAGTTCAACTCGACGCTGCGCCGCAGCGGGCCGCATCCCTCGAGGAGCCGCAGTCGACGCCTGGCCTCTGCCTCGCCCTTGGCGGCGGCCTCCGCGGCGGCCCGGCTCTCGGTGACGTCGAGCCGTACTGCCCGGCGTTCGATCCCCTGGGCCCAGCGCTGGATGGTTCGCTCGTCGTTGGTCGCGGTACGGCGCGCGTCCTCGTGCGCCTGGAGGCGTTCCGCGGTCGCGTCACGGTCGGCGCCTCGTCGGTCAGCGGCCTGATTCAGCCCGCCCGCCACGGAGCGCACGTAGGCCGACGCCTGCTCCACCTCGGTCTCGGCGGTCTTCTGGAGCCGTATTGCATCGAGGAGCGGTCCGAGCGCCTCACGGGCGGCCACGGCGAAGTCACGCTCGAGTTTCCGCTCTGGAAGGCGGGCGAGCTTCACTCGGAAATCTCGCAAGGTGGCGGATACTTGGTCGGCGTTCTTCGGGTCGAGGGTGAGCTCGAGGAAGAACTCGATGAAGGACCGCGCAGACGTAAATCGAAAGAGCTCGTCCGCGGCGCCCTCTCGGCGGTTCATCTGCAGCTGATACTTGAAGAGTTCGGGGTCGAGGTGGATGCCTTCGAGGTGCTTCACCCACTTGCTTTGATTCTCCTCGACGACGACCTCGCGAGCCGGGCGTTCCGCCTCCCGGCTTCGCAGCCACGCGACGAAGGCCTCCGCGGAGGCGACGGGTGCCTCGGAGATTCCCTGGACGGGGAGAGATGACCACTCGAGGTCCCCGTCGGTGCGCAGAGTGAAGAAACGTCGCTGAAGCCTCGACGTGTCGCTCGACCGCTGACGGCCCCGCCACTCGAGGACCTGTCCGACGATCCGCGTCGGCGGATGCCCGAGGTTCAGGTCGCCCTGGGCGTGGTCGAGCTCCCACTCGGTGACGACGAAGGCCGTGTCCGTGCCCTTCACGTAGTCGCCGAGGTGGCGGCTCTGCCCCTCACCGGACTTTCCGAGGAAGTCGTTGAGGTTTGGGCGGAAGATGCTGAAGAAGAGGTTCAGAACGGACGATTTGCCGCCGCCGTTTCGTAGCCAGAGGACCGAGTCCGTGGCCTGGCCGCGCTCTTCCCTGAGATCGATGTACAGGGGCGCGAGGCGGGCGTCTTGATGGCCGATGGAGGCGAAGTGTATGCGGCAGAGGCGGGGCATCAGAGGTCCTCGTCCACTGCTGACGCCGCGCGAACCAGCGCGAAGGCCTCGTTGGCGGTGAGGTCCCGAAGCTGGGTACGAAAGGCGCGGGTAGTCTTGAAAGACTCCTTCTTGTCGTCCCCGGCGGGGACCAAGAGCCCGTGCTCGGCCAACTTCTGTAGGGTGTACTTCACCCGTCCCGCGAGGGTCGTGGATGTCCGGCGACCGCTAGCGGTGGGCTTGGAAGCCGCTCCCTCGAGGACGATGCGCCACGCTTGCCTGAGCTCGGGGTGATCTGCGGCGGCGTCTCGGTCGGCGTTTTCGGCGAGGCGCTCGCTGAGCTCGATGAGGTGCCCCGTCACGTCGGGCACGCTCAGCCGTCGCACGCCTTCGCCGTAGTCGTCGAGCTCTGAAGCCCGGGGGAAGCACCAGGACGCGATCGTCAGAAGGATTAGCCCGTAGAGCACTCGGTCGTCGGACTTCATGCTCGTGCGGAAGTCAGTGAGACGCATGGAGAACGGGCTATCGTCCCGGCAGCCGAGGATCACTCCGTAGTCGTCGGTCGAGAGGACGATGAGGCCCATGCCGTCGGCAAGCTCGCCGAAGGATGCCGCGAACGCGCCGTCCCGCTGAAGCCGTTCCACGAGGCGCCGGTAGTCGAGGTTTTCGGCAGGCCGCAGGCGCCGGGTGAGGGCGAAGCGCAGCAGGAGGCCGAGGGCGTGCGCGTCACGAGGATTCATGGCGCGGCGGTCCCTTCTGACGAGGCTCGGTTCGTCCGCAGGACCACGAGGTCGTCGCCTTCGTAGTTGAGGTCATTCAAGGTGCGTCGGGCGGGCTCGGCGCGGACACCGCCGGCCGGCTCGGCCGACGGGTCGAAGGTGCGCAGGAGCGTCAGGACGAGGAGCGACTCCGCGCGGGAGGTCCCCTCGGCCTGCCGGAGGCGGTCGAGAAGGGACGACAGCGACGCCCCGCCTTCGGGCAGGTCGCTCAGCACGTCTTCGACGTGAGCCTCGTCCTTTGCGTCGAAGAAGGGGCGGGCATCAAAGGCCGCCTCGAGCACGATCTCTTCGAGTTCGGTGTCTGGTCGAGCTTCAGCCCGGGGTGGCGCGAGGAGGCGGTCTGCGAGCTGTGGAACGTAGAGTAGGGCCTGGGCTGATGCGGGTATGAAGCAGCGCATGAGCGCGCCGACTCGATCCGCCCAGGGGCCCGAAGCGAGTTCGAGTGCGGGGGCGAGGACATCTGCCTCTAAATCGGGCAGCCGGAGTATTTCTCGCGGGCGAAAGTACTGCCGCTCTTGCTCATCGAGGAAGACATTGCTCGCCTGAATAACCTCGCGGTGCAGGCGGAAGTGCCGCCCTTGGCATTCCTGGAGGATGTCGATGAGCTCGGCGAGGCGCGGGGCATCGGCATCCGAAGCATCATCGACACGTTGGCTCACCATGTCGACGAGCTGTCGCTCGGTCTCGAGGCGGTCATCGAGGTGATCTCGGGCACCGTCGAGGAGCGCCGCCATGTCTTCGTGCCAGCTCACCTGGGCGACATCGCGCTGCACGAGGCGGAGCACACGGCCGAGGGTTTCCTGATACTCGATGCTCCGCAGTCGGGCGTTCTGTGCCGTGCGCACGGCATCTCGGATGCGTCCACGCTTGACCTGAGCGTGCAGCACCGCCTCCTCGGCGACCTGTGCATCCTGCACGTCGTACTCGAGCATGCCGGTATAGACGTTGATGCCTTCTGTCGTGGCGCGGAGGACGAAGCGTCCGTCGGGGAGTTCGACCTCGCGCAGCAGGTGCCACAAGAGTTCGCGCGAGACGGGCTCGTCTTGGGTCCAATCGATGTAGAGCTCCGAGAACGCCTGACGCCGGTGTGTTTCGTTGAGCAGGGCGTCCACGGTCAGGTCCGCGATGACCTGTGCATCTGCGGCCTCGATCGTCGGGGCGTTGGACGCGAGCATTCTTCCGAGCGCCTCGACGACCTCATCGCGTGCCGCCCCGCTCCCGAGCCCCATCTCCTCGATGACCACGTCGAGGACGCGAAGGGACAGGGAGCGGAAATCGACATTGGAAAGGTCGAGGTCTCGCAGGTGCTTCGAGCGCTCCGCCGCATGCAATGGGCCCGTCCGAGCGAGGGTACGTACCCTTCGAGTGACCGCGTCCTGCCATCGCTCTTGGGCGGTTTCGGGTGTGCGGCTGGGAGAGGAATCCGACATGGCGGGCGGATCGGGCACTGACTCGCTCACTACGCCTCATCCTCGAGACGCGCGCGCCCGAGGTCGGTGATGCGGTACTTCTGCAAGCGGCTACGCGGCTTGTCCGGGATCGTCATCTCGAGGAGCCCCGCGTCGAGGAGCGGTCGCACGACTTGGTCCCGAAACTTGGTCCGGCTCGTGCGGCCGGATGGGACCATCAGCTCCTGGAGAGAGATGGGGTCTTGTGCGATTTCAAGTAGTTGGTCCTGCTCCGGGGACATCTTCGACTTGGTCCCGACTTGGTCCCGACTTCGTCCCGACTTGGTCCCTCGAGGCTCGCCAATCTCAGATTGAGCTCCGGCCTTCGGATGTATTGGCAGGCGGAGCAGGAAGTAGCTGCGGGCTTCGTCGGTGTCGAACTCGGGCGGCGGGGAGCCGTTGCGTTCCATGGCGCGGAGGATCTTGCGAACGCCGGTCGACCGGCCCTCGGTGAGCTCCAGCTCCTTGAGAAACTCGCCGACTCTACGGTTACGGTAGCGGCGGCCGACCCCCTTACCGACGCGTAGATCGCTCAATCGAATTGAGCGGTCTGGTCCCGGGAAGCTCAGCACGACCAGGTCCTCCGAGCTGATGCGGATCTCGACGGGTTCTCGAATCTCGTAGGAGCGGTGGTAGACAGCGTTGACGATGGCCTCTTCGACGGCCGCCAGAGGGAAGTTCCACAGCCGCTCGGCTTCTGGGCGATCCGGATGCTTGATGACCGTCTGCTTCAAGTAGTTTCGCTCGATGAACGAGATTGCGTCGCGGGTGCTCTCGCCCAGCGGCCCGGTGAACTCCTTTTCCTCGAACCGATCACCGCCCGCGCCGTCGGGAAAGAACACGATGTCGATTTGAGTGACCGGGAAGAAGCGCCTCGGCTCCTCGTTGAAGAAGAGGAGCCCCACGTTCACTGGGAGTGGATCTTCATCAGGCCCACGGGCGACGTGCATCTGCCGAGCCAGGGCCTCGGTGGACAGGCTATCCGTGTCGTCGGCGAGTCCGCTGCCAACCTCGTCCAAGAACTCGCGCATCAGTTTCGGCGATAGATCGTCGACCTGGGCCTCTTGGTTCACGCGGTCGTCAAATGGAACGGTTGCGGTGAGGCCGATGAGTTCGCGTTCGTCTTCACCCTTGGCTTCGATGGTGCTGGAGTAACGCCGGATGAAGTAACGCGGCTCTCGATGCTTGGCGGTGACGTTCTTCGGGACCTTGTACGGCCGCGCTTGACCGCCCGGCGCTCGGAGAACGATGAGGTTCTGGCCCTCTGCCTGCTCCAGGCTCAGCGTCGGAAAATACGGCGGCCGGATCTGGTTGCAGTACTGCAGAAGCTCGCGTTGGATGCGGTCCAGTTGCTCGTCCGGGAGCCCCTTCGGCGGAAAAACTGGACGCCCCGCGTCATCGCAGTCCTGGCCGATAACGATGTAGCCGCCACCCAGGTTCTCGAAGTCGTTGGCGAAGGCGCAGAGAGTCCGCAGGATTGGATCCGGGTTCCAGCCGGCCTTGTACTCGATACGATCCCCTTCGACGGTGCGCTGCCGAAGGAGGTCTTCCAGGTTGATAGGGAGCTTGGAGTTCATCGTAAGACCCGCAGGGCGGGCGAAAATACCACACCGAGGCTCGGGGTGACGGTGTCGACGATGTCGTCGCCGTCATCGAGACGTTCATGCGCCCGGTCGACTGACAGCAGGTCCGTGCCGTGGGAGAATTCTCGATGGAGTAGGGTCGATCCCCTCTCAAACCCTCACCGCGAGCCCCTCCACCCCACGAACTCGTCCCAGTCGATCACGTCGTTCTCGTTTGCGTCGAGGATCTTCAAGCCCCTGCGCACGTCGTCCTCCGAGAACTCCGGGAGCGGAGGCCTGCGTGGGGCTACGTCAGGAAGTGTTGACCAGGGGTCTCGCCCTCGTGCCACGCTGTGCCGTGGTTGCCCGATGACGAAGATGCGAGGCCGAATTTGCCAAATCCATTCGCTGGTACAACCGTTGCAATGGCATCAGCTGTCTGGTTGGAGGATTCGAATGGGTAGGATGTCACGGCTTCTGATGTGCGGTCTCATGGTCGCTGGCTGCACCTCGCGGGACGCGCCGCCCTCGACAATCCCGCCTCCGGTCGAGGTCATCGTGCGACCCACGCTCCTGTGTGAGACCCCCTACGGAGAGTGGGAGCGCACGGAGCAGGTCCTCGTCGACGACGTCGCCGGGTACGCGCTGGCGGGGCAGGGCGCCATCGTCACCGGGGAGCGACGCCTCGAGGTCGGGCCGCGGCCAATGCAGGTCCTCTGGATGACCCAGGTCGAGGGGAGGGTCGAAACCGAGGCCGTCATCGTCGAGGATAGCGATACCCTTTGGCCGACAGCGGCGACGGCCGACCTCGGCACCGTGTACGTGTTCGTCGAGCACGACTTCACGGACCCGGAAGTCATCGAAACGGAGATTCTCCGTATCGAGCGGGATGGAACGATCTCCGCGCGCGTGGCGGGCCCGCTGAGCGGCATCGGCACCACGGCGTCCCTCGCCGTCGATGAAGGCCGTGTCGTCCTCGCCATCCCCGATGGACGCCGCAACACGGATGTAACGGTCTTCGACCGCGACCTGACGATGCTCGCGGAGCAGCACTTCGGAGGCCACGGCTTTGGCGTCGTGAGGTCCGGACGCGACGGCATACGGCTCGCCGCCGCCGAAATCAACCTCGGCGTCGTCCACGTCTACCGACTCGAGGCGGAGCGGTTTGTCTTAGAAATCACCCATGAAACGGGACGTGCCGGCTGGGTTTACTGGGTGGACGACCACGTGTCGGTGTGGGCGGAAGACCGCACGCTCTTGCTTCGCGACAACGGGGAGCATCTCGAGATCGCCCCACCACCGGGCGCTCTGGGCGTCGTCGAAATGTCCGGGAGCCGCACGCCCTTCGGGCTGGTGCTCGCGGCGACGAGCGAGGGCCGGACCTGGCTCGGCGTCCTGAACGCGGACGATTCCGTGGCCGATTGGGACTCGGTGTTCTTGTTCGCGGTCCTCCCGTCCACGCACGCGGAGTTCGACACCGTCGCCGCCTTGGGCATCGACCTTCGTGGCAGAGGGCGACCCCTCACACGCGTCGCGTTCCGGTGCCCCATCCCAGCGCCCATCTAGATCCCACGCGCTGCCATTCGCGCGCGGCTGAGCACCACGAAGCCCGCGACCACGACGAGGGTCGCGAGGAAGTCCTCGCCGCTCCCGAGCAGCGTCGCCACGTTCATGACCATGCTGGGGTTGGAGGTGTCGGCGGCGGCCATGAGGG
The DNA here is from genome assembly GCA_003647065.1 of Deltaproteobacteria bacterium. GTDB lineage: Bacteria > Myxococcota_A > Polyangia > Polyangiales > B10-G4 > B10-G4. The sequence continues at coordinate 1,879 of QMMC01000173.1, read as the reverse complement.
CGCCGGTCGTGCAGCAGGCGGAGAGCGGGATGAACACGCCGGCGCCGGCGAAGAGGTAGCCAGCCACCGGGGCGATGGCCCGGGCCTTGGTCAGGCCCAACGTCAGCAGGATCCCGCCTCCGAGGAGGGAGACGAGGACGTGCATCCACGCGGTCACGGCAGCACCTCCGCCGTGTCGCTGGGCTTTGACAGGCGCGTGATCGCGAAGGCGAGGAGCCCGAAGAACACCAGGCGCTGCAGTTGGATGAGCACCGCGTTGGTGGTGAACACCGATGGGTCGATGTCCATGGTGCCGAATTGCATCGCCATGGATGGCGCCACGACGCAGCAGTTGAGCAAGAGCTTCAAGGCGCCGGCGCCGGCCAGGGTGAAGCCGGCGCCCTTGTCGGCCTTGGCGACCACTGCGCTGCCGACGACGATGAGGACCAGCGCGCCGAGCCAGCCGATGCATCCGTCGACGAGAGGGACTAGAACGAAGGAGGGATCCACGGTGGCAGCGTACAGCAAGAGCGCCGAAGGGGGATTTCATTGTCGCGACTGGCGATGGGTCACGGACGAAACATCCGCACTCTGCGAACGGCGCTCTTCTCATGCGCGTTCGGTCAGCCGTCGAATGAGCAATTCCTCGAGGTCGCGACGACTGTCGAAGACACCCATGATCACGACATCGCGACCGTAGACGCGGAACGGGACGCGATGAGACGCAACGACCAACTCCCGGTACACGCTCACCCCGATTGCCCTGAGCTCTGGAACCACGCGACAGCGCTCGGGACTGTCTGCGAGACCCGATACCGCGGGCATGATGGAATCATGGAGCCGCTGGGCAAACTCGACCCCGTCTCGTTCGAGGACGAAGTCGACTATCGCCTCGAGGTCTGCCGCCGCCGCGTCGGTCCAGACGACACGCTTCGCCATTCTACTCCTCTCGGTGTGCAAGCAAGCGCTTGCGGATCTGCTTGCCGACCTGCGCGTGCGTCTGCGTGTTGCCGGCCTCGTAGTCCTTTTCGCCTCGGGCGAGCAGCTTGAGAAGGAGCAGCGCCCGCCGCTGTCGCTCGTAGGACTCGATGTCCTGGAGGACTGCCGTCGCCTTGCCGTTTTGCGTGATGACGATTGGGCTCGAGCGTTTTCGAGCGCGTTCGATCAGTGTCGCCGCATCCCGCTTGAGCGTCGTAACCGGCTCGATGTCCTTGGATGAGTCCATGCGCGTCATTGTATCACCGAATTCGGTGAGGAACAGCGGGCGCTCGGGAGCCGGACGACCACGGTCCTTGCGCCCCTACCCATCATCCAGCTCATCCCGAATCACCTCAAACCGAAACCATCCATCATCCGCCTCGTCGATGGCGATCACGCCCCCTGAGATGCTCACCGAGCGCACCTCCATATCGAGATTCTCGACCCCGTCGTCCAGCGGCTCGAACATCGCCATCGTCGGCTTGCCCTTCTCGTCGTACTCCACGATGAGTGACCCGACTTCCTCCCGGAGGTCCCTGTACTTCCCCGGGTCGCAGCACGTCACGTCGTAGACCCGCTCGTGGGGGATGCCCCGCGTCCGGACGCCACCGCCGCCACCGCCGCGCCCGTCACCGTCGTCGGTGGCCCCTCCGGACTCGGCTCCCTTGCCCCCACGAATCAGCCTCAGACGCGGCTCCTCGCACGCGTCCGCCCTGAGGCTGCCCCGATTCGCCCGTGCCTTCTTGTTCTTGTTCTTCGTGCCCATGCCACCAAAGACGCGGACCTCGCCGCGCAACTGACAGAATCGTTCTCAGAAAAGCTCCGCCCCCCGTCAGTCCGCCGCCTCGCCGTGCGTCCTTCCCCATGGTGTCCCCTCCAAGCCAGCCGTGCGACCGCTCGACCATCCGCCGCCGCGTCCTGG
>QMMC01000172.1 GCA_003647065.1 Deltaproteobacteria bacterium | reverse complement strand
GGGCCCCGGGACCGGGTCTACGGCCGCACTCTGGGTCGGCGACGAACACGCCGTCGCGGCGAGCGCGAGACCGGACACGACCAGAGTGGCGGCGAGGGAGTACACCGGCATCTAGCGTAACCAACGATCGACGCTGTGCGACACATTCCCGCAGATTTCGCCGGTACGGTCCGGGGGGATGGGGGGCGAGGTTTGAGTCTTCGTCGGCTCAGTGCGCGGCGCAGCTTCCTGAATTCTCCAATGAACGTCGCAGTTTGGTCATGCCGGAGACGCACCACACGCAGCTGGTCTCCTCGCAGTCGTCTTTTATCTGAAAACGAAGGGTCATCACCGGGCAGTTGGCGCGCCGGACGACGGCGGCGGCCACGCTGCCCATGATGGCGCGGGCGGGCCCCCGGCGTCCGTGGGTGCCCATGACGATCATGCCTACGTGGTGCCGGTCAGACGTTGCGACGATGGTGTCCGGTACGCGGCCTCTTTCGAGCGAGCAATTGCACACGACGCCGCGCTCTTCGGCGACGCGTACGAGCTCGGGGAAGCGTTCCTGAGCATAGTTCCGCAGTTGGACCTCCGCCGAAGCGGTCATGCCTGCGTTCGGGTCGGCTTCCAGCTCTGCCTGGAGGAGGGGCTCGAGCACGTAGAGGATCCGCAGCCGCGCTTGGTATCGCTGGGCCAGGTCGGTGGCCTGTCGCACGACGTCCTCGGAGCACGCCGAGAAATCGACTGGTACGAGGATTTCATCGATGCCCGCCATTCGAACTCCTCCTCGCAAGGTTGAGACTCTCTGGCGCTCTGCGATTGACGACCATCAAGCCGAGCGGATGGACGGCAACAGCCGAAGTGGCCTCAACGCCGAAAGGCCGCCACGACAATTTCCTCGAGCCGCCCTCGGGCGTCTCGGACGGCGACGGCGAGGCTGAGCTGCGAGGCGGCGCGCACCCGGTTGTGTTCGCTGCGCGACGGGAAGCGTGTTTCGTCCCAGCCGAAGTAGTTTTCGTTTAGAGCATCGGCGGCGAAGCGGGCGGCGAGCTCGAGGGCGATGGTCTCGAAGCCCGGGACCAGGGAGTTCACCTCGTCGTCGGTCAGCATCGAGCCGGCCGTGTCTGCGTATCCCGTGATGGCGCCCTCGAAGATGGCCTCGTCGAGGGTCGCGGTGGACTCCTCGCCGGCGGGGTTGCACCAGCTTCGCAGGGCATCGCCCAGCTCGATGGCGAGGGTGGACTTGGCCATGGTGTCGAGGTCCACGAGGGCTCGGGCGGCGGTCAGGTCGTCGTCGAAGAGCAAGTTCGAAATCTTCAGGTCGCCGTGGATGATGCGGTCCGGAAGTTCGGGGACCTCTGGCAAGCCCTCGCCGTGGGCGACGATGGCGTGGCCGAGGGGTAGGACGGCGTCGGCGTTGGGGTGCTCGCGGTGCTCGTCGAGCGCCTGGCGGAGGGTCTCGAGATGGCGCGGCGTATCGTGGGCACCCGGTCGGCTGAAGTGGAAGTCGTGGTCGAAGTCTCGCAGGGCGATGTGGAAGCGGCCGATGAGGTCGCCCGCGGCTCGAGCGACGGCGGGGTTCGGGACCTTTTCGATGGTGCGGCCGGGGACGAAGGTGAGCACCCGGTAAACGCCGTCGTCGACGGCGACGAAGGGCGCGCCGTCGCCGGTGCGTATCAGGCGCGGGGTGGTGAGGCCCTGCTGGGCGAGGCGCTCGGTGATGGCGTCGATGTCGAGGTTCACCTCGCCCCGGAAGATCGGATGCAGGCGTTGCAGGATGACGCGCTTGGATCCCGCGGTGAGCAAATAGGTCTGGTTGATCAGCCCGATGGAGATGGGCTCGATGCTTGCGGATTCGAGGCCGTAGGCCGCGAGGACCTCCGGAAGCGGCGGGTCGGTGGACATCGCGCGCATGCTAGCAGTCTGCGGAGCGAAGGCGCGTGCCGGACAGTCACGGTCCGAAGATGTAACATCAGCGGCTGCTCGCGCGTCGGGGGAGACGCGAAGAAAAGGGGAGGATGATGCAGATCCGAAAGCAGAAGAAGGTCACGGTCGCCAAGTGGAGCGACCTCGAAGACCGCAAGCCCTCCTACGCCCTCGTCGCCGGCGTAGACCTCGTCGTGCTTCGTTACGACGAGCAGGTGTCGGTCTTCTACGGTCGGTGCCTGCACCGCGGGGCGCTCATGTCCGACGGACACGTCGAGGGCAACAACCTCATCTGCGGCGTGCACGGCTGGGACTACCGGATGGACACCGGGGTCAGCGAATACAACAACGCCGAAGCTCTTCGGAAATTTCGGTCGTGGGTCGAGGTCGACGAGGACGCCGTGCTCGTCGACGAGGAGGAGGTGCGCGTCTTCGCGACGGACCACCCGCAGCCCTTCGACCGGGACGGGTATCTCGGGCTTTACGCCGATACCCATCCCATCGCGGCGGAGCCCCACAACGGCTACATCCAGAGCCTCGCCCGGGACGGCTTGTCGAAGGTCGGTCATCACGGTGCCATCTCGGCCATGGGGGTCTCCCGGGAGGAGCTACCCAAGTGGGACGGCCTCCAGCTCATCACGGCCCAGCTCGCCCAGAAGCCCCTCCTCGACGACGAAGCGGTGGGCACCGAGTTGGTGATCGGGCCCGCTTCGAAGAAGCCCCTGACGATGAAGATCCCCGTCTTCGTTAGCGACATGAGCTACGGAGCGCTGAGCGAAGAGGCGAAGGTAGCCCTCGCGATGGGCGCCGAGCGGGCGGGGACCGGCATCTGCTCCGGCGAAGGCGGCATGCTGCCGGAGGAGCAGCAGGCCAACGGCCGCTATCTCTACGAGCTCGCTTCGGCGAAGTTCGGTTTTGATCTCGCGAAGGTGCAAAAGACCCAGGCGTTCCACTTCAAGGCGGGGCAGGGCGCGAAGACCGGCACCGGTGGGCATCTCCCCGGCCACAAGGTCAGCGAGAAGATCGCCGCCGTCCGTGGCCTCGACGTGGGAGAGCCGGCGATAAGCCCGTCGCGCTTCATCGACCTCGATAGCCCGGCGGACTACCGGAGGGTTGCCGACCAGGTGCGGGAGGTGACCGGCGGAGCGCCCATCGGATTCAAGCTGAGCGCTCAGCACATCGAGGCTGACCTCGACTTCGCCCTCGACGTGGGCGTCGACTACATCATCCTCGACGGCCGCGGTGGGGCGACCGGCGCAGCGCCGAATATCTTCAAGAACAACATCAGCGTGCCCACCATGGTGGCCCTCGCGCGCGCTCGGCATCACCTCGACGCGAAGAAGGCCGGCGACGTGACCCTGATCATCACCGGAGGCCTGCGCACCGAGAGCGACTTCGTCAAAGCCATGGCCCTCGGCGCCGACGGCATCGCCGTGTCGAATAGCGCGCTCCAGGCCATCGGCTGCCTGGGCATGCGCGCCTGCCACACCAACAACTGCCCGGTCGGCATCGCCACGCAGAAGACCGAGCTGCGGTCGCGCCTCGATGTGCAGCGCTCGGCCCAGCAGCTCGGCAACTACTTCGAGGCGACCGTCGAGCTGATGAAGGTCTTGGCCCGGGCGTGCGGTCACGACCACCTGTCGAAGTTTCGGACGGGCGACCTGACGACCTGGGACCGGGACCTCGCCTATCTCACGGGCGTGCGCTACGCCGGGGTGACGCCTCTGTGACCGCGGCCCGTGACTTGGAGGGCTTCGAGCGCTTGGCCTCCGGCGACTCCTCGGCGTTTCGTGAAGCCCGTCTCGTCGTGCACTGGCTGGCTCAGCTGCCGAGCGCCGCGGGCGCCAGCCTCGCACCCGCCATGGACGACTTCAGCCATACGAGCCTTTCGTGGCTGGCTGAGCAGGAGCTGCTGGCGGGGGTGGTCTTGCCCGACGAACGGCGCGCCGCGCTAGACGTGGGCGGGCTCCGTCTGCTCGTGCTGGCCGCCGACGGAACGGTCGCCGGCGAGATGGCCCTTCGCGGGGCTACGCTCGACGAAGCACGCTCGTGGCTCGGAGGCGAACTGGGCGGCGAGGTGAAACTTCCCGAGCACGAGCTTCCCGTACACCCCATAGGGGAGGGCGCGCCGGTCCCAGATGTCGCCACGAGTGATCTGAACGATCTCGCCCGGTGGTTCGGCAACGCCGCTCGGGTCTTGGACCAGGTCACCGCCCTCCACGAGCACGCCGCAGAGGTGAGGTGCTGGCCTCACCACTTCGACATCGCGACCTTGATCTCGCTGGACCCGGCCGGCGCCACCGACGCCGAAGAAGCGCGCAGCGTCGGTGTCGGCATGACCCCCGGCGACGGCGGCGTGTCGGTCCCGTACTTCTACATCACCCCTTGGCCCTATCCGCCGGCCGACCAATTGCCGAAGCTCGAAGGCGGCGGCCACTGGAACACCGAAGGCTGGGTCGGCGCTCTGTTGCGGGGCGACGAACTCCACGGCGACGCCGCCACACAGCGCGATCAGGTCGCCGCCTTCGTGACCTCGGCCGTGAGTGCGAGCCTCACGCTCCTGAGTGTGGGGACGGTATAAACTTTCTCACTTTCGAAGCGAAAGTGAGAAAGTTTATACCGTCCCCCAGCGAGGTCAGGGCGTGTACCAGATGGGGCTGCTCCAGGCGCGCTCTTGGATGGTCTGAGCGCGGTCTGAGTCGCAGCAGGCGGCGTAGGGGCTGTCGGTGGACAGGGTCGCGCAATCGACGGAGAGGTCGTTGCACAGGTATTGGCTCCACCGGCAGGTGGGGTTTTCGATGACCCGGGCGTAATAGAAGGCGGCTTCTGCGGCGTCGAAGTCTGGGTCGGTCCACACGGAGCAGAGGGCGTCGGCCCCGGGGCCCGCCGGGGTGCAGGACGCGGTGTCGACGGTGGCGCCGTTCATGGGATCGCCGCCGACCTCGTAGACCTCTTCGTGGGTGACGCCGGCGGCGTCGATCCACCCCTTGATGACCTGGATGCGCTGGAGCTGGGTGCCCATGGCGTCGCGGAGCGCGGAGAGCACGAAGGACGGTGCGGTGCCCGCCGGGGCTGCGGTCAGCTCGCCGCCCATCGGCACCCCATCGGCGTAGCCCGTCGTGACCAGATCGGGGTCGTCGCAGAGGTCCGCCGCGTACCCGAAGCCGCCGAAGAAGCGCAGGATGATGCGCGTGCCGCTGGTGGCGTACGCCTCACGCGCGCGGAGATTGTCGAAGAGCGCTTCCCGTGTGTTTTCTTCGGCCCAGATGACTGCGAGGCCGCCGGGGGATGCGGTGAAGCCGCGCACCAGGGGCGTGCCGCCGACCTTCAGAGCCTCCTCCGGGTCGTCGTCGCTGTCACCCTGGGCGCCGGGCCAGGCATCCTCGGCGGTGCCGCCGGCGTTGCCGTTATGGAAGTCGGTGCTGCCGATGAAGCCGAACTGGAAGGGGTTGGCGCCGACCCGGCGCAGCTCAGAGAGCCCGTTCCGGAGGGCACCGCGGACGAAGTCACCGGGTTCGACGCAGCCGCCGAGGAAGCCGATGCCGCCGCCGACGGAACAGAGGTCAACGCAGTCTTCCGAGTCGTCGGCCGCGCCGGTGCAGAGATCGGCGTGCATCTGCTCGAAGTTGCAGAGCTCGTCTTCGCTCCCGAGGGGGTCGTCGGGGCGCACGAAACACTCGGACGCGCCCTTGTGCTGATAGATCTCGACGATGGGCTCCATGGCCGCGCGGCGGGTCGCGAGGGCCTCGTCGTAGGGGTCTCCGCCGATGTCTTCGGGCACGAACATGAGGCTCGCGCCGAGGTTCGAGTTGTGCGGAATGATGAGCGCGTCGCAGTCTTCGCTGGCGTCCCGGCAGTTTCGGTCGATGGCATCCCAGAGCGGCTCGGGCCGCGAGGCTTCGACGTAGCTCGTCGGAACGCTCGGTACGGTCCTGCTGCGGAAGATCACGTTGCGGTGGATGTTCGACCCGGCCGGGGCACCGGTCCACTCGTAGCCCACGAAGGACGTGAACTCGCAGGCGCTGGTGCGGTCGTAGGCCTCCTCGGCGGCATCCATGATCTCGGTCCAGCTGTCGCCGAGGGCGGCGGCGCAGAGCTCGGGCTCGAGGATGCAGAGCGGGGGGCGCCGTGGCGGATTGGTGAGGAAGACGCCGGTGAGGGCGCCGAAGTCGCCGATCGTCGCGTCTCCCTCTCGGTAGCTGGTGCAGGTCCGCGAGTCATAGGCCTCGGTGCCCGGGGTCCAGCAGAGCGGCGTCTCGGCGAGGAACTCCGAGTGTTCGGTCACCGCCGCAAAGTCGAGGGGCCGGTCGATGGTCACCTGGCGGGTCGCTGCGCCGGTCCCGTCGTAGGGGGGCAACTCGAGGGGGGCTCCCCGGGCGAAGGCGTACACGTCTCGGGGGCGGGTGCGCACATCGAAGGTCACGGCGTCGAAGGAGAGGGCCGTGTGTACGTGGAGGTCCCCGAAGAAGGGCCGCTTGAGCGGCTCCCGGTCGGCGCAGGCCTCCCGCGTATCGGGGAGCATCACCAGCGGCGGCGGGGCCGTGTCTGGCGCCCCCGAGTCCACGCGGCTGTCGAGGACGCCCGAGTCGACGGCGCCCGAATCACCGGTGTCGCCGTCGTCGCCGCAGCCGACCATCAGAAGAGGGAGGAATACGAGCGTCGAGAGTGAGGGCCTGAGGAGCGCCATGGTCAGGGTGAATCGACGATAGCAGGGTTCGGGCTCTCTGTTGCAGCGGGACTCACGTCTTCTTCCTCTTGGGCTGGCCGGAGCGCTTGGAACCGCTGCACAAAATCGAGAAGCATCGCCGGCCCAGAGGCGAGCTCCCACTGCTCTTCGCAGCTCTTCACGGAGAGCGCCTCACCCGCCGCCGCGGCTTCGAGGTGGGCCAGGGGGATGCGACCCTGAATCGCCTCCATCACGCCGAGGGTACTGACCCCCAGTTCGTGGACAGCATCGTCTATGGCGTACTGCTCGCCATCGGCGACGAAGACGACCTCGGTGCATCCGGACCACCGTGGTGTGTCGTGGGCGGCGCGCAGGGACGCGACCACCTGGTCCCTGGCGAGGGCGGGGAGGCCGATCAACTCGATGATGTGGTTTCCCGTGCCATCCACCGGCAGGAGCGCGATGACTCGAACCGCGCCGGTTCGGCTGGGGCGTTCTTCGACCAGACCTGCCCGGGGGATGTCTTCTACCCGGGCAATGGAGGCCCGGGGCGCCCACCGTCCGCCGGTGATCGCGAGGTCGTCCTCGTAGTCATCTTCGTCCTCGCCGTCGTCTTCGTCGCCGCTGGACTCCGAGTCGTCGTCTGTGCGCCTGGCTCCGGCCGGGGCGCCGCAAGCTGCAATCGTGAACGAGAGGAGAACGCCGAGGGCGATCAGGAGGGTCGCTGCGGAGAGCCGATGCAGTGCGCTCACGTGCCGTCCTCCTCGGAGCCTTCCCGGGAGAACGTAAACGGGTAACGGACGTGCACCATGCCGCCGCCCTCCGGGGCGGGGAGCTCGAGGGTGTAGATGGTCTCCCGGACGCACTCGTCGAGGGTGGGGTGGGTGAGGGTGCTCTCGTCGGCGATAGCCGAGTCCTCGACGACGCCGCCGACCTCGGGTTCCCCTTCGATGTCGAACTCGAGGACTAGGCGCCCGGCGAGGGTGTCGTCTTCTTCGAGGGCGAGCTCGTAGCACTCGGCGATCAGGGGCTGCAGCTCGCGCACGGCTTCGCGGATGTACACCGGGTCGAGGCGACCGGGCGCGTCGGGGTTGCCATTGATGGACGAGCCGCCGGTCGCGACGAGGCTGCGGAGCTCGTCCGGCGGCGCGGAGGCTTCGGCGCCCTCTCTTTCGGTCCGCGCGCTTTCGATTCGTTCGCGAAGGGTACGGGCCAGCGCTCTCACTTCGGGGTCCCGGGCCCGGATCCGAGGGTCGGCGGGGGCAACGCGGGCCGGGCCATCTTCTCGCTCGTGGGATTGCCCGTTTTCTCGCGGGTCTGCGCCGTTCGAAGACGAAAATCCCGTCTCGTCTGTGACCTGGTCCCCCGGCCGGACTAACACCCAAAGCATGATCGCCGCGGCGACGATTCCTCCTCCGATCAATCCCTTCCGGCTGCGCATGAGGCGCATGCTCCCCGAAGGGCGGGGTCGGGGCAACCATAGGGGTGACGACGTGCTCGCTCCGGGCTATAGCGGCCCGGCGAGGAGGACGCAGAGATGGTCTCGGAGATTTTCAACCCCGACCGCTGGGACGAAGTCGAAGGCTTCGATTTCCAGGACATCACCTACCACCGGGCCAAGGACCACGGCACGGTCCGCATCGCCTTCGACCGGCCGGAGGTGCGCAATGCCTTCCGGCCACCGAGCGTCGACGAACTCTATCGGGCCCTCGATCATGCCCGGCAGTGGAGCGACGTGGGCTGCGTGCTCATCACCGGCAACGGGCCGTCGCCGAAGGATGGCGGTTGGGCCTTCTGTTCCGGCGGTGACCAGCGCATCCGCGGGCGTGATGGCTACAAGTACGAAGGCGCCGAGGGGGTCGATACAGCCCGCCTCGGGCGCCTGCACATCCTCGAGGTGCAACGGCTGATTCGTTTCATGCCGAAGATCGTCATCGCCGTCGTACCCGGATGGGCCGTCGGCGGGGGGCACAGCCTGCACGTCATCTGCGACCTGACCCTCGCGTCCGAAGAGCACGCGGTCTTCAAGCAGACCGACGCGGATGTCGCCAGCTTCGATGGCGGCTACGGCTCCGCCCTCCTCGCCAAGCAGGTCGGGCAGAAGCGCGCCCGGGAGATCTTCTTCCTCGGATTCGACTACACGGCTCGGGAAGCCTTCGAGATGGGCATGGTCAACGCGGTGGTGCCCCACGCCGAGCTCGAAGACCGCGCCCTCGAATGGGCGAAGGAGATCAACAGCAAGAGCCCGACGGCGATGCGCATGCTCAAGTACGCCTTCAACATGACCGACGACGGAATGGTCGGGCAGCAGCTCTTTGCGGGCGAAGCCACCCGCCTCGCGTATGCGAGTGACGAAGCCAAAGAAGGCCGGGACGCCTTCCTGGACAAGCGCGAACGGGAGTTCTCCAAGTTTCCTTGGCACTACTGAGCGTCGAGGCGCGTTCAGAAGCCGATGGCGGCGCAGTTCACCGGGACTTCGCTGACGGGCACGAACTCGAAGGCGGTCTCGCTCTCGACCACCTCGCGGCTGTCGTCGTTTTTTGCTTCTTCGGCGTTCGCTCGGGCATCGACGAAGGGGATCGAGTCGTCGTAGATCTCGGCGTCGATGGTGAGGTCGGCTTCCCCCGCGATGAGGCCCGTCGTGGGGTCGACGTCTCCTGAGATCCACATGCGCGCCCGGGCCCCGAGGTAGATTTCGAAGCCCACGATGCCGATGGTCACCCCGGGCTCGTCGTCGGCGTCGTGGTCGACGACCCGCGGGTCGTCGCCGGAGGTCGGCAGCTCGTCGTTGATGGCGTCCTCGAGCTCGACGCCGAGGAGCAGCGCGCCGCTCTCGGTCGCGAGGGCCAGCTGGCCGTCAGCGTCTTCGGAAAACGTCGCGGCGAGCTCGACCGCCGGACGGGCCTGGACGGTGACGTCGTCGAGGCTCGGCTTCCGGCCGCCGACCTCGGGGAGTTCGATGTGGCAGGGTTGGAAGTAGAGGGTGACGCCCTCGTCGGTCGTGATCGGGATGACGAACCCGTCCACCCGGCTATCGAAAGTCTCGCGGTTCGTTCCGTCGAGGTCTGCGGTCACCGCGTGGCTGGTCAGGGCGGCGATGTAGGCCGAGGCCAGGGCGGGTGCCGGGACGGAGGGGCGGTGCGAGTCGGCCTTGGTGTCCGAGTCGCCCGAACCGTCGGCGGGCCCCGCCATCGCGCATCCCGTCCCGAGGAGGGAGGTGAGCAGGAGGAGCGAAGAAAATCGGTGACGGCGGGCCATGGGGGGGACGTTTGCAGAGATTGTGCCACGAACTGCCTTGCCCGCGTTGCTCGGGAACCGGAGCCGTTGTCGGGTTTTCTGGATGTGAATCGGCCGGCTGAGCGGCCAGCCAGCCTCGCTTTGGCTGATCTTCTAGCCACTTCGGGTCGCCACTGAGGTCAATGAACCCCGCAAAAACGCCCCGAATTGGCCCCGTTGGGTTGGCACGAAGGGTGCTCTAGCGGGGACTCACCTCTGGGGGAACCACCAAGACACGTCTCACCAAGCTCTCTTCACTCCTCGCCCTTTCGGGCGCCTTGGCCTGCGCCGCCCCGACGGGCCCTGGCCCCGAGGCCGCCGACATCACCAAGGCGGACCCGCTCAAGGCGGATACGAGCGCCGAGGCGCTCTTTCTCGATTTCAAGTTCAGCGGCGAGCTCATCACCGACAGCAGCTGGAACCCCGAGAAGCAGATCGAGGACCAGCTCCTCTATACGGTGGGCCAGCTCAATGGGGACAACTCCATCGGACGCCTCGACAGCGTGCAGCTCTCGAACGTCGTGGTCGGTGAGACCCCCGACGGTCGCGTACACCTCACCTACAACGCGGTCATGCCCGTCGCCTGGGGGGACCGCGACAACATCCCCGCGAACTACGAGTTCCAGCTGCCCCTCGACGTGAGCTCCGGTGGCCAGGAGGCGTTCACCGAGAAGTACTCCCACTCGTGCGTGGACTATGGCGCCCACGACGTGACCGCCGGCATCTACTGGTACTACTACCGTCCTGCCCAGCGGAACTGTCACCTCGAGGCCGAAGACCTGGTGGTCACGATCGCCGACATTGGACCGAGCCCCATCCAGACCACCGGCATGTTCCCCGAGTACGACAAGGTTTGGGAGGACGACGCTTTCAAGATCGTCGCCATCTTCGGCAAGTACGAGGACGACGCCACGAGCAGTTCCGACGCGGGCATCCGGGCGTACAACCGGTTCCTCGAGGAGGTCGCCAAGGAGCTGCGCACCCTCGAAGTCGTCACCGAGCCTGCTGACGTGCCCCGGAACCCCGGCGTCGAGGCCCCCGAGGTCACCTTCTCGGCGACCCGCGCCGACGGCACCACGATCGAGGTCGTCGCGATCCTCGTCGACAACGTCCGCACCGCGGGCCCCGAGTTCAACCAGCGTTACGCCGAGCTCACCCCCGAGGCCGACCTCATCATCTACAACGGCCATGCGGGCCTCGGAGCAAACATCCGGGCCCTCGCGCGCAAGGGCGAGTGGCGGACCGGGCAGTACTCCATCGTCTTCATGAACGGCTGCGACACCTACGCCTACGTCGATGACGCGCTCTACACCGCCCACGCCGCCGTGAACTCGGACGACCCCGAAGGCTCGAAGTACGTGGACATCGTCATGAACGCGATGCCCGCCCTCTTCCGCGAGATGCCCGCAGCCACCATGGCCCTCATCCGAGGCCTCGCCGACGACCAGAACCCACACACCTACGAGCAAATCTTCGCGGACATCTCCGACTACCAGGTGGTCCTCGTCTCCGGCGAGCACGACAACACCTTCGTCCCCGGCGGCGGCGACCCCGACGAGCCCCCCCCCGGCGGCCTGGGAGGGCATGGAAGAGGGCGGGCCCGTCGCTCGCAACGAAGAGCATCGCTTCGAGACGCCGCAGCTCGCCGCGGGCAGCTACCGCTTCGAGATGACCGGGTCCGGCGACGCCGACCTCTACGTGCGCATCGGTGACGCGCCGACCGTGAGCATCTACGACTGCCGGCCCTACAAGTCCTCGGCCAACGAGGCCTGCGACGTCGAACTTCCCGCCCCGGCGACCGTGCATGTCATGGTCCGCGGCTACCGCGACGCGGAGTACGCGCTCACCGGCTCGACTCTCTGAGAGGACCTGCCTCGGAGCCGGCCGCTTCGGCTATGCTGCGCTCCGTGGTTCAGCAGAAATACGACCTGGTCGTCATCGGTTCGGGGCCCGCAGGGGAGAAAGCCGCGGCCCAGGCCGCGTATTTCGACCAGAGCGTCCTGGTCATCGACCGCGCCCCGGCTCCCGGTGGCGCGGCCGTACACACGGGCACCCTGCCCAGCAAGACCCTCCGGGAGACGGCCATTTACCTCTCTGGTCACCGGAGCCGGCAGCTCTACGGGCTCTCCGTCGAGCTCCAGGCGGACGCCACGGTGCCGGTCCTGATGCAGCGAAAGGACCACATCGCCGAGGTGGAGGTCCGCCGCATTTACGGCAACCTCGAGCGCCACGGCATCGATTACCTGAAGGGGCACGCCCGCTTCGCCGACCCCCACACGGTCGTGGTCGAGACCGAAGAGGGTGAGCAGCGCGTTCAGGGGCGCTTCTTCCTCGTCGCCACGGGCTCGACCCCGCGGCAGCCCGAGGGCATCGACTTCGCCGATGACCAGATTCACGACTCCGACGAGATCCTCACCATCACCCGCCTGCCCCGGTCGATGATCGTCCTCGGCGGCGGGGTCATCGGCTGCGAGTACGCCTGCATGTTCGCGGCCCTCGGCGTGCACATCACCCTCGTCGACGCCCGCGAAGAGATCCTGCCCTTCCTCGACCACGAGGTTGTCGACCACCTCCAAGATGCCCTCGAACACCTGGGCGTCGAGGTGCTCCTCGGCACACGGTGGGGGCACATCCACCGCGAGGGTGACGAGGTCGTGGTGGACATTCCCGGCGCCGAGGCCCTAGTCGCCGAAGACTGCCTCTTCGCGGCGGGCCGCGTCGGGGCCACGCGCAACCTCGGCCTCGAAGCGGCCGGCCTCGCGCCGAATGCCCGCGGATATCTCGAGGTGGATGACGGTTTCCGGACGGCGGTGCCCCACATCCTCGCCGCCGGCGATGTCGTCGGTTTTCCTGCCCTCGCGTCCACGTCGATGGAGCAGGGTCGCGTCGCCGTGTGTCGGGCCTTCGACATCGGATACAAACGCGAGGTCGCCACAATGCTTCCTTACGGCATCTACACCATCCCCGAGATCAGCGCCGTAGGGCACACCGAGGCATCGGCGAAAGAAGCGGGCCTCGACGTCGTCGTCGGTCGCGCGCTCTATTGCGACAACGCCCGCGGGGCGATCGCCGGGGACCGTGATGGGATGACCAAGCTGGTGGTCGAGCGGTCGAGTCGCAAGGTCGTCGGGGTGCACCTCGTCGGCGAGCACGCCTCCGAGTTGGTGCACATCGGCCAAGCCATCATGATCGAGGGTGGCCGCGTCGATGCTTTCATCGACATGGTCTTCAACTACCCGACCCTCGCCGAGAGCTACAAGTACGCCGCCTACGAATGCTTGAAGGCCATGGACCCGCGGTGAGCAGCGGGTACCCGGCGGACCTCTACGAGGCGGTG
>QMMC01000171.1 GCA_003647065.1 Deltaproteobacteria bacterium | reverse complement strand
GTAGAGCGTCGGGAAGCCGCGGTCATTTCGTCGATAGCCGCGCGCTTCGAGGAGACCGAGGAGCTTCTCCGGCGCGAGCTCTCGTCCCTCGGCCCGATGACAAGCGCTCTCTGCACGCTCTGTTTTGGTCGGCGCAAAGGTCGCCCGCCCGATCTGCTCGAAAGGTTGCAGGAGTTCGTACTCTTCGAAACGGCGGAGCCACTGCGTCTTCAGGTCTCTGGTCCGGACGGGATGGGCGATGCGCACAGACTCGCCTTCGGTCAGCGTGGTCTCGTCGTCGTCCAGATCGGCGAGACTGCCGTCCTCCGCGACCCTGAAGGTCCGCGAATCACCGCTCTTTGCGTGAGCCTCCCAGACGAGCCCCCGAGCGATGTGCATCAGCACCGGATGCCTAGCCACCAGAGCTAGGAAGTCTCCCTGCTCGAGCCATCGGCCATCCACCATGGCCCGCTCGAGACGCCGGATCTGACGCGTCGCGATGGAGGCGACGTCTTTCTGAAGCTCTTTGAAACGCGTTCGCGCGACCTTGGCTGCATCAACATCGTCTTCCTTGCGCGTCCTCGGCAGCCCCCGCAGGCCGTTGCCGTCCGAATCTCGAACCACGACGATGAGGCTCTCGTTCAAGGTGACGGCGAACGTACGGCCGCCGAACGAGAGCGTGAGCGTTCCGTCAGGGTCGAGGCCGAGGTCCGGCACGCTGCGATCCTCGAGCTCGTCTCGCGTCAGCCCGCGGACGCGGGCGGCATCGTCGAGCATCGCACGGGCGTCGTCCCGGAGGTCCTGAAACCGCGAGGTCTCGGCGATATGCCCGAGGTGCAGAAGCGCGAGGTCAGTGCCGAGGGCGCCCAATGCCCCACACGCCCGCCTCGCCTTGACCTTCTTCCGTCGCGCCCAATCGCGCGCCAGGGCAGCGAGGCGACGGGTCGCTGCCTCCGATGGGAAGCTAACGGCGGCGGAAAGCATCCACTCGTGCCGCCCTGGAGCATCACCGAGGACCCATTGTTCGAGCAGCGCCGCCGCGAAGGCCGCCAGACTGCTCGCATCACACGCCTCACCGAGCAGCTCGATGCCCGGGTAGCCATCTGGCGCGATGGAGAGGAGCTCGATTAGCCCGTCGCGTGCTTCCGCTGGCAGGCGTGCTCCGCTCTCCAGGCGCACCGCGGGCAGATCGGCGGACCTCAGAAACTTCGGCAACTTGATCGGCTTCACGTCGATGGCGAGAGGGTCGCGGGCGAGGAGCGCCGCGATCACGCCGGCGACATCCTCACCATACTCTCCCGCTGCCTTCTTCACCGCGGCATCGGCGCCGCGGCGCGCCAAGAAGAGCAGCGCCCGTTCGGCGTCCAGGCGGGCCGGCCCCGTCGCTCCCACCGCAGGAGGAATGAGCCCCAGCGCCGCGACATCCGCGTGCCGTGTCAGCCAACGCTCCGCCCGCGGGCGAAACTTCTTTCGACGTGCGGCGATCATGGCGATCGAGGGCGCCATGCGTGGAGACACGAAGCTCGCGAGCGCGTCGAAGTAGTCGTCTGCCCCTTCGTAGTCCAGGCTCTGGAGCACGACATTCGCGATGAAGCCCGGGAGAGCGGCGAGGCCGTGATGCCGGACCCAGGCGACCCGCGACGACGAGAGGTAGCGAGCTCGACCTTCGTTCCAAGCGCTGAGCCCGAGGTCACTCGGAACGCGAATGTAGTTGCTGCCAGACCTTCGCTGACGCGTGTAGACGTAATCGGCGCAGGCGTACTTTTTGGCCTCGACCTCTTCTCGCCACGTCTCGACCTCTCCGGCATCCATTTCGCGTGCCTCGCTCAAAGCGGGGCACGGAGAGGGATCCCCCTGAAGGTCGACTCTCTCTTCGTAGTCCTCGGGGAGCGTCACGCCCTCGAGCACGGTCGTGGCGGGTTTGTCCTTCTTCTTCCGCGGCCGCCATGGGCGCATGCGGAGGATCGCCGGCACGTCGTCGTCCGCGGCCTCCGGTCCAGCGTCCGCGTCATTGCCGCTCCGCTGAGCCCTGAGCCGCTCGGCGGCGGCGCGGCCCCCACGGCCAGTGGCATGCGTCTCGAGCACATCCATCAGCGTCGGGTTGTCCTGAAAGAAGGCCGCGACGACAGGTCCGAGAATCGCGCTGCCGAGATGAGGCGCGAGGATCTCGGCGACCTCTCGCGTGCGGAAGAGCCCGAGCGCCGTCGCGATGTTGCGTGGCGGTGTCTTGAGGAGGGGCCCGTACTGCGGTTTGACCAGCATCGCTGGCAGCACGCCCCGGAGTATTTCTATCGCAGCGGAGGCTTCGATACCGCAGACGATGTCCAGCGCGAGCTCACCGACGTCATGAGATGACTTCGCGCAAAGCGCGCTCACGAGCGCTGGCTCGCGGGCTGCGCTCAGGAGATTGGCGTAGCGGCGGATATGCGGGTTGTTCTCGTCGAGCAACGCTCGAAGGTCCTCGTCTGCCCATGGCTCGTCGGGGAAGAGGTCTGCGAGATAGGCGCGGTCGAGCAGGTTTAGAGAGGGGCGGAGGACGAGCGCTCGATCGCGCGCCTCTGCGTAGGCCTCGTCGGGGGCCGAACAGACCAAATGACGCAGGGCGATCCCGTCATCGATCCACCCCCTCGCGTCTGTTCGGTTCATCAGATAGACGGCCGTCATCCACCCGGCGCTGGCAGCGCCGAGCGAGAATCGGAGACCCGTTGCTGCGACCTCCACCGCGTCCGAGAGGCTCCGGCTCGCGACCAGACTGGCCCAAATGGGCACCCTACCGTCGGCACGCCTCGTGAAGAGCGAGGCCGCGGCGAGTACGTCGAGCTCTGCGCCCTGAATGGCCTCGGCAGAGAGATCCCGAACGAGCGCGAGGGCGGCTTCGTGGATCGGGGCCAGCTCCGGGTCCGGCCCCTCACCGAGGCCCTTCTCGAGCACGCGCAGGCGCCCCTTGGCGTCGCGCCCTGCCATCTTCTTCCGGAGCGAAGCGACAGCGCGCCGTGAAAGCGCCTTCGCGGACCCGGGCACCGAGCGGCGCGGTCGTATCTTGCGAACGAGGTGGTCGGGCAGCTCTGCAATCATGCCGGGCCCCCCTCAGTGTTCGGCGCCTGCACCCTGGTCAGTCGAGGAATCCCCATCAGATGATCTCCTCACAGAGACGTACCCGGAGCAGCGCGTCGACCCAAGTGCGCGCTGCGTGCTGCTCCGCTGCCTCTTCTCCGTTGGCCTGGGCCGTGCGGACCGCCCCTGCGACGGCGCCGATCCGCGCCGCGGTCTTCGAGAGTCCGACCCGAGAAAGATGTCCCGCGGCTGCCGCGATCCGCTCGCCGTAGGTGGGCGACAGATGCCGGAGGCCCCTATGTGCACCCTCGGCGAGGAGGTCTCCGGCCCGGCGCAGGGCCTCAGTCGTTCTATCGGAAGATGGCTCGTCGTCTTCGAGCTCCATCGGATGCTGGGTCCCCGCAGGCGCGAGGTCGAGGATGTGCAGCTCATCCGCGAGAACTGCAATCGGGGTGACCACCAGGCCGTGCGCAGTCCGCCGCACCGTCCCGCTCACATAACGGGGCTCGCCCTTCTCTCTGGACAGCAGATGAGCGAGCAGATCGAGGGCACCGGGGGCTGCGCGCCGGTGGACCAGGCGCAGCCAGAACGCGTTGTCTTGCGGGTCCGCCACGATGGCGG
This sequence comes from Deltaproteobacteria bacterium, assembly GCA_003647065.1. Lineage (GTDB taxonomy): Bacteria > Myxococcota_A > Polyangia > Polyangiales > B10-G4 > B10-G4. The sequence goes on along the minus strand of QMMC01000171.1, from coordinate 9,591 downwards.
TCAGTTGTTGTTCGCCCGGCGCGTAGGCAACATCGCCGATCTTCCCGAGGGCAAAGACGTGAAGGTCGTCTGCCAGTAGTCGCGGCCTGAGCATTCGTGGCGGTTGGGCCGCGAGGTCTCTTGCGAGGGCGTCGACGTCCGTGACTCGCAGGCTCTCGGGTAGCTCATCCCAGCGGTTTTCACTCGCGAACACCTTCGTGCCCCCGAGGCCGCCTCTTCGCGCTCTGAGTTCGAGCAGGCGATTCGCTCGTCGCCGTGCGGCCTGGCTGACGACGGTGCCTCCGGCAAGAGCCGCGAGATTCGCGTCCGCCGCGATTCTTCGTCTGGCGAGGACATCGCCATTGGGCACGTCCTCGCCCTCAGCGAACGTCCACTCCTTGCGAAGGACGAGGGTGGTTGCGGTCTTCGAGTCGACAAAGAAGACATCCACCCGGCGCTCCCGCTCGCCCCCCGTGACCCGAGCGCCCAGGGCGACGAGGCTCAGATGTTTCATGTCTGTAGTCATCGCCTGGTTGCTACCAAGAATGCTCCGCGCCGGGATCCCGTCACCCGTTCGCGCCGCGCGCTCGCGCGCATGCAGCTCCACGACGAGGTCGGCGAAGGTGCTCATGTGATAGCGAGCGCTTCGGGCGTGATAAGCGAGGATCTGTGCCTCGACCTCGTCGATGCAGAGCGACGGCCAAATCAGCCCCGCCTCGTCGAGGCCACGCCGCACACGCTCGAAGTGAGCCGCCTGGGACGGCCGGCCGTGCACGACCCCCTCGAGAAGAACTTCATCCGCGAGTGCGAGAGCGCGGCCGAGGCCGGGCGCGGCGGTCAGCGCGTCGACCCCCTCGGCGACGACTTCGACCTCGACGACGTCTCCTTCGGGGCGTGCCTCGTCCGCCCGCCGAAACGCCCAGACCCCGAGGACGATGAAGACGTGCCCGGAGGCTTCCTGCGTGTCGGTTTGGACGTAGGCAAGCTCGCGGGGAACGAGGAAGCGAACGGTGCTCGTCGAGAACTCCACGGTAGGTACCGGACTGTCCAGTGTGGGTCGGCGCACCTTCGCGACGAAGCCCTTCCGCTTCTGGGAACGGGCGCGGTTCATGGCGCGTTTCCCGACCAGCGCCGTGAGGGCGTCGTCATCGAAGATGGCGGGAGACCACTTTTCGAAGGCCGCGGGCTCTTGGGCCGGCGCGTGCTCACCAGTGGTTTCGGCCGTCGCGGCGGCGTGCACATGTCCGTACGACAGCACCAACGCCACCCGATGCCGGCACATTCCTCGCGCACCGCACGTGCACGACGCGTCTCGGAGTGGCGTGTCCATGGGGATGCGCGTCTCGACGGCGCCATCGAAGCGGCCGACGACCGTGCCGTCATCGAGCGTTTCGATCTCCGGCAGCTTGCCGGCAGCCATCTCTTTCTGCGCGCGCTTGACCAGCCCCTTGTTGGCCAGGGCGATGACCGCGTCTGGGGTCAACTTCAGCAAATCCTCGCGCACGCTCATTTGCCAACCTTCTCCGCGATGAACGCGGCGAGCTGGCCAGGTGTCATGGCGCCGACGTGGGCTCCGAGTTCCACGAGCTGGGCTGCCATGTTCCTGTCGTAGTTGGGGTTGGCGTCCAGGTCGAGGGCCGCGAGCCCGAGCACCGTCGTTTGCTGTTCGCACAGGCCCTTCACGAGGGACAGCAATCGGTAGGGGTCGCCGCCTTCGAAGAAATCGCTGATGAGCACGACGATGGCGCGGCGCGGCGCCTCGATGAGCTCGGTCGCGTACTGAACCGCCTTGCCGATGTCGGTTCCGCCGCCGAGCTGGACCTTCATCAGCAACTCGACGGGATCGATGACGTCGGACGTCAGGTCCACGACCGACGTATCGAACGCGACGAGGTGGCATTTGAGCCCGGGCAGTCCCCAGAGGCACGCCGCCGTCACCGCCGAATGGATGACAGACGCCGCCATCGAGCCCGATTGGTCGACGAGGAGGATCACCTGCCAGCGCTCGGTGTGACGCTTGGTGCGCGAGAAGAAGAAGGTCTCGTCGATGTAGAGCTTCTTCTCATCGCTTGCGTAGCGCCCGAGGTTCCTTCTGACGGTGCGCTTGAAGTCGAAGTTCTTGCTGTTCTTGAGCGGCGAGTGGCGCCGGCGATCGAGGGTGCCGCTGAACGCGTTCTCGATCTCGGTCTTCAGCTTGTCCATCAGCTCTTTGACGACCGCTTCCACGATGCGTCGCGCCATGGCGAGCACCTGCTCGTTCATCAGGTGCTTCGTCTTCAGGACCGCTTTGAGGAGCGTCGTGTTCGGCTCGATTCGCGCGAGGACTTCGGGATTGGTGACGACTTCGTGGATCTCGTATCTCTCGACGGCATCCTGTTCGAGACGCTCGATGGTCTCTTTCGGAAAGAGCCTGTGCACCTCGTCGAGCCAGCTTGGAACGTCGAGGGTCGAAGGGCCGCTTCCTCCTTCACGCGCGCCATCACTGCGGATGCCGCGCCCGGCGAGGTCACCTTCGCGACCATAGAGCCAAGACAGCGCCGCATCCATCGCGACGGCGTTGCCCGTCGGATCGCCGAGGGCGCCGCCGGCCGCGTCGCCGAGTATCAGGCGCCAACGGCCGAGCGGATCGAGGTCGTCGTCGTTCACGACACCTCCTTCGTCGGCTCGGGGCCCAAACCGTACTTCGCCTCGCGCTTGTCGGCATTCTGTTCGAGCACGTGTGCGGCCGCGAGCGTGCTGGCATCGACCGGCAAGCGCGTCAGCAGCATGGGTGACGTTCTCGTCTTGCCGTGGAAGCGAAGAATGCGTCGCGCGAGGCGCTCTTTCTCGCGGGGTGGAAAGTAGCCGAACGCCAGCCGAAGTGAGGGGAGGGCGACGAGGTAGTCGTGCTGGGCCATTTCGGCGATCGTCGTGTCGAGGACCGAGAGCAACGAGCAGTCGCGCTTCTCGGTCTCCTCTTCGAGGTCCTCTTCGTGCTCTTCGCCATAGAGCACCTCTTCGCGCGCGAGGGCGAAGAGGCCCGCGAGCCAGTCGCCGAGTTGGTCGGGCTGTGAGGCCCTACGCAACGCGCGCACCGCGTGTGCCTCTGCATCTTCGGTCGATGCGAAGCTCCCCATGCTCCACGAGAAACCGAGGGCGGCACCGCGGAGAGCTGGTGGCGCGTCGCCGTCGATCGAGCGCCGGGTCATCACGCTTCGAGCGCGGTCTCCGTTCAGGCCGCGGGGGCGACCGGCGAATCGCAGCGCGTCCCGAAGCGCGGCGACCGCGCCGAGCACTCCGTCGTCGGCCGGGGCGGCACCGCCGCTGATGCCCTCCACCAACCAGAGCCCGCGCTCGTAGGCGGCTTCGACGACGATGCCGAGGGCCTCGCTCCGCGCCGAGCCCAGGAGCGTGTCGTGGCGGTAGAGCGCGAGCAATCTGTGCAGCGCATTTCCGAGGCGGCTCAGGTCGCTCTCCCTACCTGCGAGAGCGTGGAGCGTCGACAAGACACGGTTGCCGAGGGAGTCCATGCCGATGAAAGTCGCGGCGCCGAGCACGTTCGTGAGCGCGGCGAGATCGCCCTCGGCGCGGGCGGCGGCCTCTTCCAGGCATGCCCCCGCAGCGGACGCGAGGGTCGCGCCATACGCCGAGGCCTCGATGATCGCGGACTCCTGCTCAAATACCGGGGCGAGCTCCCAGCGTTCCTCGAGCACGGGGTCGGTCGCCCAGTCGGGTCCCCTCGTGCGTTTGAAGCCCGGGATGCGCAGCACGGCGAGCCGATGCAGAACCCGGCTCTTCGAAAGGCCCGCGGCGTCGGTGAGATCGATGTCGACCTTTCGCTGTGCCTCGACCGTCGCCAACCCGTGCTGCGCGAGTTCGCTCTCTACGTCGTGGATCAGCGGTGGTCTCGGAGTGTCGGCGTGGAGCTTGCCGCGCCTCTCGCCAGAGAGGGCTGCGACGACTTCCACGAGGATTGGGTCGGTCCCGTGTCTCATCGGGCCACGCCGCGTCCATGGCAGCGGCGCGTCCTGCGCCTCCTTGACGAGCGCCGCGGCGATTCCATCGAGGAGATCGACTCGAGATAGACAACGGTGGCCTCGCATTCGTGCGAGGCCCTCGGCCATGGTGCGCGCCGCGATGAGATCGGCCGCCGAGATCGGCACGTTTTTCTTGCGAAGGCGCGTGACGGCCACCTCGAGCAGGGCCTCTGGCGCGCGCGTGAGCCCGTCTTCCCACACCGATTGGTAGTACTGCGGCGAGGGCATCCCGGACTCGTAGCCGACGAAGCTGTCGAGGCGTCGGAACGAGTAGGGCACCAGGAAGCTGCCGCGGCGCACGCTCTGGTCCGGCACCGGCAGCTCGGGCAGAGCATCGCCCGTCTCTTCCGGGACGAGCCTTTCCAGCGCTGGTTTGTGGTAGCCGCCCGTCAGGACGACGACGTCCCTCTTCGAGGCCTGCCTCGCGTAGTACGCGACGCACTTCGCCATGAACGCCTCTCGGGGGCCGTCTCTGTCGCCGCCGTCGATATCGCCGCGGAGACCTTCGAAGTAGACGCCGAGGCGCTCTTCGAGGACGGGCGCGTCCATCTCCTCTTCGAAGAGGTGGTCCCAGAGCGCGTCCATTCCGTCGACGCCGAAACGCTCGCAGAGACGGTCGACAGCGATGCTCGTGCGCCGCTCTCCGTCGGAATATCGATTGCGGACGCCGGCAAAGGTCTCGTGCCATGCGGGGAGATCGATGAACCGGACTTCGGCGCCGCTCTTGGCACCTTCTCGAATCGCCACCCACTCCGGAGAGTAGTCGCAGAACGGTGACCACGAGGCGTGGTGACGCGCCTCGTCCTGGTGATACGTGAAGATGGCGACGGGAAGCTCGTGCGTGAGCAGGAGCTCGTCGATCCGTTCGTTCATGTCGGCGGGGCCCTCGATGAGCACGTACGCGGGCTTCAGCTCGCGGATCAGATGCTGCACGAGACGCGCACAGGCCGGGCTGTGGTGCCGGACGCCGACGTAACGGATGGCCATTTGTCTTCAGTCGGACAGGAGGTCCCGCGCGTCGTAGAGCCGTTTCCAGTGCGCGCCCTTTTTCTTGGCGACGCGCTGCTCGAGGTAGCGCCGGATGCGCTTCAGATCGTCCTCCGAATCCTTCGCTGCGGTCCCCGCGAGACACTCGACGACATCTTCCGGTGTGCCCACTTCGCCGCGAAGGTAGTAGCCACGCACGCCCACCGTATGGGCGACGGAGACGGCTTCGGCCGTGGACATGACGGTGGAGAGTCTCTCCATCGACTGTCCGTCGTCGGTCTCGCCGGAGCGGAGCTCCCGGAAAGTGGTGACGAGGATGTCCAAGACGTCTGGATCCGGCGCGATGGGCACTCCGGACTTCTCGAGGAGGCGGCTCGCCTCCCGACGCACCAGCGCGAGCTCCGTCTCGTAGTCGGCGATGGGGAAGACGGTCTCGAAGTTGAGGCGTCGTTTCAGCGCCGCGCTCATCTCATTCACGCCACGGTCGCGGGTGTTCGCGGTGGCGATAACGTTGAACCCCTCGGTAGCGAACACCATCCCGTCCTCGCCCACGAGCTCGGGCACGGCGAGGACCCTATCCGAGAGCAGCGAGAGCATCGCGTCCTGCACCTCGAGAGGACAGCGGGTGATCTCCTCGAAGCGCACGACCTTTCCTTCGCTCATTCCGCGGTAGATCGGGGCCGGGACCAGCGCCTTCAGCGAAGGACCTTCCGAAACGAGGAGCGCGTAGTTCCACGAGTACTTGATCTGATCTTCGGTCGTCGCCGCGCCACCCTGGATGGTCAGCGTCGAGTCGCCGCTGATCGCCGCAGCGAGGAGCTCGGAGAGCAGCGATTTCGCCGTGCCCGGCTCTCCGATGAGCATCAAGCCGCGGCTCGTCGCCAACGTCACCATCGCCCGGTCGACGAGGGACGGATTACCGACGAATTTTTTTCGGATACCGAGATCCGAGTCGCCGAGGATGAATCGGCGCACCGCCGGCAACGACATCGACCATCCGGGAGGGCGTTCGCCGTCGTCGTTTTCGCGGAGCTTCGCGAGCTCGTCCGCGTGGAGGACTTCCGCTGGCGGCCTCTGCGCCGTCCGTTCTGTGCCCTTCTTCTTCTTCTTCTTCGCTGCCACGGGCCCTCCTCTGATGGTGGGTCGGCTAGGTTATCAGAGCGCGACCGATGCGTTCGTAGGGATCACTGCACCCGTGGCCGCCTCGATCACCCATTGGTCAGGAGCGTGATGTCGCGCACGAGCTCCGAGAAGACGACCGGGGCAAGCTCGCCGAACTCCGTCACGCCTTGGGAGTCCCAGTTGTTCGTGCCGCGTGTGACCGTCACGGAGTCGAGGGTCTGCTCGGGCGCATCGTCGAGATAGCCGGTGAAGAGGCCCGGGTCGAGGTGCAGGCAGGCAGAAGCACCGCCCGGGAGCATCTTCTCCATCCAGCCGACGACCCCCGCGTCTTCGGGCGGGCCGCGGCGCCAGCCCTGGCTCTCGAGGCCGATGACCGAGCGCGTCGGCACCTTCTGGCCTTTGAAACGATCGAGCACCTTGGTCGTCTTTTCGCTCTCCTCGATCGCGTAAGTCTCGCGACCCAGTTGCGTGAAGGGTTGGAGCAGCTCGTAGTCGCTGAAGACTCCGCCCCACGTCTTCGCGTCATCGGCGCTGAGGTCGAGGGCGTGAACGATGCCGACCAGGGCGTCGTCGGCCAGTGTCTTCTCGTCATCCGCCGCGCTCGCGAGCGTGCCATCTTCGGCGACGCGGAAGGTCTCCACGACCGAGGACCCGTCGTAGCGCGCCCAGACGAGGCGGCGGCTCAGGTGGATCATCAACGGATGCTCGATGAAGAACTGCCCGAGCTGAGCACCGGTCCAGCGCCGACGTCCGACCATCGCGAGCTCGAGCCGGAGGATCTGTGCCTTCGCGGCGGTACGCGCGTCCTTCTTGAGCGCGCTGAATCGCTTGTACGCGGCGGGCGCCTTCTCGGTGTCGTCCTTCACGCCCGGCTTGGGCAGGCTCTTGCGCGGCTTGCCGCCCTCGAGCACGAAGGGCTTCAGGTATTCGTCGAAGCCGACGGTGAACTGGCGCGGCCCGTAATCGAGCATCAGGGATCCGTTTTCGTCGAGGCCGAGATCCGGGACCAAACGGTCGGCGAGCTCCTCGGGCGTCAGATTTCTGTCCCTCGCGATGACCTCGATCATCTGCTTGGCGTTCTTCTGAAGACCCTTGAATTTCACCTTTTGCGCGATGCCGTGGAGATGCATCAACGCCACGTCCGTCCCGATCGAAGCGAGGACCTCGAGCCCAATGACCGCGCGGGCGTGACCGCCGTCGCCGGGCCACTTTCGGATCAGCGGCGCGAGGCGTCGCGCTACGTCGTCACCGCCGAAGAGGCCGAGCGCAGAAAATGCCCAGCTCTCCTTGGACGGAGTCCCCGCGGCCTGCCACGCCTCGAAGAGCTCCCAGGCGAAGCGCTCGAGGGAGTCGGCGTCGCAGGTCTGCGCGACCTCGTCGAGGCCGGCGTACTCCTCACCGGCCTTCGAGATCGCGAGCATCGTGCCCAGGTGCTCGACCGCAGAGCTCGGTAGAGATCTCTTTCCGCCAACGAGCAACAGCGCTGGAAGGGTGTCCACGTCCCAGAACTTCGGCATCTTCGGCATCTTGGCGGGCAGCACATCTTCGGGGTCGAGGGAAACGATCCTCGCGACGGCGGCCGAGACGGCTTCTCCGTAGCGGGCGGCGGCGGCGAGCACTTTGTCTTCGTGCCCCTGAGCTTTGAGGTAGCGGAGCGCCGCTTCGCCGGCTCGCCGCGCTTTGCCCGACTTGCCGACCGCGTCTGGGATCACACCCGTGGCTGTGGTTTCGGGGTAGCGGTCCATCCAAGCCCGGGCGTCGCTCCGGGCGGACTTCAAACGCGCGAACGCATCGGCGACGAAGGGCGCGAAGGCTGGGACGTCGAAGGGGGCCAGGTACGCGAGCGCTTCTCTCAGGTAGTTTTCGAGGTAGTACCGGATCCCGTCGATGGCCTCGAGTTCGAAGCGCGCAACGGCCGCGTGCAGATAGCTGCTCACATGCCAGGGCGATGTAGGCAGCCAATACTTCACGACCTCGCGGGCAATTCGATCGGGAGCGCCGATCAGGAGCATCTCCCGGCGCCACATCGGGAGGTTTCCTGCGCGCAGCTGGGTGACCATCTCCTGCCAGTCTTCGGCGCTCACGTTCACTGCGTAGCCGGCCGGCTTGTGCGTGGCAGCCCACTTCTCCCTTTCGCCCGGCGCCCAGGACATTCTTGGCGCGGGATCGAGCGGCACGACATCCTTCACCACGAGGGGCTTTTCGCGCTTCTTCTTCGACGTCCAGGGCGGCGACACGAGGAGCGTCGGAAGCTCGGCTGGGGCGGCGGACGGGACCGTCACCCGGGACGCTTCGAGATCGGCGATCGCTGCCCGCTGACCTTCGTCGAGATCGCGCCGCACGGCTTCGACGGCCTCGGGCCGCTTGCTTAGTACGGTTCCGAGGAGCCGCTTCACCTCGTCTGCGCCCGACTTCCGTCCGGCGAGACGCTCGGTGAGCAGGCGCGTGGCGCGCTCTGGAAAACGCTGAACGGCTTCGACCGCTGCGGGCAGCACGTACTTTTCGCCGAGTTGATCGAGGAGCCCCGCGAGGGCCGCGTCGCCGGGCAGCATCGAGAGCGCTTCGTAGAGGCTCTTCTTCTGCTCGGAGTCGATGTGCGGGTGCGCGAGCCAAGCGATGATCGGCTTCGCGAGGTCGCCGCCGAGGCCCTCCATCAGCGAAGGCAGCAATTCCGTGCGACGTTTTCCCCATCGGCCTTGAATCACTGCAGAAGGCCCCCGATCCAAGAGCTCGAGCTGTGTGGCCTTCGTGAGCGACGCCAGAACGAGCATGGATTCAGCCTCGAGCTCCTTACCCGTGAGCTCGGCCACGGACTCCTCGACCCAGTCCGTCTCCGTCGGGAAGAGGAACGCGGCCACCGCGCGGACGACGTCGCTTCCGGGACCGCGGAAGGCGGCGGCCAGGTCCCGGGCCTCGAAGTAGGTCGCGTCATCGGCCTGGCAGAGCAGTCGCCTCAGCTGGGGAAAGACCGTGGGGGTCTGCTGATACCAGCTGGGCGCCTTGTCCGATTCGGTCTTCGGGTAGAGTTCGTATTTCGCTCCGTAGCGAGTCTCGAGCGTCTCGAAGGCTGCTTTGACCGCGAACGAAACCCCGGACGCGGCTACCCAGTAGTCGATGATCGGGGCCGTGATGCTCTTATCCCCGTAACCGAGCATGCGCGCGACGACGGCCTGAACCCGAATGTCGGACACCTCCGGCGGAGCCTCCTCGTCGAGCATGCTCTGCGCCGCCTCCGCGAGCGCAGGCTCGGCGGCAAAGCGCCATGGGTGCTTCGCCCGGGCGCTCCAGTTCTTACGGATGGCCTTCCAAGCCTTGTCGGCGTTGGGCTTCGCGCGCTCGAGAGCGGCAGCGCTGGGGTAGCCGCGACGGGGCAGGAGATTGCGTTGCCAGTTGGGCGGGAGGTGGAGCATCGACTCGCCCGTTCCCGTTCCCGTTCCCGTCGCCGTTCCCGTCGCCGTTCCCGTTCCCGTTCCCGTTCCCGTTCCCG
>QMMC01000170.1 GCA_003647065.1 Deltaproteobacteria bacterium | reverse complement strand
GGGTAGGTAACCACGACTTCACCCCCATCCGGGGTCGGGAAACGCCAGCGCCTGATCTGGCGCACCATGCAACCTTCGACGGCGGCGCTGTTGAGCGTCGAGCTCGCGACGCGGGCGCTGGTGACGCTGCCCTGGAGGTTGATGCGCCACTGGATCGAGACCCGGCCGCGGAGGTTCTGTTGACGCTGGACCTGAAGCTCGTAGCAGTAGCGAATCGCAGCCTGGTTCGCGCGCACGACGCGGTTGATCTGCTCCGGCGAGAGGTAGCCGTTTACCCGGGGGGCGCCGCGCTGGACGCTGATGACACGCTCGGTTCGCTTGCGGCCCTTCGCCCCGATGCCGCCCATGCCCATGCCGAGGCCGCCGCGACCCGCGCCGATGCCGGTCCCCACGCCGCCGGCACCGAAGAGGCCGCCCTGGCCATCTCCGCCGCCGCCGCCGCCGGTGCCCACCAGGCCGGTCCCGCCCGAACCGCGCCCGAGGACGGTCCGGGTGCTGTTGAGGCCGCTGATCACGTCACTGATGTTTGGCACGTCGAGGGCGGCCGCGATGGCGTTGCCCTCGGATCCCCCAGCAAGGGCGCCGAGCAAGCCGGTGTCCCGGACCCGCGCTGCGACGTCGGCAATGTGGGGGTCTTCGATTTCGGTCTGCTCCTGCTCCGCGTCTTCGCGACCGACACGCCCTTCATCGCCTTCGTGGCGTGTCCCGCCGGTCTCGTCGCGGGACTCGAGGCCCGGATCGTCCATTTCGGTCCCGCTCTCGGCGGCCAGCTCTTCGAGGATGTCCTCGGGGGGCGGCGTGACCAGGAAGCGCGCGATCAGGTCGGAGGGTAGCTCGAGGGGGTCCGGGTCGCGGAACTCGTCGGCGGCGACGTACATGAGCACCATCAACGCCGTGAAGAGGAAGACGCTGAGGCCCATCGAGGCGACCAGGGAGCTCTCGAGGGGGATGGGGAACGGGCGCCTGAGCGCCTTGACCGCTCTGACGTGCTGGAAGAAGAACGCGACGGTGCCCAGGGTCACCACGCCGTAATCGTCCGGCCCCAGATCGACCGCGCTCGTCTGGCTGGCCACGTCCCGGACGTTGCGACGCTGGCCGCCGAGCCACAGGTCACCGCCCATGCCCGGGCCGAGACGCAGACGGTAGCCGCCCTTGCCGGGCTCCATCACGACGAGGTTCGACTCGGCGCTCACGCCATCGGGGAGCGGGTAGAGGGCCTCGGGGCCGTCGCCGAGGGTCACCTTGCGCGGAGAAGAGAGCTCTTCTTCCGCCTGGAGCGTACCGTTCCAGACGTAGGCCACCCGGAGGTGACGCTGCGACGCCTTGACTGCCTTATCCGCCTGCGCTTTCGCCATGTCTTGGTGGACCCGTCAGAACGTCTCGGTCTTGGATGAGCGTACCAGCTCCGGCATGAAGGAGCGATGAGGCAAACGCGGCCGGTCGAACTCGGCCCGGAGCCGGTTGAGGAAGTAGAGGAGCTGCGGTGACTTCAGTCGCCCCGAGATATCGAGGCCGGTGAACTGGTACACCTTCACCTTGCTTCCGCCCGTTTCCGTCACTTCACCTTCCTCTTGGGCCCCAGCGCCCTCGCCATTGCCCGCCCCGGTGGACGTGGGGGCCGCCGCTTCGGAACGGCCCCTGGCCCCTTGTTGACCCATCGCGATGACGGAAGTTCCCACGAGGGCCCCGATAAGCGAAAGAAGTGCCAGCCGCCCCATGGTCGGCTCCCACCTGGCCCGACACCGACGTACGCTCTTTGTACGCATTCCACTCATCCCACTCATCCTGCGCCTCCCGAACTGCCTCGACCACGGCGCCGCGGCGCCGCTGCGGGGATTTCCCTCAGGTAGCGCTCGGCCATCTCCCGTTGCGGCGCATCCGACGGCGCCACCCGGAGGAAGCGCTCGAAGTACTCGCGACTCGCGGGGCGCTGGTCGAGGAATTCGGCCTTCAACACGGCGAGATTGAAGAGCGCCGCGGGGTGGTTCGGGGCGTCATCGAGGACCCCCTCGTAGGAGCGCCGCGCCTGGCGGTGGTCCCCCTGGCCGCGCTGGCAGATACCCAGCGCGACTCGGGCATCGAGGTCACCGTCGTCGATGGTCAGAACGGCCTCATAGTGAGCCTGGGCACCCGCGTAGTCCCCGGCCTGGAGGAGCACCGACCCCTGGTTCATGCGCGCGCTCTTGTTTTGGGCGTCGAGCTGGATGGCTTCTTGAAACTGGAGGAACGCCGCCTGGGTGTCGCCCCGGGCGAGGGCCACTAGGCCCAGGTCGTCGTGCAGGGTCGCCTGACGCTCGCGGTCGTCCTCGGAGAGGTCGAGGGCCTTGCGGAAGACGAGGTCCGCGACGTCGTATTGCTCCCGGGCCCGGTAGACGCGTCCGATCTCGACGAGGGCGTCGGCGTTTGATGACTCACGGATGAGGGCCTCCCGAGCCTGCTCGAGGGCGTCATCGTACTCTCCCCGCTCCCGGAGGATCGTCGCGTAGGCGACGCGCGCCTCGACCGCGTCCGGGTCGACGTCGACGAACGCCTCGAGGAGGGTGCTCGCTTCATCCCGCTCTCCGAGGGCGTAGTGAACCTCGGCGAGGGCGAGGAGCGGCTCCCGGGCCCCGGGCTGAATGCGGCGTGCCTCGGCGAGGGCCGTGATCGCTTCGCGCATCTCGCCGCGGCGCCGATAGAGCACCCCGAGGTTGTAGAACGCCTCCCACAGGTAGGGGTCGATCTCGACGGCCTGGCGGAAGCGACGGATGGCCCGCTGCTCTGCCCGGTTGGTTCCCCGGGACATGAGGCGATTGCCAGCGCGGAACTCCCGAACCGCCGCCGGGTCCGCCGGTGGGAGTTCGGTAACCTGGGTCTCGACGTCGGCGCTCCCCCCCCCGCAGCCAACGATGGCCCCGGCGGGGGCGCCGAGCAGCAGCAGCAGCATCATCAGGGTGAGCTGGGCGCGATTCATCATTCGCCCTCTCCGTCCGCGTCGCTGTCGCCGCCGGCATCTCGATCATCGCCTCGATCGTCGGCGTCATCTTGGTCATCTTGGTCATCTTGGTCGTCTTGGTCGTCTTCACCCTCTTCACCGCGTCGGAGACCATCGAGGGGCTCGGCGGGGGCGAGGGCTGTGCCCTGGACGATCTGTCCGCCCATCTCCCGGAGGGGCGGGAACTGCACGTCGTCGAGGCGGGTCATTCCCTCGCGGAGCTGAGCGGTCCAGCGGTTGTAGATGCGGAGCTCGAGGGCTTTTTGATACCCACCGGAGTATGCGTCGATCGCCTGCTGCTCCATCGGAATGATGAAAGCATAGAGTTGGTTGCGGTAGCTCGCCTCTTCCTCTTCGTCGAAGCCGTCGGGGACCGGTTGGTTGTTGAGGTCGGCAGCGAAGGCCTCGAAGGAGCGGCCAATCTGAAAGAGCGCCGCGGTGACCCACTGGGCGACCCGGAACTCGACGACATTTTGGAAGATCAACGCAGCCCGACGCAGGAGTTCGGCCTTCTGTTGGAGCCGCCGAGCGAGGCCGTCCGTGTCGCCGGCGATCTGGATGGCGTCGTACTCACGAATGACTGCCTCACCCTGAATATACCGGGCCTGGGCGGCGTAGTAGATGCCGCCCTGGAGCCGCGCTTGGTTTCGTCGTCCGAGGCGGACGGCGTCTTCGAAGGCGCTCGCGGCACCCCGTTGGTTGCCGTCAGACGCGAGCACCATGCCGAGGCGCGTCGTCGCTTCGACCTTGAGGTCGAGGTTGCGCGTGCTGCGGATGAAGTTGCGATAGGTCGCCGCCGCCTCATCCCAGTCTTCAGCTTCTTCATGGGCGCGGCCGATGAAGAAGTGCACGTCGTTCTTGCGCGAGCTGCGCGGAAAGCGCCGCAGGAAGGATGTCCCATCTTCGACGGCCTGAGAGTAATCGCCGGCCGTGACCCGGAGGAGCACCGCGTTGTAGAGCGAGTCCTCGACATGCTCTCCCCGGGGGAAGCTCTCGGAGTACGCCTCGTAGTACCGGGCTGCATCTGAGAACTGGGCGATGGACTCGTACATCTGGGCCGCGGTGCGCGCTCCCTGGGCGCCCTCGTCGGTCCCGGCATACCGCTCGATCAGGCGGTCGTAGGCTGCCGCGGCGCCCGTGAGGTCGCCGCCCCGCTGCCGCTCGACGCCGGCGTTGTAGTAGGCCTGCCGCGCCCGGTCGTCGGTGGGGAACTCTTCGGCGGCGCGGAAATAGGCGTCCGCCGCTTCGCTGTGGGACCCCCCCTCGGCCAGCTGTTCTCCGAGGGCGAAGACCGACTGGAGGATCAAACCGTTCAAGCGCGTCTGGCTCGCTTGACTGGAGAACGCCGGCGACCCCTTCAGGCGCCGGGCCCAGGTCTCGATGTTGGCGTAGTCGTCGGCCCGGTTGAACGAGTCGAGGATGAGCTCCCCCGCCGGTTCGGCGTACTCGCTGTTCGGGAAGCGGTCGATGAGCTGACCCCAGAGACGGATCGCCGGGTCGTAGACACCCCGGTCGTAATAGAGGCGCCCCTGGCGGAAGAGGATCTCCGGGAGGTCCGGGTCGTTCGGGAAGAGCTCGACGTAGAGCTCGATCGCCGAGCCGAACTTGCGGTCGTTGGCGCTCTCTCCGCAGCGCGTCGGGTCCGCCGGAGCAGCCCCGGTGCCGGCGTCCTCGGCAGGCTCGGTGTCGGGGCCCTGACGCTCGGCTTCCGCCGGCTGCCCACGGCGCCCCTGCCTTCCCCGTCGACCGGGCCCGCTCTCCCCCGCGCAATCGGCGAGCTCTTGCTCGCGGACCCGTTCGAAGGCGCCGATGGCGTTGTAGAGCGCGTCGCGGCTCAGCTCACCCTGAGGATTGAGCCGGGCGGCGGCGAGATAGGCATCCCCCGCTTCAGAAAAACGCTCTAGGCGATGGAAGTAGATTTCGCCGATGTAGTAGTTGATCTGGTAGGCCTGGCTAGACCGCGGGTAGTGGCGCAGGTAGGTCACGTAGAGGGCGGCGGCCTGCTCGAGGCGCCGGGTCTGGTTCTCTCGCTGTCCTTCTTCGTGCCACATCAAGGCCTGGCGACGAATCTGCCGTTCGGTGAGCTCGAAGGCGCGGCGCACCGTCTCCGGATCGCCCTGGTTACGCGCCCAGGCGCTCCGGCGTCCGTAGGTCGACGCCAGGACCCGAAGCGCCTCCGTCGTATGTTCGTCTTCGCCCATCGACGCGTAAGCCGCGGCGATCTCGCGCTGATAGTTGGGGGCGTCCGGGGACATCGGGTCCATCTCGAGGAGCAGCTCGAACGCTTCGATGCCGGCCTCGTAACGAGCCTGGCCGACGTAGGTCTCCGAGAGCCGGCGGATCACGCGGTGGGCATAACGCTCGCCGCCGATCTCCTCGAGGAAGTCGAAGACGTCCTGGGCGGTATTGCTCTCGTCCTCGGTGAAGACCTGGATGAGATAGCTGAGGGCCTCATCCTGGAGATCCTCGAGACGCCGACGCTGGGCCGCGGTGAGGTTCTCACGGTTCTGGCCGAGATCGAGGACCATGCGGAAGCGCTCGGCTGCATCCTGGGAGCGGTTCAGTCGCCAGAGACACCAGGCGCTCTTGAAGAGCGCGACGTCGTAGAGCCCACTGGCCGGGTAGCGCATGACGTTCTCGTATCCGTCGAGGGCCGCCTGATAGTCGTACGCCCCATTGAACTGGCTCTCGGCGAGGGCAAAGTACGCGTCAGGTACGAAGCGGCTCTCGGGAAAGTCTTCGAGGATGCGCCGGTAGAGAACGAGGGCGTCCTCCATCTGACCCTTCTCGATGAGACCGTAGGCCTTCATGTAGAGAACGAGGTCGTAGCGATCGAAATCGCGATGACGCTCGAGGATGCGGTCGTAGAGCCCGATCGCTTCCGCATAGTCGGGAGAGGGCGCCGGGCCCCGGTTCTCTTCGGGGACCGCCTGCCAGGCGCCGAAGGTCTCGATGTAGTTGGCCCGGGCGAGTTCCCACTTGAGTTCGGCGAGGCGAAGGAGCGCGTCCGGCATCTCGGCTGCGTCTTCCGGCTCTTCGCCGATGAACTCTTCGAGCAAGCGAATCGCCTCGATGCGACGGGCCGCCACGAGGTGCACCCGGGACTCGAGGAGCGCCGCGAGCTGTTCGTCCTGGAACTCGCGGGCCGCCTCGCCGAGGTTGTCCGCGCGCTCCCGGAGGTAGAGCGCATCTTCCATGTTCTCTGGGTTGGCGCTGACGGTCGTCGTGGCGCGCGCGGCCGACTGGTCATCGGCCTCGGGTGCCTCGACGCGGCGTTCTTCCGCGGCCTCCTGGAACTGGCTGACGTTCTGGCCGCGACGTTGCGCATCGGCGGTACTCACCATGCCGAGCGCCGCCCAGAGCACCGGGAGGAGCACGAAAGTCGCGACTGCCGAGGGAGCGGAACGCATCGCGATCAAGCCTCCTCGTCCTCGAGGAGTTCGTCGATGGGGTCGGTCTCGTCGAACTCGTCCTCCCAAAGCTCCCCCTCGAAGGGCCAGTACTCTTCGTCATCGCGGAGCAGCCCCTGGATGCGAAGGGGATCCATGAGCTCCGGGGGGAAACGCCCCGCCGAGAGGCTCTCGACCTGGATCTCGACGCGACGTTTGCTGCCCATCACGGCGTCGATGCGCCCGATGCGCGCGCGGCGCAGCTCGCCCCCGAGGCGATGGCGAAGTCGATTGAGACCATGAAGCGCCGCGTCATTCGCCGCGTCCACCATGCGAGCGCGGGTCGCCGCCACCCGCGCGGGAAGGCGCTGGGCGTGCACGACGTCGCGACGCAGCATGCCCTCGAGACCCGAGGCGTCGTCGTCGCTCCCCGCGTCGTCCGGGGTGGCACTGAGCGCGGCTTGGAAGCTGCGTTCCAACGCCGTGACCCGCCCGGCGAGACCTCGAAGCTCTTCGTCGAGGGGCCCGAGCTGCGCTGCCGTCGCCCCGGCGCCACGCATGGCGTCGACCTGCGCCGTGAGGCTCCGGAGCACCGCCCGGGCTGCGGCGATCTCCCGACGCACGTCGCCGGTGTCATCCCACCCGTCGTCGAGTTCGGCGGCAGCCAACGGCGCGTCTTCACCCTGGATGCGGCCGAGCATGGCCCGGAGATCCGTCGAGAGGCGCCCGGCCCGGGCCGCCTCGGAATCGAGGGTGTGCACGTCCGCGTGCAACCGATAGAAAGCCGGGTCGACCCGAAGCATCGCGAGGAGGAGACCCCGGGCGGTGGGCTCCACGTCACCTTCGGTCGGCTCGCCCCCGCGCGCCTCCTCGGCGAGGAGCTCCTCGTAGAGACGCGCTTGCCGAGGCTCGCTCTCGAGGATGCGGTCGATCTCTTGGACGATCGGCCCGAAGCGGCCGGCGAAACGCTGGAAGAGCTGGCTCGCGTCTTCGAACTCGCAACGTCCGAGGTGCACGTAGCCGCGAAGCAGGTTCGCTTCATCGACGAACGCCGATTGGGGGAAGCGCGCCTCGAGCTGGTCGAGGAGGTCTATCGCCGTCTCGAAGTCGCTACCCTCGTACATCGAGTACGCGGCTTCGAAGAGGGCCTCGGAGACGCGCTCGGAGTCAGCCGGAATCTGGAAGTAATAGTAAAAGGCGTCGTCGGCCCGCTGGCCCTCGTGGGCGACGCGCCCGAGGGCGAGGCGGGCGAGGTCCTTCACCTCGAAGTAGCGGTCATCGACGTAGAAGGTGAAGCGGTCGTCATCGCCCTGGTCGGCGACCATGCAGAAGCGCTCTTCGGCGGCCTCGAGGTTGCCCTGGCGAGCCTCGGCGACGCCGCGCAGATACTGAGCCGCGGCGTACCACCGGCTCCTCCGCGTGATCTCGTCGAATTGCGCATCGGCTGCAGCCCAATCCTGGGCGTCGTAGAGCTCACGGCCACGCAGATAGAAGAGCTCGTTCTCGTTGTCGGCGGTGATGTCCATGTCGGGGGCACCGAGGGCGTCGAGGCGCTCGATGCCGGCCGAGATGTTGCCGCTCCGAAGGGCGACGTCGACGTACTTGCGCATCGCCGGCCCGAAATAGACGTCGTCCGGCCCGCGTTCGACGATGCGCTCGAGGTACCGGGACGCCGTCCGGAGAGCGCCGAGTTGCTCGAGGCTCCGGGCGAGCATGAACTCGGCGCCGCGGAACTCATCGAGGTCGACGAAATCGGCAAACTGTGGGCTCTCGGCAACCTCGAAAAGGTTGAGAGCCGCCTCTCCATAGCGTTCGGCGAGGTAGAGGTCTTCGCCGGTGCGTACCAGCTCTCGGAGTCGCTCGACGGATCCGGTCTCTTCGGAGAGCAAACGCCGCCCCGAGAGCGCATCGAGGTAGGCCTCGAGGGGGGTGACCTCATCCCCTCCACGCGCTGAGCCCCCTGCCGTTTGCTCGCCCTCCTGCGGAGTCTCTTGCGGAGTCTCTTGCTGAGTCTCTTGCTGAGTCTCTTGCTGAGTCTCTTGCTCGCTCTCCTGAGCAAACGCCGGAGCGGCGCACGCCAGAAGGACGAGAACAGAAACGCGGAGGAACGTCTTCATTGGCTCGCTAGCGCACGCGTCGCCACACGCATCCGCGTGCGGACGTCGAACTCACCCTCTTCGTCATCCTCGAAGTCCTCGGCGATGTCCGAATCGTCATCGAGGACGATCGTCACTTCGATGAGACGATCTCGGATGACCTGAAAGCGATAGGTGTCCCGAAGCTCGTAGCGATATTCGTCGTTGGCCCGGGCCCGCTGCTCCACCTCGATGGTGAGGACGTGGGGCCCTGGCGCCGCGAAACCATCGAAGACCTGAGCGCCGTCTTCGGAGACTTCCCCGCCCTCCCCTTGGAAGATGGGGGCGCCATCGAGCTTGAGCACCATGCTCGCGAGGTTGTTGTCGTCCCCGGCCCGGTTCTGAACCGACACGGTCATGCGGGTCCGAAAGAGCTGACGCCCGAGGACCGCGACCCGACTGCGAACCTGGACCAGCTCGTCCATGATGGCGGTGAACTCTTCACGAATAGGGCCGAGATCCGGCCCTTCGGCGTCGAGGAACGGATCCGCCGCGGGCTCTTCCGGAGCGGCGGCCCCGGGGGAAGGGGCAGCGGCGGGACCGCCAGCCTCGTCGCCAACCTCGGCCGGGCCCACCTGAGCTCCGCCTTCGGCCTGGGCGTCGGAATCGCCCTCGGCGGGGGCTCCATCGCCGGCCTCCTGATCCGGAGGCGGCTCAGCCTGTTGCGTTTCTTGTGGCGGCGGTCGGCGCCGACGTCGACGTCGACGTTGAGCATCCGCATCGGTCGCCGCGACGAGCACGAAAACGGCTGCCAACGCTATGCAGATGAGGGCTCGATAGTGCGCCATGTGCCCCCTCTCCAATCAATTCCACCAAGGAATGAATGCCGAGAGCCCGAGGGTCGCGGCGATGTTGTTGGTGATCGTCGACTCTCCGAGGACCTCCTGCTGGAGAACTTGATCCCGGATGTCGATGCGGAAGGCGAACCACTCCCCTCCGAAAAATTTGAAACCGAGGCCGCCGCTGAAGGTGAGGCCCCGAGCCGTCTGGTTGTCGGTGATGCCACCGCCGAGGGAGATGTAGAAGTCGAAGCGCGAGATCGCGCTCCCGAACCACCGGAGCTTGCCGTAGGCGAGGGACCACAAGATGTGGGCTTGGTAGATATAGACGTCGGACGCTTCGCGGATGAGCTCGACCCCCGTCGCCTCCTCGATGATGCGGACGATCTTCGAGTCGGCCTGGGTGTACGCAAAAGACGCCTCGAGGCCGAGCTCTTCGGTGACGTGGAAAGTGTATGCCCCCTGCAGCAGGTAGCTCGAGGAGAGCAGGTCTGCGGCGTAGACGCCCCCCATGAAGCTGAGCTCGTGGCGCCCCGCTTTTTGGAAGAGTCGTTCCTGCACACCCCGGTAGCGGCGGCGGGCGTTGAGTTCGTCCCGAATCGCCTCGTCGATGCACTGCGCCTCAGCACTGGAAGCCGGTACCGCGAGGGAGCCGAAGGAGATAAGCACCGCGGTGAGCACGGCTCGACGGGCAATTGCCGGCATCATCGAGAAAAGGGGTACCAAGCCATTGCCAAATTGGGAATGGAGAAAGGGCCCCGGGGGAAGACTCCCGGGCCCCCGGTTCTTCCCAATTTCGACGAATGCCTAGGAAAACGTAGGGCAGAACGGCGAAAAAGACCTATTTCAGCAGAGATAACGCTCGCCCGTGTCGCAGAGAATCGTCACGACCCGCTGCCCCGGCTCGAGCCCCGCGGCCACCTCGATGGCAGCATGCACGTTTGCCCCGGCGGAGGGACCGACGAGGAGGCCCTCCTCTCGGGCGAGGCGCCGCATCGTGCGATCGGCGGCAAGATCCGTCACCGTGATGACCCGGTCGATGAGCTCCCGATCCAGCACCTCGGGGATGAATCCGGCACCGAGGCCCTGAATTCCATGCAATCCCGGGCGGCCCCCGGAGAGCACCGCGCTCGCTCGGGGCTCCACCGCGCAGACCTCGATCTCGGGCCTCCGCGCTTTGAGGGCTCGGCCCACTCCGGTCAGCGTGCCCCCGGTGCCCACCCCAGCGACGAAGGCGTCGATCTTTCCGCCCGTCGCCCGCCAGATCTCTTCAGCGGTGGTTTGCTCATGGATCTCCGGATTTGCCGGATTCTCGAACTGCCGGGTCATCCAGGAGCCGTCGGTCTCTTCGAGCAGCGCTTCGGCCTTCTTGACGGCTCCCACCATGCCCTCGTCGGCGGGCGTGAGCAGCACCTCGGCCCCATAAAGGCGCAGAATTTCTCGGCGGGCGAGGCTCATGTCTTCGGGCATCACCAGGATGCACCGATAGCCGCGGCACGCACTGATCATCGCCAAGCTGATGCCGGTATTGCCGCTCGTCGCTTCGATGATCGTCGACCCCTCGCGGAGCGCTCCCGTCTCTTCGGCGGCGAGCACCATCGAGAGCGCCGGGCGGTCTTTTACGCTGCCGCCGGGGTTGGCCGCTTCCAGCTTTCCACACAGCTCCGCACCCCCCTCCGGGGAGAGGCGCCGCAGGCGGACCAGGGGGGTTCGGCCAACGAGGTCGAGCACACCATCGTGAATGACGTCGTCCATGCCCGTGGCACTCTACACCCTTCTCGGCGGGCATCGCTGCCTATACCCTCTCGGAAGTGATCCATGTCCCCGCCCCCGGTGACGTCATCGCCGACAAGTACCGCCTCGATCGGCAGATCGGCAAAGGCTCGGCGGGCATAGTCTTCGAGGCGACTCACGAGATCATCGGTCGCCGAGTCGCGGTGAAGTGGCTCTACCCCCAGCTCGCCCAGAACGCGACCGTCGCGACTCGCTTCCTGCAGGAAGCACGGGCCGCCAACGCCGTCGACCACCCGAACGTCGTCGAGATCTACGACGCCGGAAAATTCGAAGACTCTCTCTACCTGGTCCTCGAGTTGCTCGTCGGGGAACCATTCTCCGCGTACCTCGAGCGCGGTGCGCCGAGCACCGTCGACCTGGTGCGCACCCTCATCCCGGCCCTCCGGGGCGTCAGCGCGGCCCACGAGCGAGGCGTGGTGCACCGAGACCTCAAGCCCGACAACATCTTCATCTGTCGGCCCCGCCGCGGGCGGTCCGGGGGAGCAAAAGTCTTGGACTTCGGCATCTCGAAGCTCAGGACGGCGGATGCCGTCGGAAAGCTCACGGGGGCCGGGACCTTCCTCGGCAGCCCGTACTACATGGCCCCGGAGCAGATTGCCGATTCGAGCACCGTCGACGCCCGGGCCGACGTGTATTCGGCCGGAGTCATGCTCTACGAGGGACTGGCCGGATGCCTGCCCTTCGAGGGAAATACGCTGCCGGAGCTCTTCTTCAAGATCACCAACGAGAAACCGCGGCCCCCGAGCGTGCTCAACATCGACGTGTCGAACGAACTCGAGGCGGTCGTACTGAGAGCGATGGCGCCGAATCCCGATGAACGGTACCCGTCCATGCGCGCTCTCGGGGAGGCCCTCGAGCCCTTCGCGGACGGGGTCGTCTTCGAGACCCTCGACGATGGCCTCGACGAGGTCCTCGGGGTGGGGCTCCAGAGCCAAGCGCGGCCGCTCCCGCCGGTCGGTTCCCGGACGGACCAAGAGGTCGAGGAACTCCAATCGGCGACGACCCAGATCTCTGCCGAGCTCGATGACGAGCTTCGAGATAGCGGAGCGCCGATGCCTGGGGACCGCACCGAGCGCCACACGTCCATGGACCTGACGCCCCCCCCGGGGAGCCTCGAACCCGTGACCGGCGACGCCCTCGCGGACAGAACGGCGGCGGAGATGCCGCCCGCCAGCGCCCTGCCGCAGCCTCCACCCCCGCCGCCCCCCGCGAGCAGAGCGATGGCGGCGATCCGCGGCGAGGCCCCGCGGGACCTCGAGGCGAGCCCCACGAAACCAATCATCAGCACCGTGGGCCTCGAACAGAGAGACGGCAGTCAAACCACAGACCCCGACGTCGGCCAGGTTCCCCGCCGACCGAATATTTCGACCGCCCGGACGGTGGAACTCGACCGCCCGGAGTCCTTCGCGAACTACGTGCCTCCCCCTGCACGGTCCCAGACGCCCGAGCCCCTGTCGAAAAGCAAACACGGGATCAATTGGGTCGTGGTGATCGGCGCCTGCGTGGTCATCTCCGTCGCGACGGCGGTCGCCGTCGCGTACCTGCGCTGAAGCGGGTCAGGGCGCGACCTCGCCGGCGAGGGAAGGCACGGGCAGCATCGTACTGTCCAAGTTCGAGCCGTTGTCGCGGTAGTGCACGCCGCCGGTGAGACGATCGAGGTCGTATCCATCGATTTGCACGCACGCCCCGATGGGGGAGTTCGAGACGACCCCGGTCTCGAGGTCGACCGCGGTGACTTCCTCGGTACCGGCCAGGGGCGCCAGCACGATCCCGCAGACGGCGGCATCCCGAAGCTCGAAGCGCGTGAGGCGAAGGGCACCCCCGAGGGTCACCACCGCGTATCCATGGGGCGTTTCCGAACACGCGCCCGGCTCACAGGTACTGAGCATCACGTCCGTGACTTCGACGTCCCGGAGGTCGCCAATCGCACCACCGGCGACGAGCAACCCCGCTTCTTCGGTGCCCTCGATGCGCACCCGCTCCCCCCCGATGCGGGCCATCTCCTGAACGTTGATCCCCCGACCGAGCCCGTTCGGCCCACCGGTCGACCACGTGTCGCGAATGACCGCGTCAACGAGGGAAACCTCGGTCCCCTCCGCCGCCGCGAAGAGCCCGACATCATGATTGTCGACGGTCAACAGGCGCAGGGCGTCGAGGCGCGAACCGTCCTGTACATCGAGAGCGCGG
>QMMC01000169.1 GCA_003647065.1 Deltaproteobacteria bacterium | reverse complement strand
CGTCTATCGTCCGCGCGCCCCGCGATCCACGGCCCTCAGCCCCTCTTCAAATCCGCCAAAGTCGAGTCTAGGGACAGCCCCAAGTCCAGCTCGACGCGGTTCCGGCCGGCCCGTTTTGCACGATAGAGGGCATCGTCGGCGGCGCTCACCAGTGCTTCGTCGGTTCGCTCAGCCGAGCAGTGGGCGACGCCGAAGGATGCGGTAATCGTGAGCGGTCCGACGGCGCAGTCGATGGGAGTCTCCGCGAGGGAGATCCGCAGTCGTTCGGCGACCCGGCCCGCGGTCTCTTCGGGGCAACCGGGGAGGACCATCAAGAACTCTTCGCCGCCGTAGCGCCCGATCTCGTCGTAGGGCCGGAGGGCGGCCTTCATGCGGTGCGCCACTTGCTTCAACACGGCGTCACCCACCGCATGGCCATGTTGATCGTTCACGATTTTGAAGTGGTCGATGTCGAAGAGGATCACGCTGACCGAGTGAGTGTGGCGCTCTTGCCGGGCGCGCTCCTGGGCGAGTCGTTCGAAGATGGCGCGGCGATTGAGGACTCCAGTCAACGCGTCGTAGGTCGCGAGGCGGGCGAAGTCTGCCCGGCTCTCGAGCAGGGCCTCGTGGTCGCGAGCGCGCGCTAGCCCCATGCCGATTTGCACGCCGAGGGTTTCGAGGAGGACCTGGCGCCGCTCGTCCCATACCGGGTAGGGGTCTGTGTAGAGAAAGACCACGCCGGTCACCTTGCCCCCAGCCTTGAGGGGAATGATGTAGTGCCCGTGGGCGGTCATGTCGTGAAACGCGTGTTCGTGGCGCGGGTCGGTGAAGCAGTCGTCGCTCACCAGGACCTCGCCCGAGTTCGCGGCCCGGCCGCAGAGGCACGAGCCCAGCGGGATCGTCGACTCTCGTTCCAGGAAATCGTCGCTGAAGTCGCCGATGTGGTGGACCAGGCGGAGCTGGGCGGGGCCGTTTTCGGCGAGGGGAAGGTGGACTTGACCGGCGGGAGCCCCTGGCGGTGCGGTTTCTTCGAGGAGGAAGAGCCCGGCCATCTTGTGCACGTCGAGCTGACCGAGGGACACGACCTCCCGGAGCACCTCGTCGATGAGGGCCTCGCTGGATTCGGCGTTTTCGAGCACCTGGTTCACGCGCATCTGCATGCCGAGCTCGTCACGCACCCGTTCGAGGTCCCTTTCCCTCTCGGCAGCGAGGGTCGCGTCGCGGACCACCAGGGTGAGCATCGGGGTCCCGTCCATGGAGTATCTCGAGGCCGCGAGGCTGACCGTCAGCTTCGAGCCGTCCGCCCGGCGTCCTTCGATGCGCGGCGGGCGCGGTGGCTCGGCAGGCGGGTCGGTCGCCGCGTCCTCCGGCGCCGCGGCGTCGGTGGCATTGCTGGCATTGCCGAGGAGCTCCGCCAGTCTCTCTTCCTGGTCGGCCGCAACGAGCATCGAGACGTGGGCGCCGCGCAGCTCACCGGTCGCGTAGCCCAAGAGCGTGTAGGTGGCGCGATTGCACCAGAGGATACGCCCGTCGCCATCGCAGGAGATGACGGCGTCGGAGAGCGTCTCGAGGATCTTCCTCTCTGAGGGGACGGTGGCCATGCTTGGGTGAGCCTCAGGTCGCAGGGACACAGACCCCGCCCATCTCCATCGAGCCCCCGGGGCACGCGCCATCCGCCCCTCCGAGGGCGCAGGTGCCATCCGCCATGCAGACGGCTTGTTCGAACATCGAGCAGTCGTTGGCCGGCGACGGGCAGCCGAGTCCGTCGCAGGAACCCGGTGCCGGGTTGCATTCGGTGTCTGCGGCGCGCTCGGCGAGGCACGGGTCCCCGTCCATCCTCTCACGGCTCATCACGTTGCATCCGCCGCAGCAATTGCCGTAGTCGGCCGCGACGGTGCAGTCGGTGTGGGCCGTGCAGGCTGCGACGCAGTCGAGATTGTCCAACACCTGGCCAGCGGCGCAATCATCGTGGGCCACGCAGGTCCCGGCTTCACAGGTGGTCCGGAGTGCGAAGGAGCAGCGGCAAGCAGCGCCGTCGCAGGATGGGTCCTGGACGCATCCGGCCGGGGGGGGCGCGCCGGCTTCGGCGATGCAACTGTGCCCGTCGAGGGTCGCCTGGTTGTAGGCCGTGCGGCACTGGCAGCAGTCGGTCCAATCGACGCTCAGCACGCAGTCCGTGTCTGCAGCGCAGGTCGTGTCCGGTGCTGCGTTGCATTCGCAGATTTCGCAGCCAGCCGCGCCGAGGCGGAGGCCGTGCTCACACATCAGCCCGCAGCTGATGTCGGCGCACTCGAGGGGCATGCCCGTATCCGTGGTGCTGCCGTCCGGGGTTGGTGATGACGAGTCGTCGCAGGCAGCAGTGAAGGGCAGGGCGACGAGCCCCAGGGCAAGGACGAAGAGGAAGAACGCCGAAGACGAGTACGTCATGGAGGAAGCATCGCACGCCGCCCCGGGTGTCCGCATCAATCTCCGTAGCTGTGTCTGGTCACGCGCCATGGTGGGACCGAGTGAGGGGTCTGGTAACGTGGCTCTTCGACCTCGAGGAGCCAGTGATGAGCCGACGGAATGTGACGTTGATGGTGGCCTTGGCGGTCATCGCGGTACTTGGCTGTGACGGCGAGGAACGCGACTCGCTCCTGAGTCAGGGCTCTCTGCCGACCCTCGAGGAGACGCCGGATGGGCTTCCTCCCACGGTACTGGACTCCCTCGATTGGCACGCGGGCCCAGAGCATGAGTTTTACCTCGAAAACGGCCGCTGGCGCGCGCGCCTCACTGGGAAGATGAGCGCGGTCGTCGACGACTCGTTCTCCGTTTTCGAGGGCGGCGACCGCTGGGAAATAGGGGTTCGCCAGGTGCGTCGCGGAGACGTGGCCTCGGCGCCGGCTACGGGCGCCATCAGCATCGAGGCGTCGCGCGCTTCCCGTCATGGGGCGACGCTCAGCGAGTGGTGGCTCGCGGGACCGCGCGGCGTTCAACATATTTTCCGCATCGCGACGCGCCCCGCCGGTGACGGGGCGCTCGCCATCGACGTCGGCCCTGTCGACGGCCACGCATCGGCGAGCCCGGACGGTCGGGGCGCGATCCTTCTCGGACAGAGCGGCGATCCGAGGCTGCGCTATGGGCTCGCGACCACCTTCGATGGCGCCGGACGCCGATTGCCCACTGAGATCGCGGTCGTCGATGGACAGATTCGCATTCGCATCGAGGATGACGGCGCCGTCTATCCCATCATCGTCGATCCGCTGATCGGCATCGAAGAAGCGAAGCTCACGCCTTCCGACGTCGCGGCGAGTGACGCGGCCGGCGCGGCCGTTGCGGTCCTCGGCGATGTCGCCGTCGTTGGTGCCCCCGTCGCCGAAGCGGCTTACGTATTTCGTCGTTCGGGCACCACGTGGACCGAAGCTGCGATCCTCACCGGTACCGGGGGTGCCGTTGGTGATGCGTTCGGAACGTCGGTGGGTATCTCCGGGGACCGCGTGGTCGTGGGCGCCCCGGGGAATGACGGCCGTCGCGGCGGTGTCTACGTATTCATCGACGTCGGCGGGACCTTCACCCAGGAGACCAAGCTCACGGCGATGGGCGCTGCCGCCGACGACACCCTAGGGGCGTCGGTCGGCTTCGACGGTGACCGCGTCGTAGCCGGGGCCCCGGGAGATGACGCCGACATGGGCGCCGCCTACGTCTTCCTGCGCACTGGGACCGCTTGGTCTGAGGAGGCGAAGCTCGTCGCCACGGGCGCGGCGGCCGGCGACCTCGGGGGGACTGCGGTCGCGATCGACGGAGACATCGCTGCCGTCGGCGCGCCGGGAGATGACGCGGGCCTCGGGTCCGGCGTCGCGTATCGATTCAGTGGAGCGACCTGGGCCGAGGAGGGCGCTCTCGTGCCGGCATCCCGGCCCGCAGGCGGCGCCCTCGGCGCTTCGGTCGATGTCGGCAGCGGGTGGGTGATCCTCGGCGCGCCGGGCTCCGACGCTGGCCAGGGCTCAGCATACGCGTTTGCCTTCGTATCGATGGCCTGGATCGAAGACGCCCGCATCGTCGCGGCCATCGGCGCGGCCGGAGACCGATTTGGGACGTCGGTCGCCGTGCAAGGCGACACCGCCGTCGTCGGGGCCCCCGAGCAGGACGCCGCCCGCGGTGCCGTTTACGTATTCCGCTCCCTCGTCGGCTCGTGGACTCAGGACGATGAGCGTATCGCGATGGACTCGGTTGCAGGTGACCGTCTCGGTGCCGCCGTCGCCCTCGACGCTCCGACGATGGTGGTCGGCGCACCGCAGAACCTCAGCGAGGGCGCGGCCTACGTGTTCCAACTCCGACTCACGAACGGGACGACCTGCCTCGTGGCGGACGATTGCGCCTCGGGCTTCTGCGTCGACGGCGTCTGCTGCGACACGATGTGTGGCGGCGGGGATACCTCGGACTGCCAAGCGTGCTCGCTCGCCGCCGGGGGCCGCGACGACGGTCAGTGTTTGCCCCTCAGCACGACGGTCGCGCCGACCGTCGTCTGTCGTCCGGGAACAGGGCCGATCTGCAATCCCGATGTCACCTGTGATTCGCGCGAGCTCCTGTGTCCCGCGGCGGCGCCGGCCCCGGACGGCACGGATTGCGACGACGGCCTAGCCTGCACCGGCATGCAGGCATGCATGACGGGCATGTGCGTCGCGACGGGGGTACCGAACTGTGACGACGGTGATCCCTGCACCACAGATTCCTGTGTGGAGCCCGGCGGGACATGTACGAACACCCCCATCCCTGACTGCATGCCGGACGCCGGGACGGACGCGGGGACCGATGGCGGGGCGGACGCGGGGACCGATGCCGGGACGGACGCCGGGACCGATGGCGGGACGGACGCCGGGACCGATGGCGGGACGGACGGCGGCGGAATCGCCGGTGGTGGATGTGCGTGCGATACCAGCGGAGGCCCCGGAGGTTCCGGGTCTGGCTTCGGCTGGCTCTGGTCTTTGGCGCCGCTGCTGCTCTTGTTCCGCCGGCGTAGGGGGCGCCTCTTGTCGTTGCTGCTGCTTCTCATCGTCCCCGCAGCGCTACTTTCATCCTCCCCCGCGGCGGCCCAGTCGATCAAGCTCGAGCGCTTCAGCCTTGCCGAGAGCCCCGAGGATGGCTTCCACGTATCGCGCCCCGAGGTCTACGGCCACCTGCGCTTCGGTGCCCACGTCGGCTTCAGCTACGGCCATGAGCCCTTGGTCTACGAGACCACCCTGGGTGACGCATCGACGGCGATCCCCCTCGTCGAGAATCAGCTCACCCTGCACAGCCAGCTCTCTCTGAGCCTTTGGGATCGTTTGCTCGTCTATGGCGGCCTTCCCCTGGTCCTGGCCATGGCCGGCGACGCCGTTCCTGCGGGGCCCGCCCACGGTGGTGCCGCCATGGGTGACGCCTTCCTCGGTGCCCGAGGGCGAATCTTCGGGGAAGCCGATGACGTCTTCGTCCTCGGCGCCCAGCTCACGGTGGCGTTTCCGACGGCTATCGGCGCCAACAACACCGAGGTTTTTGCGGGTGACACCACGGTCACCTTCAGCCCCGAGCTCCTTGGCGAGATCCGCGTCGACCGCTTTCGGGCCAACCTCACTCTCGGTGCGCTCCTCCGGACCGACGACACCCAGGTGGCGAACCTCGACGTGGGGCAGGAGATTACCTGGGGGCTCGGTGCCTCCTACCGCTTGGTCGACGACGACGTCGCCACGGACCGCCTGCTCGTCGTCGCCGAGGCCTACGGGTCGACCGCAGCCAACGCGTTCTTCGAGCGTGAGGCCACCCCCTTCGAGGCCATCCTCGGGTTGCGAGGCCAACCCATTCGCGGCCTGTGGGTGGGCGGCGGTGTCGGCCCCGGCTTCGGGCGCGGTTATGGATCGCCGGCCGTGCGTGCCGTCGCTACGATTGGCTGGATAGCGCCCGAGGACGACGACGTCTCGGAGGCCCCGAGTGACCGCGATGGCGATCGCATCTTCGACGATGAGGACCAGTGTCCCGACGAACCCGAGGACTACGACGGATTCGAAGATGACGATGGTTGTCCGGACTCCGACAACGACGGTGACACCATCCCCGACACCGAGGACCCGTGCCCGAACGAGCCCGAAGACTTCGACGGGTGGGGTGACGAAGGCTGTCCCGACCCGGACAACGACGCGGACGGCATCCTCGATGGCGACGACAACTGCCCGGATGCCCCCGGACCTCTGAGCAACCAGGGTTGCCCGGAGCGCATCGAATACGACCGGGAAGAACACACGATTCAGATCCGCCAACGCGTCGAGTTCGAGTTGAATCACTACAACCTCCGAGACATGTCAGATGGCACGCTCTACGAGGTCCGCGACTTGATCCGGGCCAACCCGAGCCTGCTCCGGATCCGGGTGGAAGGGCACACGGACCACACCGGAACTGACCGTTACAACCTCGTCCTGAGCGAGCGGCGGGCGGGCACCGTCATCGAGTGGCTCGTCAATCAGGGCGTGGACGCGAACCGCCTCGAGGGATTTGGCTGCGGCAAACTCTACCCCCTCGGCGAAGGTGATTCCGACGACGCGCGGCAACTCAATCGCCGCGTCGAGTACATCGTTCTGGAACCACCCGACCCCGACGCGCCGGCCGTCCGCGAGGGCTGCCTCGAGGTGGGCTCCGTGTCCGCCGAAGAGGAAGCGCACGTCGGTCTCGGTGCCGAGGCGGTGCCCCAGGAGTAGAAGCAGGGGTACGAGCAGCCCCTCTTCAGTCGCCGGCAGCGGCGTAGGTTCGCGGTCAGTCGACCACGTACTCGGGCCACTCCCCCTGCCTCACGCGCATGCGGTAGTTCGCCGGCACGTTCTCGAAGACCTGGGTGGTCCCCGCCGCGTCGGGCCAGATGACCTCGATGCGGTCGATGGTGCAGGCGGCGCCGAGGCCCACGGTGACGTCGAGGTCGTGCTGGAGGCCGAAGGTGCCGTGGCCGCCTTGGACCTCGCGGGTCTGGGTCACGCCGTTGGCGGTCACTCGGACCAGGGCCCCGATGGCGCTGCGGTTCGCGCCGCCCGCCGCCGCGCCGGCGCCTTCGAGGTGCAGCTGGGTCCAGTTTGCATCTTGGCCTGAGACGTTTTCGTAAACGCGTAGGGCGGGTCCGTCGGGCCATGCGTCGCGGCAGTCGCGGGCGGTGCTCGAGGCGACGAGCACATCGAGGTCGCCGTCCCGGTCGAGGTCGGCGAGGGCGAAGCCGGGCGCGCAGGGATGGTCGATGCCGCTCTCCCCGGTCGTCTCTGCAAATCGACCGTCTGCGCCCTGGCGATAGATGCGCAGCGCCTGGTCGGGGTAGTCGCTCGTGCCGAGGAGCGCGTCCATGCGGCCGTCGTTGTCGAGGTCGGCGAGGCCGGAGGAGATGCCCCCTTCGTTCCACGACGTGCCCACGTGAGGCACCTCGAGGCCCGTGGCCGCGTTGCCCGGGCGCGAGAACTTCGGGGTCCCGTCGGCGCCGGGGCCGTCGTTGACCAGGAGCTGTGAGGAGTCGCTCGATGAGCCGATGTGCCAGTGCACGATCTCGGCGCTGTAGAGCTCCATGTCACCGTCGGCGTCTACGTCGGCGCAGGCGGTGGTGAAGGTATTGCCGTTCAGCCGGAACGGGTGGTCGTCGGTGCCGTCACTCCAGTAAAGGCCGTCACAGCTGATGCGCGGCGACGGCGCGGTGCACGAGCCGGTCGTTTGGCAGTAGCAGCGGTAAAACTCGTTGTCCGAGTAGTCGACGGCGTCGTCGCCGGCGAAGGCGCTCGCGGCCCCGACCTCGCGGTACCCGTCGCCCTCACGGAGCCAGAGTTGGTTCCACCGCCGGCCGTAGGCCGAGACGAGGAGGTCGGTGTCGCCGTCTTGATCCACATCGCACGCCGTGACGCCGTAGGTCGGGGCGGCGGTGGTCGGGGAGTCCACGTCGCCCTCCGTGCGTAGGCCGACGAGATCCGTCACCTCCTCGAATGCGCCGCCGCCGACGTTTCGCGCGAGCACGTCTTGCATGCCGTAGAGCGAGCGGCCGTACTGCGCGAACCAGTTGCCGACGAAGGCGTCGAGGAGCCCGTCGCGGTCGTGGTCGAGGAGCGTCGCCGCGGCGGTCGTGACGATGCGGCGTCCCCCTTCGGACCCGACGATCACGGGCGAGACCGGGCCGAGGGCGAATACTCCAGAGCCGTCGTTGAGCAGCACCTCGCTGCGGTGCCCCGGGTCGGTGGCGGCGTTGTTCGGGTCGCCGTTGGTGCCCGAGAGGATGTCGATGTCGCCGTCGTCATCGAAGTCGCCGTAGACAGCAAAGTGGGCAGCCCGGCCCACGTCGGGTCCGTCGCTTCGGGTCGCGCCGTAGTTGCTCTCGCGGGTCCGGTCCTCGAACCGGCGGCCGCCGGACCCGTCGTCGACGTTCATCAGGACGCGATAGGTGTAAGCGCGGGGTTCCGCGGTGAAGTCCGTCGGGTTGTGGGACCCCGTGCGGTGCACGATGGCGTCGGGGTATCCGTCGCCGTCGAGGTCCCCTACCGAGACCCGGCTCGCCAAGACGTCGAGGCTCGGTGCGTCGACGCCCCAGGCGGCGCTCACATCTCGGAAGCGTGGGCCGACCCCGGGGGCCGCGAACGATGCACAGCGCTCAGGAGGGGGAGGCGGGCCGGCGTCGACGCCCGTGTCGACTCCCGTATCGGTGCCGGCGTCCAGGGGAGGCGTTACCGCTCGGTCATTGCCACAGCCAGAAGCCGAGACAGCCCAAACCATCCAAACCGCCAAGACCACCCAGAGGAGGCCACCCGAAAATCTCCGTTCCCACATATAGCCGTCCAAAGTGACACGGCATCTTCTGGCGCGGAAGGCCCGGGCCGGGGAGGACGCTGGCCGAGTCCTGTGAGAAGCCTCCCGGTGTCCGCGCTCCCCACCGGCAGCCCCATTCGCCACCGGCCGTGGCCACCTCCGCAGGCGATCGCCGAACCGCTGCCCCGAAATGCCGTGGATCTAGGGTTTTGGGCCTGAAAACAACCGCGGCACGGTTCTCGCAATCAAGAGCGACCGAGGTCCCCCACCATGAACTCCCTACGAACCATCTCCCTTCTCTCCCTCGCTCTTTCCCTCTTCCTGGGTGCTTGTGCCCAGCCGGGCACCCAGCTCGACGAGGCCTTCGGCGAGACCGGCGTCCAGGGGCCCTTCGACGCGGTCCCCGATGGGGATGACAAGTACGACGGGCACTCGGCCCGGGGCCCGCGGGTTGCCGCCGGCGCTGCCACCGAGGTCTGGTCGGTCGACCGCGCCTGGGCCGACGTCGACTCGGCGGCCGGGATGTCCTGGGATGCCAACTCGGGCCTCGATTGGGAGCAGAAGTTCGACGCATGGGTTTCGAGCTTCGAGCTCGAGGCGCGCCACGGCGGTTCTGGTGAAACCTTCGTGATGCCGACCCCGTACGGCGACCGTTCCCTCCACGCCCCGACCCTCGAGTGCGCCGAGGTCGCGATCTTCCTCCGAGTGACCTTCGCCAGCTGGTACCACCTGCCGTTCTACATGCAGGGCTGGGACTCGGCCTCCCGCCAGGCCCTCTTCGCGGGTCACTTCGGTTTCATCAACCGTGAAGGCGCTCGGGTCGGGAACTTCCCGAAGTACCGCACGACCTTCCCCGACCACGAAGGTTCCTGGGAGCCCGGCCAGGCCTGGCCCTCGGACTCGAGACTCCGCCGCCGCCGCCTTGGCGATGACGACATCATGGACTTCCTCGGCGAGGGCGCCCAGGCCGGTGCCTACTTCGACGAGATCTTCCTCAACAAGCGCGTCGGCTACTTCATGCGCCTCATCCTCCTCTACTACGGCAGCACCAACCTCGCCGACGGTGCGAACACCTTCCAGATCGTGCCCGAGACCATCGAGGGTGGTGACATGCTCGTGAAGCGGTACCGGCGCAGGGGCATCGGCCACGTGAAGCCGGTCTTCCGCGTCGAGCGCCTGAGCGAAGATGCCCTGCAGGTCAGCATCGCCAGCGGCTCGATGCCGCGCCGGGAGCCGGTCTGGGAGCATCCCAATACCGCTCGCTCCAGCTTCCTCGCCAACGCGGGCGGCGGCCCCGGTGACAACAGCGACGGCGACTCCTACGCCTCTCTCGGCGGCGGTGTTCGCCGCTGGCGCACCGCGGTCCTCCGCTCCGGCAGGTGGTACGCCGCCGTCCACGCGGGGGACCGGGACGCCTACATCGCGGACTCCGATCACGAGGCGGTTGCGGCTCGCCCGGCCCGCTTTGACGAAATCCTCCGCACCCTGAGCCCCAATGAGCAGCGCGACGCCGCCCTCGGACAGGTCGAAGCTGCCCGTGAGCACCTTCGAAGCTACCCCGCGAGCTGCTCTGCCCGGACCAACCGCGAACACGCCTTCGAGGCCCTCTACTCCGTGATGGACGCCGAGTTCGGCTGGACCGGCGCCCAGGTCGACGCCGAGTACCGCACCCTCGAGGACTACGTCTTCGCCGAGCTCGAGTATGACGTGTCCCGGACTTGCTGCTGGAACCGCAGCAACGCCGCCATGCACGACATCATCATGAACTACGCCGACGCCGAGCAGGCCGACGCCGACGTTGCCGCCGTCTGCGAGATGCCGACCGTCTTCCGCGCCGAGACCGACGGCTACGCTCGGTGGAACAACCACGCCGCGTCCATCGGCCGCGGCGGCGAGTGGCGGGCCTGGTCCGAGGACGAGAGCTGCTCTCAGCGCAACGTCCCCGAAGACACCGTGGCCACCGGCCGCGACATCGCCGGCTTCTGCTCCACCACCGACGTCCCCGCGCCGCCCACGGTAGCCACCTGTGAGCCCGACGGCGGCGACGACAACGCCGCTTCGGCGACCCCCCTCATCGGCGAGATCTCCTCAGCCATCTGCTCTGGCGACTCCGGCGACTGGTACCGCATCGACGATGACGCGACGGTGTCCCTCACCTTCAGCCACTCCGACGGCGACCTCGACATGGAGGCCTACAACGAGGCGGGCGAAGTCATCGGCACCTCAGCCGGCACCACGGACAGCGAGACCATCACCGCGAGCGGCCCCTTCTACGTCCGGGTCTTCGGCTACAGCGGCGCCCAGAACGAGTACTGGATTCACATCGTAGAGTAGGGTGGCCAGAGAATGAGTTGGAGGCGTCGGGCTGGGGCTCGGCGCCTTTGGCCGTTAATCAGCGGGAGTAGCCGCTCCCGCTCCCCAAAGCGTCTTCCAAAAGCTTCAGCGTCTTCCAAAAGCTTCAGCGTCTTCCAAAAGCTTCCAACACAAATTCCTGACGGGATGACGCAACCAACACCTCCAAAAGCTTCCAACACAAATTCCTGACGGGATGACGCAACTGGTTCCGGGACCGGCCGATACCTAGGTCATGCCCCTCGCCATTGATTCGTCAGGCCGCCGTCGCTCCCGCCCCCTACGCCTGGAGCAAGACGAGCACCTCTGGTTCATCACGACCCGAACCATCGAGGAGCGCTTCTGGCTGCATCCTCTTTTGACCACGGGACTCGAGCCGCCCAATCGCAAGGCCAGGAGGGCGTGTGATCGCTTCAAGCGGCGCTGCGCCAAGCGCTGGGTTCGCCTCGCTCGGCGGGCCAACGCGCGCAAGAAGCCGATGGCCCCGGAGCTCACGCCCGAAGAAGTGAAGCGCATGGCCCAGAACCTGCTCGGAGCGGCTCTCGCCCGGGCCCAGGAGCACTGCGAGGTGGAGATATTCGCCATCGTCTGCATGAGCAATCACATCCACCTCGTGATCCGCACCAAGAAGCGCAACCTTTCCAAGTTCGTGGGCTACTTCAAGGCTCGGGTCGCGACCGCCATCAATCAGCTCACGGGCAAGCGCGGGCCCCTGTGGGCGCGCCGCTACGATGCCCAGCCGATCCTCAACGACGAGGCCGCCATGGAGCGCGTCGTCTACACCATCGACAACCCCGGCAAGGCAAACCTCGTCGAGGACCCCGGGGGCTGGCCCGGGTTTTCCGCCGCGTACGGCCTCGGCGAAGCGGACGAGTTGACCTTCGAGTACTTCGACCGCACGGCCTGGCACAAGGCGAAGAGGCCGCGAGATCGAGGCCCCTTCTGGCGGACCGCCACCCTCGTCCTCAGCCCTCTCCCGAACTGCGTCGATGTCGTGCGCGAGCGGGTGGGCGAGAGCCTTCGAGCCCAACTGAAGAACTCCTCGGAAGCGCGCGCCGCCGGCGGGAAACGCGCGGTCGGGATCGAGCGAGTCCTCGCGGCTGGGTTCGAGACGCGGCCGCAGAAGGCCAGCTTTGGTCGACGTCCGTACTGCTTCGGTAGCGCTCGCGAGAAGAGGGAATACTCCGAAGGAATGGGGAGGGTTTGCCGACTTCACGCCGAGGCGGCGGAGCGATTCCGTAACGGTGATCGAACGGCGGTGTTCCCTGCGGGGACGTATCCGCCTGCTTTGCCCCTTGCGGCCTGACGGCCCTTTCATCGTCCAATCACATCGCCCCCGTCTGCCGACCCGCGGCAAGACGCGTGGAGTTGTGCGTGCGCCTACTGCGGCGCACTTGCGCGTGCCTAGGCTGATCCCGAATTGCTGCCTCGAAGAGGCGAAAGGGACGGCTGTGAATCGGGTGAATGGCTGGCAAGCCACACTTCACATGCTCTCCTCTGCGACACGGAAACGCGGGAGCGTTAGAATCGCGTGTCCTTGCATAGCCGTGAGAATTTGTGCTGGAAGCTGTGCAGAAGCTGTGCAGGCGGGGCTGAGGCTGTGGCTGAGATCACCCGCTCTTTGAACCTTTGTCGAGCCGGGTCCAGTGCGCAGGCTCGATCCCCATCAAGCTTCCGAGTGCTGCCAGTTCCGCAACTAGAGGCTCCGGGACTACAACGTCGTACTCGTAGAGCTGGGTGCAGAGATTCTCTAGGGCGACCCCCGGTTCCCCGTGCTCGGACAGGGACCGGTACATCTGGAGTTGGTCCTCAGACAGAAGTCCCGAAGCTTTTCCGAGCAGCGCTATGAAACGTTGCTCTATGTCTTGGAGTTGGGTCACTGGCCTTCTCCTACAGCGGGTGCGCTGTGATGATTCCCTCGCCGGCAGGCTCAAGGATGACCCGGATGTTTACTCCGTCGCGAACACCCTCGACTTCGACACGACTCGGCCTGCCCGCCTTGGTGAAGTCCGATCCCGGGCGGCCGGTCTGCCATGTCCACGTCGCGTCGGGATCGGTCGCGATGTCGGAGACGTTGTGCATGACTTGATCGCGCGACCAATCCTCAGGAAACGGAGTCTTGCCCGGCGCACCAGGCCACAGATGGCCCCCGCCTGACGCGTCACCATCAAGGAT
>QMMC01000168.1 GCA_003647065.1 Deltaproteobacteria bacterium | reverse complement strand
GAGGAAGTACCGGTCGTTACGCACGCTGATTTCGCAGTGGCGCCGGCTCACGGTCTTGTCTGTGAGCACGAGGTCATTCTTGGACGAGGTGCCGACGGAGAGCCGCGTGGACTCGATCTCGCGCTCGAGGCCCCGGTCTGGACCGCTGATCACCACCACCCGTTGCCGGTGGGCTACGATCATGGGCCCAGACCCGTCATCGCGAACCTGGGTTCCGCGGAAAGACGACTGGCCGGTGGCGTCCGTTCGTTCGCTCACGGGAGACCGAAAGCTAGCACGACGGCCGGCGGATTCTGAAGGGCTTTCGCGGACTCCGGGGGTTGTACCGGCGGCGTTGCCTTGACGGCCCCGACCGGTACGGATACGAGTCCCCCCATGGCCGCCAGCGAGCACTTGAGCACCCTCTTCGACGCCGATCGGGCGTCTCGGAAGGCAGAATCCGCCCTCCTCGGTTCCTCCGACGAAAAGGCCCTCATAGCCCTCCTCGGGGGCGCGGTGGACGAGGCCCTGGGCCTACCGGACCCATCAGAGGCCGCCACGCGCCTCGAGCGCCTCGCGGACCTCTGCGCCCAGGTCCCCGGGCCGGCGATGGCCGACGCCCTGATACGCATCCTCGGGGCCGACGACCCCGCCGTTCGGGTGACCGCCGGCGAAGCGATCCTGGACGTGGGCTTCGACCGCTACGCGGAGATCGCCCGAGCCATCGAGCGGACCCTCGACAGCGGCGTCACCGGCCCAGCGATGAGCGAGCTGCCCTTCGTCCTCGCCGAGATTGGCGAACCGAGCGCCCTCAAGCTCATCCGCCGCTTCCTCGCCCAGGAAGACGCCGAGACCGTCGGGGCTGGCATCGAAGCCCTGGCATCCCTCGGCGACCCCTCGGCCCTCGAGGCCCTCGAGCCCCTCCGCGGAGACGAGCGCATGGTCGA
Source organism: Deltaproteobacteria bacterium (assembly GCA_003647065.1). Classification (GTDB taxonomy): domain Bacteria; phylum Myxococcota_A; class Polyangia; order Polyangiales; family B10-G4; genus B10-G4. Next base: position 12,407 of record QMMC01000168.1, on the reverse strand, counting down.
GGTCCCGGAGGCCGACGAGGAGGGCACCGTCACCCTTGGAGAGCTCGCCGAGGCCGCGATCGAAGAGCTCGGCGGCCAGGGCTGAACCATGTGCCCGGTGAAACGACCGGCCACGGATGAAGAGGCGGCCCTCTACGACGCGTCGGTGGTGCCGCGGTGGAGCGCCCGCTTCGGCCAGCTGATCCTCCGGCGCATCGCTCCGGGGCTCCGTGCGCAGGTCCTCGACATCGGATGCGGGACCGGCCACCCGGCATTTTCACTGCTCGAGCGCCTCGACCAAGGGGGCCGGGTCATCGCCATCGACCGCGACCAGGCCCTGGTGGACCTCGCCCGCCGACGCGCCATGGCCCTCGAGGGCAATCGGATCTTCTTCAAGGTCGAGTCCGCCTGCGATTTGAAGTTCGGTGATGACGTCTTCGACGTCGCCGTGGGCAACGTCGTCGTCGGCGAGCTCGAAGACCCCGACAAGGCGCTCTCGGACCTCTACCGCGTCATCGTCCCGGAGGGGCGCATCCTGATGACCCGGGCCCTCGCCGGCACCTTCGTGGAGATCCACGACATGTTCCGGGAGATCGCCTCGGCGAGCGGCGACGACGCTCTCATCGAACGCCTCGACACCGTCGCCGCGAGCTACCCGAGCGCAGAAGACTTCGCCGCGCCCTTCGAGGCGGCCGGCTTCGAAGACGTCACGGTGACCACCGAACCCTTCAAGATGTCGTTCCTCAACGCGGCCCAGCTCTTCCGCGACGACACGGTGCGCTTCGTCGGCCTCTCCGAGTGGCGCTGGATCGCCGGCTTCGACCCCGGCGGCGAGGCCTTCCTCGACGAAGTAGAGCGCCGCCTCGACGTATACTTCGCCGGTGGGCCGCTCTCCCTCACCGTCGTCGCCGGCCTCGTAGCCGGCCGCGTGCCCCTCAAAGCCGACTGACCCACGGGGCCAGCCGACAGGTCCTCCAGTGCGGGATCCAAAGCCACGGAAGGTTTCTCGCTTGTTCCGCGGCTCCCTCGCGGCGTCAGGAAGCCTCGAAAATGCGGTGCATTTCCATCGCCTTCCTTCCTTGCGAGGAAACCGCGGTCCGTCGCGATAATCCCTCCCGGGACTCTGCATCCCACACTACGGAAGAGCGAGGGCGGTCAGGTCGACCTCCTGGGCGGTGGGCGCCTGGGCATGGCAGTCGCCGCAGTGGGTGAGCAGGGTGCCGTAGAGTTCGCGGCTCTGGGCGAGATCGCCGGCGGTCGCCGCCGTGGAGAGCTCGGCCGAGGCGCTGTGCAGGAGCACGTCGATTTCGGCGAAGCGTGGACCAAACTGCTCGGGGTCGAACTCGTGCACGTTCTGGTCGTCGCAGGCCACGGCAACCGCATGGGCCGGGGCGGCGATGCTCTCAGAGTCATCCTCGACTAGGGCCGCACGAATCTCGACCATCTTGGCGTAGAGGTCGCGCATGAGCGGCTCGAGGGCCTCCGGCGAGCTGTGGTCGTGGCCGCCATGACCGGCATGGCCTTCATGGCCGGCATGGCCTTCGTGGCCCGCGTGGCCTTCGTGGCCCGCGTGGGGGTCGGCCTCGGCCGTGCTTTGGGAGCCTCCGCAGGCCGCGAGCGAGCCGGCCAGGGGAAGCGCGAGGACGAGAATGAGGGCGGAGGAGAGAGGGGTGTTCGTGCTGTGATTCATTGCGGCCGGAGCCTAGGACTTATGGGCGCGTCGGCAACCTCCGGGGGGGGCGCGAGATATGATCATCGACCGTAGAATCTAGGGCTCCTCTCTGGCCCCTTTCGTTCCACGGAGAGGACCGCCCTTCAGCACCCTCCGCCGGAGATGCTGGGGATGACGACCTTCACCTCGGTGGTCTGCAGCCGGGTGACGCCGTCGCCCCGGAGCACGATACGCAGGAAATACTCCACGGGCTCTGGACCGCGGGGGAAACGGTCGTTCTGGAGGAGCACCCTGAAGGTGACCCGGGTGCCCGGTCGGACCTCGTCGAAGCGGTCGCCGCGGTCGAGGGCGCCATCCCGGGGAATCGCCGAGACCGTCTCGAGGCCGCGGACGAACTCGAGGGCGTCGATGGCGTCACCCTCGACATCTTCGGCGAGGATGTCGATGTCGATGGGCACCTCTTCGACGAGGGTGCGCACCGACTCGGCGACGCCTTCGTCGAGGAGGCTGCCGTCGGCGCCGATGTCCACGACGATGGGAACGCCGTCGGGGGTCACGGCCCCGGTGTCCCGGGCGATGGCGTCGAGGTCCCTGAGCGCGTCGGTGTCGGTCCCCCCCGAGAAGAGCCCGAGGACCTTCGCGCCGATCCCGCGAAGCGCGGCCACGGTCTGGTCGTAGGTATGCGGCCTCGGCACCACCGCGCGCCCGTAGGGGTTCGTATTGCCGGGCCCGTTATGGAACGGCGCGTCGGTGAAGAGCAGGATGATGCGCGAGCCCTCGGCGCGGAAACAGGGATAACCCACGGTGCCGGGAGCGCAGTTCGAGGGTCGGACGGTGCGACCGAACCCTTCGCCGGTCGCCGCGAGGTAGAGAGCCTCGGTCTGAGACTCGGGCACGTCGGCCCCGGAGGAAACGGGAAGTCGGTCGAGGGCGCCCTCGATGGCGCTGATGTCACCGGAGGATTCGCTGAGCAGCACGAAGGGCAGATCGCCGGAAGCGCCGTACATGTCTACGGGGAAGTCCGCGAGGCTCGCGACGCTCAGGTGCACGTCGCCGATGGTCGAAATCAAGGCCGGGACGATGCGGTCACGGAGGGCGGCGCGGATCTGGTCGATCTCGTCGAGCATGCTCCCGGTGGTGTCGACGAGGAAGAGCACGTCCGCCGCGAGGATGCGGCTCTCGAAGGCGACGGTGAGGTCCGACGGTGGCTCATCCGGAGGCAGCTCGACGCAGATGTCGAAGGGGGGCGGCGGGGGCGGCGGCGGGTCCACGGGGGCATCGACGCCGGAGTCCACGATACGCGGCATGACCGAAGAGTCGTCGGGGCCCGGGTTGGGGACGGTGAGCTGCGACTTGGAGCCGCAGGCCGCCAAAACGAAGACGGCGAGGAGAACGAAGAGAACGGGGAGAGCGGGGGTGAGAGGCACCAACCGCAGAACCATCGATGCGGCGCTAACTTTCGATCGTTCCATCGCGCTCCTCCTCGTCTGGTTCATCACAGCCGCCACCGTCGACGCCGCCGAGCACGATCACCACATCCTGGCTGCCCAAGCGACTCCGACCGAAAGCCCGGAATAGGATGCGCGCGGGGACCCGCCGTGTCGACTCGGACGGTGCGATGGCGCTCGGGTCGATTTCGAGCTGAAACGTGACCTGGGTCCCGGGGGTCACGCCGAGGAACGAGTCCTCGGCGAGTTCCCGCACCCCGGAGGCCGGTTCGGCCCGGAGCGGGCGCACCGCCCGGACCAGCAGCCTCGCGTCGTAAGCGTCCCCGGGTACGTCCTGGACCAACGCATCCACGTCGAGGGGCAGCCTCTCGGCGAGGGTGCGCACGGCGTCGACGATGCCCTCCCCGACGCCGTCCCCCCGGGACCCGATGTCGAAAGCCATCGAACGCCCGTCGGCGACGGCCCCGGTGTCCTGGGCCAGTGCCCGTAGATGCGCCATGGGCTGGAGCCGCCCCGGATCCCGGGCGCCGAGACCGATGACGAAGATGCCCGCGGAGTTCAGGGCGGCCACGGTCTCGAGGTAGCTGTGGGGCCCGGAAAACTCGTAAGGTTCGATGGGCGCCGTCCTCGGGGGGCCGTTGTGCATGGGGGCGTCGGTGATCAGCACGACCACCGGGAGCGAATCATCACGGAAGCAGACCCCACCGATGCCGCCCCGGGAGCAGCCGAAGGAGGGGTCGATCCACGGGGCCAGGCCGGCGCCCGTCGCGACCTGGTAAAGCGCTTCAACCTGCGCCTCGGCGTCGTCGAAGTTGCCCCACTCGGGGATCGATTCGAGCTGCGCCTCGACCTGGGTGACGTCGTCGGTGATCACCGACCTCAGCTCGTAGGGGCGCACGCTCGGCGGGCCGTGGGGCTCGACCGGGAACTCCCCGACAAACGCCAGACCGAAGGCAGCGTCCGGGATCGCGGCGCGGGTCCCGGGCACGACGATGTCGGCGAGGCGCTCCCGGACGTTGTCGATCTCGTCGACCATGCTCGCCGTCGCGTCGATGAGGAAGAAGACGTCGACGACAGCGAGGGAGACCGGCGCCGTGAAATCTGCCCGAACCACGCCGGCCCCCGGCGGAACCTCGATGCACCGGCTCACGACCGGGGGCGGCCCCGCGTCGGGCTCCGGCTCCTCAGGCCCCGCGTCAGGAACGTCGACCCCGGTCTTGGCCCCGCACCCAAAGCATGCCCCGGCCGCCACGAGCAGCGCGAAAATCAGAGCAAGACCAGATCCGAAAGAAGCGAAAACAGCGTGGGCTGGTTCGGGAGGCACAAGTGAGGTGGTCTCGGTTCCGAGCAACCCGCGGAAGCTACTCATGGTAGCTGAGCAGGTAGCGCAGGAAGCGAGGCCAGATCACGACGTGGATCGCGGACCAGGCGATGCTGTTTAGCGAACGAAACATCCGTCTCCGTCGGCTCCCGGGATGACGATCTCGATGGTCCGACGGGCGAGGAAAGTACGGCCGTCCCCTCGAAATACGATCTCGAGGAGGAAGCGACGGGTCGTCGGGCCCGGAACCAAGGCGTCGTTGCGGAAGCGCAGCTGAAAGAGCAGGCGCGTACCCGAGACCACCCCCCGGAATATGCCGGCCGCGACGTCGATTTCGCGGACCCCATCGGCGGGCTCGGCGCTCACGGGAACGACAGCTTCGACGAACTCGGTCACATCGACCCCGTCGGACCGGTCCGGGTCGATGAGCACCGTATCCACGTCGAAAACGATGGCGTCGGCGAAGAGCTCGATGGCGCCGACGACCTCGGTGCCGAGGTTTTCGCCCCGGCGACCGACGTTGAAGATCAAGGGCCGACCGTCGACGCTGTGGGCCCCCGTGTCGTCGGCGATGCGCCGAAGGTGAGCGGTCGCGGACCCGGTGCCGGAGTCGAAGGAGATGACCTTGATGCCGAGGGCGGTCAGCTCGGCGAGGGCCTCGGCGTAGGTGTGGGGACGCGGCGAGATGCCCGAATAGGGCTCATAGGGCGCTAGCCCGACCGGGCCGTTATGGAACGGTGCGTCCGAGAAGAGCAGGACGACCGGCAGGGCGTCGTCCCGAAAACACGGGTAACCGAAGCCGCCCATGGGACAGCCGAAGGACGCGGGGATGCTGCCGCCGAGGCCGGCGCCGGTCGCGACTTGATAGAGGGCCTCGACATGGCTCTCGGGCTCGTCCCGTCCGTTGCCGAGGTGAATCAACGAGAGCGCCGCCTGGGTCAACGCGAGGTCGTCGGTCATCGGGATGATGAGCTCGAAGGGATTGTCGCCCGCGTCGGCGTTGCCGTAGGGGTCGACCGGGAAGTCGGCGAAGGTTGCGACGGCGATGCGCGTATCGCGCAGATTGCGCTCGAGGGCTGGGGCGATGCGGTCCCGGATCTGCGAGCTGATGCGATCGATCTCTTCCTGCATGGACGCCGTCACGTCGATCAGGAAAAGCACGTCGGCCCGGCCGACCTCTGCTTCGGTCTCGAGGGGGAGGTCGATGGGCCCGCCATCGATGGGGACCTCGACGCACGGGATCATCGAGTCGACCATGGCGTCGCCCGGATTGCTCGCGTCAACGGAACCATCGGGGAGGTCGAGGCCGGTCTTGGCTCCGCACCCGAAGGCCAAGAGCGCGAACAAGAATGTGGGGAGAGTTCGAATCGCGACCATCTTTGGAATGCCGCCCTGGGAGAATGCGGCGGAGATCACAAGTGTAGTGCGCGCCTCGCGGGGCGTCGAGGACGTGACATGAACGGCCCCGGAGTTTAGCGATTGCGTCTGCGCGCGCGGCCCCGAGCGGCCCGGGCCCGGGCCTTATCCCGAGTAAAAAGCCCGACATAGTCGATCTCGGGATGGGTCACGGCCTCGACCTCGGCAAGCTCCGGGAGGCGCCGTTCGACGTCCCGGGCAAAACCTTCGAGGGCCGGCGCCGCTCCGGCGTAGCGCGCCCGGTCTCCACTTTCGAACGCTTCGATGATGTGGCGAGCGGCGCCTCCACCGACATGGCCCCGACGCACGACGTCCATGAAGCTCGCGATCAGCGCGTCGGGGCTGAAGGCGTGCTGAATGACGATCTCGGCCCCGACCCGGAGGGCCGCGTCTCCGTCGAGGGCCCCCTCTTCGACCAGCACACAGGCGGGCTGGAAGTAGTTGTAGATGGGACAGACTCGGCTGCCGAACTCGTTGAAAACGGCCACCGGCGACACGCGGTCGAGGTGGATGAAGATCTGCCGGGTGCCGTCGTAGGTCCGGATGTCCTCGGCCATGCGGACGAGGTCGGGGATGTCGTCCTCGTGAACCCTCGCGCGCTCGAGGACCGCGACCAGGGTTTCCTTCGCGACCCGCCCGGCGCAGATGTCCGAGTAGAGAGAATAGATGAACGCGTCGGCTTCGGCGTCGTCACCGAAGAGTACCTCGTCGAGGTCTTCTTCGAGTTCAACCCGGGCGCCGAGCAACGCCGCGAGCTTGTAGCCGACCTGGTCCTTGAGGAAACGAAAGCGACCTCGCAGGAGCTTCTTGAGGCTCGGCTTCAGGGTGAAGCTGTCCCACTGAATACCGTCGAGGCGCAATTTGGCCTCGAGCACCTTGCGCATCTGCTCGGGGCTGCCGGAGAGGATGAAGACGCTGGCCGGATTGGTCGCTTGGAGTTCCCGAAGCAGGGCCGCCGCCCCCGGCACCGTGCGCTTCTGGTCGGGCTTCTCGAAAGCCGTCTTCAACAGGTCGCGAACCGTGTCGAACTCGGTGCGCAGGTACGTCTTGTCGAGGTCCCACCGATAGACGAGGCGCGCCCGGTCGAGGGGCGCGACGGGAACTCGGGTGGCGGGGTGCGGGTCCACGGGGGGGGAACATACCGGATCACGCCCGCCGAGGAACCCCTCGGGGCATCTCGATGTCCCGGGGACCTGAGCAAAACGATCTTGCCGTCGATTCACTCGACGGAATGAGCCCGCACGTCAGGGCGGGAACGTGATCGGGGTGCGTTGCCGGCCGATGATTCGCCCCCGGAGGACCCGCACCGGAACGGGGTCCACGAGTTCGAAGCCGTAGCCCCGAGAGGTCATCTCGATCCTCGCCGTATCTTCGCCGACCCGCAGGTTCCGACTGTAGCGGACGGGAATTACGCCGACACGTACGTGCTCCCGGTGGGCGAGGACAAACGACGCGAGGCGCAGCGCGCGGCCATTGTGCAGCCGGTGGCAGCCGTGGCTGGTCCCGCGGAGGATGCTTCGGTACGCGACCGAACCGTGGGTCCGGATGCCTTCATCCGCGGCCAACGAGACATCACCACCGTCCGGGTCCGAACGTCGTTCGTGGACGAGCATCGCCAGACCAAAAGCCGAACGGTAGCCGGGGCCCAAGACATCGTGGCGGGGCTCGATGCCGCCGCGGGTCCGACGAACGAGGTCGCCGTCAGGGGTCGCCGAAGGCGGAATCCACGAAGGGCTGGCGACAATCTGTCGCCAGATCCGCGGCCCCACCGGGGACTCCTTGTACCGGAGCTCGCTGGCTCCGGCTTCGACCTGCTCGTCGTTCCATCCGCCTATCGTCGTGGGCCACCGGACCAGCGCTTTCCAGTCGTCTCCATCGCGCGCAAAGAGCGTGAGCACCGCCCGGTGGGCGACGCGCATCGGTCGCCGTCGGCCGTCCTCGGCGATCGGAGATTCATAGCGAACGTCCCCGCGATCGATCTCCGCCCGAAGCTCCATGCGTCTCGCGTGATAGCGGGGCATGGTGGGCAGCCGAATTGCGACGCGGTGCACCCCGGCCCGCGCCAGCGACGCGAGGGCAGTGAGGGCCCCGGCCGGGTCTACCAGGCCGAGGGCCCGGGCGGCGGCCTCGGTCGCGGGGGAGAGCAGGTCCGGGGCGGGATTCGGCGCGGGGGGCTGGCCGGCGTTGGCGCGGAGCGGCGCGGCGTCGATGGTGCGACCCAGGACAGTCCCCCAGGTGTGCCCGGCGGAGCCATCCTCGATGAGGCCGGTGGCCGAGGCGACGCGCTCCCGAAGGGTGCGGAGGAGAGCGTGAAAATCGGCCTCGCGGCTACCCAGAGCGATGGCCTGCCGGGTGCCGGAGGTGAGCAGGGGCCCGGAAAAGACCGCGTGGCGGCGGTGATAAAGCTCGGTGGCCGCGGCGGTCGTGGGGTCGAAAACACCCTCCCCGTAGCGACCCGAGAGCAGACCGTCGCAGCGCAGATGCGCCTGTAGGGCGCGAATGGCCTCGACGTGCTCGAAGACCCCCGCTCTCCGCTGAAGCAGACGGTCGAACCGCTCATCGCCCGCCAGCTCGTCGATCGAGGCGAGGCCCCGTTGCTCGGCAGCTCGGGAAAGCCGACGGTTCAGCATGGCGAGTTCTCGCACGCGACGTCGCTGCCGCTCGAGGTCTTCGCCCCGGGAGCGGACCAGGCGTTCGAGACGGAGTAGCGCGTCGTCGTCGATCTGACCGTGACACTCGTGGCGCGCGTCGTCGGCGAGGCGCTCTCTCAGCACGCGAAGGGTCGGCGGCACGCCGAAGAGCTCGAGGTAGCGCTCGGGCAGGTACTCGGCCGGGACGTCGGCGAGACGCTCGTCGGCGAGGGCCACGAAGATGGGGCGGTAGGGCTGGGTATCCGCCGGGTCCGCCCGGTCGGTCTGATCACGGGCGGGCCCGTCGGACAACACGCGAGGAGTCCAACCGTCCGAGAGGTTCACGATGGTCAGGCCTCGGGATCGCGCGTCGCGGGCGCATACGCGGCCGACCCGGCGGCCCGCTTCATAGATGGGCAACGTCACCTCACACGCAGCCGCCGTGCTGGCCGTGTGCACTGCGACGGAGGCCAAGAGCGAAATCGCGATACTCGCTGCAAATCTCGGAGTCATCGGGCAGCTGCATCATACTCCTCGGAGCGATCCGCGCGCGTCGCGGCGCTCCTTTGGCAAGGTTCACGTTCGGAAGTCGGCCGCAGGTGGGTTATCGTCGCTCCGCGATGGAATCCTTAGTCCCCAACGAGCGCGTGGATGTATTGATCTTCGCGGCCCATGGCCCCGACCTCCGAGGCCTCAGGCCCCACCTCGGCGACCGCATGAGCGGCAACCTCCGCGGCCTCCACGTAGCGGCAAAGACCGTCGGGGTGGGCATGGCCGTGGCGGGGGGCTCCGCCGCCAAGCGCGTCTTTCAGCTCCTGCCCCGCGCTGTCATCCACCTCGGCACCTGCGGCATCTACCCCGGGCTGCCCCAGTACCGCCCCCACGATGTGCTCGTGGCCAACAAGCTTCAACTCGTCGACAGCGGCGTCGCGTCCGGCAAGGCGGCCTTCCCGGACCCGATGCAGACCAGCCTCACCTGCCACCCGATGCTCGCCGCGGGCCTCGCGGGGACCGGCCAGCGCACCCACGCAATTGGCCTCGGCTCCCCCCTGGCAACGACCATCGACAACGACTTCGCCGGGCAAGTCCCCGATGCCCTCGGCTGCCACGCCGAGAACCTCGAGGCGTTCGCCATCGGCCACGCCTGCCAGCTGGCTCAGGTTCCCTTCACCAGCGTGCTCGGGGCAGCCCACATGGTCGGGTCCGGGGCATACGACGACTGGTTGCAATACGAGCGCGAGGCCACCATCGCCGCCGCCGAGGTCATCGCCACTTGGATCGTCAGCGGCGCTCAGGGCCTGCCTTACGGATGAAGCGGCCGGTCGCCTTGGTGCTCGTTTTTGCGGTCGCTCTCGCGCTCTTCACCGCCGGCTGCGATGACGGCCCCGGCGACTCCCCGGGCGCGGCGTCGGGCGGCGGCACGGGGGGCACCGGAAGCTCCACCATCCCCCTCCCCCGGCTCTTCCCCCTCGCCCCCGGCGACCGCTGGCGCCTCGCGGCGTCGCCAGGAGACGCCGTGCGCCTCGAAGGGGTGACCGCCATCGATGGCACCGGCATCATCGCCATCCATGGCACGGCCCACCAAGCCGCCGAACGCTACCGCGTGAGCGAAGACGAAATCACCCTGGTCACCCCGATGGGCGAGGCGGTGTCCCCCATCTTGCGCGCGCCGCTGCGCGCCGGCGCCGAGTGGGCCTACGAACATCGTGAGCGCGACGTCGCCGTACCCTGTGAGGTGACCGTGGTCGACGTCAGCCTCCGGGAGACCGTCGCCGGTGTCGAGGTGCGGGGATGCGTATCCCTCCGCCGCCGGTGCCGCTATCCCGCGGGCGCCCCCTTCACCAACAGCACCACCCATTCGAGCGACGAGGTCTATTGCCCGGGGGTCGGCCTCACGCGCGTGCGCAACGTCTTTCGCCCGGCCCCGGCAAAATCCGCCCTGTCGGCCGACCGTGAAGAGCGCGTGGTGGGGTTTCGGGTGGCCGGGAGCCCGGCCGGCGGGCCTTCCGAGGGGTGTGCTCGATTCATTCTGCTGCCGAGCGATCTCGTGACCGCCTGCGGCGTGGACGTGCGCCCGGCGGCACCGACCGCGGGCGAGGACATCGAAGACGGGGCCTGCCGATACAGTCACCAGCATGGGACAGAGACGCTCACGACCGTGATCGGCGCCCCCGAAGGCTCGGCTCCGGAGGATGCCCTGGTTACGGTGAGCGGCGACGGGCGCAGCGCCTGGGTCAGCGGACGCGCAGCGGCGTGCCCGGGAGCCGAGCGCCTCGCACCGCTGCTGACGTCACTGCTGTGATGAGGTCGACGCGATGAGCTCTTTGATCGACCCGTAGAGGGCGCCGAGGCCGGCGGTCTTGGCGACGGCCGTCGAGCCGGGGACCCTTCCTGCGAGGAGCTGAAGCCGCTCGTCGTCGATCGCCGAGTAGAAGAGGATCTGCGGGCGTTCCTCGGGCCACTCCCCGCGGATGAACTTCGCGACCGCTTCGCCGTCGAGGGCGGGCATCATGACGTCGAGGACCACGACGTCCGGCTCTTGCTCGCGGAGCAGGCGGGTCACCTCGAAGGGCGAGCTGGTCACAACCACGGAAAAGCCCTTCGCTTCGAGGAAGCGGCTCACCATGCGGAGGTTGTCGGGATCGTCGTCGACGACCAGGACCTTGGGTACAGCTTCGGTCACGAGCAGCACAAGCGTAGTCCCAGAATGCCGAAATCCCAAAAGGCACGCTCGCGGGAGCAGACGAAACCGACTATATCCCAGGTTAAATTCGGACAAATGCTGCGTCGGCCTTCGCCGATTCAGTGCGGAGCCACACAATGCGCATCCTCCTCGCCGACAGGCTCGCGTCTTTCGTACCCGGCCGACTGCAGGACCTCGGCGGCGAGGTCGATGCCGCCCCGGAACTCACCGGCCCGGCCCTGACGGCTCACATCAGGGAAACCCGACCGGAGGTTCTCGTTGTGCGCAGTACCAAGGTGACGGCCGCCGACATCGAGGCCGGCCCCGAGCTCGCCCTGGTGATTCGCGCCGGCGCCGGGGTGAACAACATCGACCTCACCGCGGCGAGCGCCCGGGGGGTCTACGTGGCGAACTGCCCCGGCAAGAACGCCGCCGCGGTCGCCGAACTCACCATCGGGCATCTGATCAACCTCGACCGACGCATTGCCGACAACGTGCAGTCTCTCCGAGAGGGGCGCTGGGAGAAGAAGCGCTTCGGGGCCGCCAAGGGGCTCCGGGGGCGCACCCTCGCCGTGCTCGGCTGCGGCACCATCGGCCGGGAGGTCATCGGTAGGGCCCAGGCCCTCGGCATGCAGGTCGTCGCCTGGTCCCGGAGCCTCACCCCCGAGGGCGCCCGAGACCTCGGCGTGGTCCGCGCCGACACGCCCGAAAAGGCCGCGTCCCTCGCCGACGCCGTGACCGTGCATCTGTCCCTCACACCAGAGACCCGGGGCCGCATCGGGGCGAGCATCTTCGACGCCATGCGACCGGGGGCGTTCTTCGTGAATACCAGCCGCGGCGAAGTGATCGACCAGGGCGCCCTCCTCCGGGCAGTCCGTGACAAGGACCTGCGCGCCGGCCTCGACGTCTTCGCCGACGAGCCTTCCGGCGGCGCGGCGGACTTCAGCACCGAGATCGCCGCCGAGGCGAACGTCTACGGCACGCACCACATCGGCGCGAGCACCGTGGAGGCGTCCGAGGCCGTCGCCGAAGAGGTCGTCCGGATAGCCTCGGCCTACGCCGAAGGCCTGCCGGTCCCCAACTGCGTCAACCTCGCCAGCGAGAGCCACGGGACCCACGTCGTCGTCGTGCGCCACGCCGACCGCGTCGGCGTCCTGGCCCACGTCCTCGACGTCATCCGCCGAGCGGGAATCAACGTGCAAGAGATGCAGAACATCGTCTTCTCCGGAGGGCAGGCCGCCTGCGCTCGGATCGCGGT
>QMMC01000167.1 GCA_003647065.1 Deltaproteobacteria bacterium | reverse complement strand
TTGGACGAGAACACGGGGCCCGACAACTTTCTCCGCCACGCCTTCAAGCTCGAGGTCGGCTCCGACGACTGGAAGTCGCTCGCGGCGGGCTTCGTGGCGAGCTTCGAGCGCATGGGGGAGCTCACCGACGCCTCGCGGCGCACTCAGGACCGGAACGCGCCCCTCGGTGACGACGAGGCGCAGGCGGTCACGCTCGCGACCTTCTCGAACGAGCCCGACACCGACTTCTCACTTCCCCAGAACCTCGCCTGGGCCGAGGGCATCATCGCGCGCTGGAAGGACCGCGTCGGTGACGCGGCGGCGGACATCCCCGTCGTCGTCGGGGGTGAAGAGCTCCGCGGCGACCGGTCCGAAAAGGTCTGTCACGACCCTTCGCGGCCTCGCGTCGTCGTCGGCCGCTACCGCCAGGCCTCGATGGACGACGTCGACCGTGCCCTCGCTTGCGCGCGGAAAGACCCGTCGGGGTGGCGGAGCCTGGGTGAGGGAGAGCGCGGCGAGGTCCTCGCCCGTGCCGCCCTCGAGCTTCGCCGGGCTCGCGGTGACCTCATGGGCGCCGCCCTCGCCGACGGCGGCAAGGTGCTCACCGAGTCCGACCCGGAGGTCTCCGAGGCCATCGACTTCGTGCAGTTCTACGCCGCGTCGGCCCGTTCGCTCAACGCGCTTCCCACCGTCGACGTCCGGCCCCTCGGCGTGGTCGTCGTCGTCCCCCCGTGGAACTTCCCCATCGCCATACCCGCCGGCGGGGTCGCCGCGGGCCTCGCTGCGGGCAATACGGTGATCCTGAAGCCCGCGTCGAACACGGTCCTCGTCGCCTGGGAGCTCTGTCAGGCGTTTTGGCGAGCCGGGGTCCCGAAAGAGGCGCTTCAGTTCGTTCCCTGTGCCGGGGCGACCGGGGGCGCTCGACTGGTCGCCTCCCAGGAGGCGGACGCGGTGATCCTGACCGGCGGCACGGACACGGCGCTGCGCATGCTCGAGGCTACACCCGACATGCACTTGCTCGCCGAGACCGGCGGTAAGAACGCGACCGTCGTGACTGCGATGAGCGACCGCGAGCAGGCCATCAAACACGTCGTGCAGTCGGCCTTCGGCCATGCGGGCCAGAAGTGTTCGGCGACGAGCCTCCTGGTCCTCGAAGGCGAGGTCTACGACGACCCCAAGTTCAAAGAGACCCTCTCGGACGCGGTGCGCAGCATTCGTGTCGGCTCCGCCTGGGACCTCGATACGCGCATGGGCCCGGTGGTGACTCCCCCGAGCGGAGACCTCGAGCGAGGCCTCAAGGAGCTCGAAGAGGGCGAGAGCTGGGCCGTGCTCCCGGAGCAAAGCCACGACAACCCGTGTCTCGTGACGCCGGGGGTGAAGTGGGGCACCCGCCCCGGGAGCTATACCCACATGACGGAGTTCTTCGGGCCCGTCCTCGCCGTGATGCGCGCCGACGACATCCATCACGCGATCGACCTCGTCAATCAGACGGGCTACGGCCTCACCTCGGGCCTCGAGAGCCTCGACGAACGCGAGCGCGAGGAGTGGACCGAGTCCATCCGTGCGGGCAACCTCTACCTCAACCGAGGCACGACCGGAGCCATCGTCGAGCGCCAGCCCTTTGGCGGCGTCGGCAAGAGCGCATTCGGCCCCGGCATCAAAGCCGGGGGGCCGAGCTACGTCGCCCAGCTGATGACCTTCTCCGACGTGTCAGAGTCGGCCAGCGCCCCGAGGGAGCTCGAGAGCCCCGCCCTCGCCGAGCTCCGGCGGGCCCTCGAAGCCCACCCGGACACCGACGCGGTCCTCGGCCCGGAGGTCCGGTCGCGCATCGCCGGCGCGATGCACAGCTACGACGTCCGCTACTACGCCGAGTTCGGGCGAGCCCACGATCGGCAGCGCCTCGTCGGCCAAGACAACTTCCGTCGCTACCGGCCGGTGCCGACGGTCCGGGTCAGGGTTCACGAGGACGATGACGCGTTCGAGATCTTCGCCCGGGTCATGGCGGCCCGGGTCGCCGCGTGCCGGGTCAACGTCAGCACCGCTCCCGGCCACACGTCGCCCGCGGTGACCTTCCTGGACGAGCTCACCGCCGGCTGGGCCGCGTTCGTCGAGTTCGTCGAAGAGACCGACGAAGAGCTCGCAGCTCTCGTCGAAGCGCGGCAGGTCGAGCGGCTGCGCTACGCTCGGCCCGAACGGGTGCCGACGGTCGTCCGGCGGGCCCTTGGGGATAGCGGCATCTACATCGCCGACCGCCCCGTGCTCGCCGAGGGACGCATCGAGTTGCTCTGGTACATGACCGAACAGAGCGTCAGCGACGAGTATCACCGCTACGGAAACCTCGGCGCGCGCACCGGCGAAGCGCGCTCGGCGGTGCAGTAAACAGCGTCGCATTGAGCGTGAGACACAAGCGAGGTCGTTCCGGTCGCGAGCAGCCCGCGCAGGCTACACAAAGTAGCTGAGCAGGCAGCGCAGCGAGCGGGGCGAGATCCGGCAGTCAATCCAGCTCCGGTCGACTCACGTCGCCCTGCGCCTTCTTGCCGACCTCGCGCCGTGGATCGCGCTCAAGGTGACGCTGTTTGGAGCCCGGCTTCGACTGCGGCTTTGAAGTCGGTGCCGGTGGGCAGTCGACCCCGGGCGTGGCCGGGGCGTCCGCCGCCGCGTCCGCCGACGCTCGCGGCGACCTTCTTCAGGAGCGCACCGGCGTGCATCTCACCGTCGGGGCCCCGGGTGAAGAGCACCGCGATGCCCTCCGGGCCCTCCGCGGCCAGGGCGACGAAACGCGTGCCGCAGGCGAGGCGCGAGGCGATGGCCTCGAGGAGTTCGGGATCGGCGTTCGGGACGGTGGCGATGACCGGAGCGGCCCCGTCGGCTGGTGTGAGACGTGCGGCCCACAGGTCTCCTAGGGCAGCGCGGAGGGCCCCGATGGACGTGCGTGCGGCGGCGAGGCGGGCGGCTTGGCGGTCGACGGCGTCCCGCAGCTCTTCTGGGGCGCACTTCAGCCGGGCAGCGATTTCCAGAACGGCGCTGCGGTCCTCGAGCAGCTGGCGCCGGGCCCGGGGCCCCGCGTCGAAGGTGATGCGCGTGCCGCCTTTGTGCCGCTCGGCGCTCCGTAGGTAGAAGAGCCCTATCTGCGAGGTATGGGTGACGTGGGTGCCGCCGCAGGGCGTCACGTCGAAGCCTTCGACGTCGACGACCCGGATGCGGTCGGTCCGGGGGGGAGGCTTACGCAAGGAGAGGGTGGCGAGCTCCTGGTCGGTCGGGAAGAACTGGTGGACGGGCCGGTCCTCGTCGATGAGGGCGTTGATTCGGTCTTCGGTCTCGGCGAGGCCCCTGAGATCGAGGCCCGACCGGTCTACGTCGAGGGTGCATCCCGAGGAGCCGAGTCGCGAGCTCACGGTGACCGCGTCGTGGGCGTCGAGGAGCGCCCGGGAGAGGCAGTGCTGCGCCGTGTGCAGCGCCATGAACTCGCGGCGCCGGGGGCCGTCGATGGCGAAGGGCACGACGCTGCCGACCTCCGGAAGCCGCGCGGGTTCCGGGAGATCACCACGAATCAGGTGGTGCACCTGGCCATCTCGGTCGAGGCGCACGTCGTCGATCGCGGCCCCTCCTATCGATCCCCGGTCCCCGAGCTGCCCGCCGGACTCGGGGTAGAAGTAGGTCTCTTCGAGGACGAGGCTCGGCTGGCCGTCGAAAGTGCCGTGGGCGACTACCTCGGCCTCTCCTCGGAGCATCAGCGGGTCGTCATAGTGGAGGCGCCGGGTGGTCACGGCCGGGAGTATATTTCGGGACGAACCGGCGGTCGCGAAAGTTAACCGGTTAACACCGTCCCGGTTGGTTCTCAGTAGGGCCTCAGGGCTTCAGGGCCTTGGGGCGGCGGGTGCTGCGGCCAATGGTCATAAGGGCCATGCCGGGGAAGTGTTGGCCCATGAAGGCGCCGAGTTTTCCGTGGTTGGTGAAGACGTGCTCGCGCTTGCGGCGGTGGATGGCGCTGGCCATCGTCCGGGCCGCGGCGTCGGCGGTCCACATGAACTTCTGCGGCCTTCGGTCCCGGCGCTTGCCGTTGTAGACGCCTTCGTTGTCGACTTGGGCGATCTCGGACTCGACGAAGCCCGGGTGGATGGTCGTGCAGCTGACGCCGCTCCCGGCGAGCTCGATGTTGAGGGTCTGGCCGAGGGCCCGGACGGCCCACTTGCTCGCCGCGTAGGCGCCGCTCTTCGGCAGGCCGAGGAAGGCGGCGATGCTTCCGATGAGCACGATGCGGCCCTTGGTCTTTTCCAGGTGGGGGAGGGCGTGTTTGGCGGTGAGGGCCGAGCCCACGACGTTCACGTCGAGCTGCCGGCGCCACTGGTCGGCGGTGATGTCGGCGATGCGCCCGCTGATGGAGAAGCCCGCGTTGGCGACCGCGACGTCGAGGGCGCCGAGCTCGTTTACGACTCGAGCGACTGCTTGGGCGATGTCGTCCTCGTCGGTCACATCGCAGGGCACGGCGATCCCGCGGCGGCCGAGGGCGCAGATCTCGCGCGCCACCTCATCGATTCGCTCCTGACGACGGCCGCTGACGGCCACGTCGGCTCCCTGCCGCGCCAGCTCGAGGGCGAGAGCCCGGCCGATGCCGCTGCCGCCGCCGGTGATCCACACGACCTTGCCGTCGAAACGTTTGCCCATGGGGCGCGAATTAGCCCAGCCTAGGGCGCGGGGCCAGCGGTCAGGAGCCGCGACGGCTTCGGAGGGCTACCAGGGCTTCCCGTGCTCGTTCTTCCTTCATTCCGCGTTCCCCGCGGCAGGCGCGGCTCCCGCGTTCGAGCTCTCGGCAGATCGCCGGCCGCCGGCCGTAGACCCGGCAGGCGAAGTGCCCGACCGCCCCGTCGACCTCGAGGGCCGCGCAATGCCCGTCTTCCATGCGCAGGAAGACCTGGTTTCCGTGCCAGACGGTGAGGCCCTCGGCGTCATCGCCGAGGCGGCCGTGGTCATCGCCGGTGACGCGCACGTACCGAGGCAGGTCCGCAAAGCAGCACGCTCCGCAGGAAAGGCACTCAGGGGCATCGTCATTCAGCGAAGCGATGGACTCGCTCTAGCACGAACGCACCGACCGATGGCTTCCGCGTCGCGCCCGCTCAGTAGAGGGTGATGTCGATGTCGCCGTTGACGACGTCGGTCGCCAGGGTGTAGGCGACCGCCCCCGCGGGGTCGAAGATGATGAGGCTGTAGTAGTCGGGGGCGCCGGGGGCCGGGACCAACTCGGAGCCGATGTTCACGGCAGCCTCCAGGACACCGGCGGCGTTGCAGCGGCCGTTCTGAATGTGTAGCCGTGCCGAGCTCACCGAGAGCGTATCGCCGGGGCTCACGCTCTCGTCGCCGGGGCACTTGTCGAAGACGTAGTTGCTGCCGTCGCCCCGATACTTGCAGCGCAGGTCGCCGAGGTAGAGAAACGCGAACTGGCGCCGCGGGTCTCCTGCCGAAACCGTGATCTCTTCGGGAACGGTCACCGTGGTCGGGGATGCAAAGCTCTGCTCACCGTCGACCCATGACGTGGGTCGGGAGGCCCTCGTGGCGCTCAGCAGGATTGGGCCGCCGCCGGTGGGGGCGTCGCGGTTGTCCTCGGTCTCGAGCAGGTACCCGTAGTTGGGAAGGCCGTTGACCGTCGCGGTGCCGTAGCTGAGGGCATCCGCCGTGACCCCGCCGAGCCCGCTGCAGATGATTCGGTCCGGCCCGTCGAGGGACACGGTCCGGAACGCCGTGCCCGGTAGGCCCGGCGTACTCGGGGTGCCCGGGGCGTCATGGGTCCAATCGATGGCCTCGACCCCGGCAATGTCCGACATGGTGCCGCTGAAGGTCTCCCCGCCGGGGAGTACCGCCGCGCCGACGACCTCGCAGTCGTTTCCGGTGACGGCCCCCGTGGAGCTCCCGACCGGTTCTTCCATCACGCACCCGCCGAGGGCGAGGGCGATCACAGCGGTACTAATCACAATCTTGC
This sequence comes from Deltaproteobacteria bacterium, assembly GCA_003647065.1. GTDB lineage: Bacteria > Myxococcota_A > Polyangia > Polyangiales > B10-G4 > B10-G4. The sequence continues at coordinate 7,396 of QMMC01000167.1, read as the reverse complement.
TCATGGACTCCCCAATCCGGTGTGAGCGGATGCTTGAACTGTGCAAGAGTCGTACAGCCCTGTCAACAATCAAATATACGCGCTTCTTGATCAGGAAATTCCCCACGGGCCCGGTGGCCCTCTATTGCTAAGATAGAATCGTGGCGAACCGGAAGTTTTGGCTCATTTTGGGAGGCTGCGTGGCCTGTTTGGGGGCTATCGGCGCCTGCAGTGCGCGCCCAAAGCTCGATCTCGGGGGGACCTGCGACCTCACCACGGACTGCGCGGCGCCCTATGTATGCCGCCTCGACGCATGCCGTCAGGAGTGTCGAGAGGTCCGGGACTGCGGTCCGGGGCAGCTCTGCGTGCAGGACTCCGAAGGGTTTGGGGTCTGCCAGACGGACGAAGAGCGGGAGTGCACCCGCGACAATGACTGCGCCGTCGTCGGCCTCGAGTGCCGCTTTGGCACCTGCACCAACGGCTGTGCGATGAATCGCGATTGCTTCAATGGCCTGGTCTGCGCTGAAGAGTCGGCCGGGGTGCTGGCGTGCATGGACCCGACGACGAAGGAGTGCGTGCTCAACAGTGATTGCGATGACCCGCTCATCTGCGCCCGCGATCAACGGTGCCGGGAGGAGTGCCGCGAACGCCGCGATTGCCGCGACGGGAAGGTCTGCGGGATGGACCGCGGCTTCCGCACGTGCGTCGCGGAAATGATGGACGCAGGCACCGACGGGGCGACGGACGCAGGCACCGACGGGGCGATGGACGGGGGAGTCGATAGCGCGTTGGACGGCGCACTGGACTCGGGAGCGGATGCGGATGGAGCGACCGCCCTCGTGCCCGCTACCGCCCCTTCGGCGGCTCTGTCCACGCGCCATGGCTGTTCTCTAGGCGGCGGGGGCCTTCGCTGCTGGGGACAAAACGACTTGGGGCAGATCGGTGTCGGAACCGCTTCTGCGGTGATCGTCCTGCCCACCGACATCACGTTTCCGGCGGCGGCAACGCCCCGGTGGCATGCAGCCGGCCTCAACCACACGTGCGCCCTAGCCGACAGCGTGCACTGCTGGGGATCGAACGCCAACCTGCAACTGGGGGTCGCGTCGGGCCTGGTTTATCAACCCTCGGCGGTGGTGCCGTTGCCTGCGGGGATCGTCGGAATCGCGGCCGGTGGCAGCCACAACTGCGCGTGGACGAGGACGAGCATTCACTGCTGGGGGGCAAACGGCGAAGGGCAGCTCGGCAGCGGGGCCCCCGCCGACTCTTGGATGCCCAATTCCCTCGCAATCGGCGGTGACGTCATCCAAATGGCTCTCGGAGACGCTCATACGTGCGCTCTTCGGGCTGACGGGCAGGTGCTCTGCTGGGGGAACAACAGCACCTGGGAGCTTGGCGATGGGACGACGATGGATCGCCTCCCGCCCACTGCGAATCTGGTCACCGGAGCGGTGAGCTTGGAGGCCGGGCCGAGTCATACCTGTGCGGTTCTGTCCGGCGGAGGCGTCACCTGCTGGGGCTTGAACGACGTCGGCCAGCTCGGCGGGGGTGCAGCTGATCCTTTTCGAACGGGTCGAGGGCCAACCGCGGTTGCCGATGTGACAGCGGCGGTGCAGGTCACCGTTGGGGCTGCTCACACCTGCGTCCTCGAATCCGGCGGGACGGTCAAGTGTTTCGGGAGCAACGGAAGCGGCCGATGCGGCGCGGCAGCCTCGACGTTTCAGGTTCTGGATCCCTTCGCCCCCGCTTTCACGGGACCCGTCGCCGCGGTTTGGGCCACCGCCGAGGGAACCTGCGCCGAGCTCGGTGCCGGCGGGGGCACCGAGTGCATCGGAAACAACCGAGGTGGAGCTTTTGGTTTTGATAGCGGCGCAATTACCAATGTCGGCCCCACACCCGTCTCGGTGACCTGGTGAAACACTCCCTCCTGCCCATCGCCCTCGGCGCCGCCTTCGTCGTCTTTGGCGCCTTGCTCGCCTCGTGCAGCGCGAGGCCGCTACCGGTCCTCGGCGAGGACTGTTCCATCAATACGGATTGTGCGGCGCCCCTGGGCTGCCGCATCGGGGCCTGCCGCCGACTCTGCGTCGAGTCCCGGGATTGCGGGGCGGGGCTCCGGTGCCTCATCCGCGAAGGGGAGAGTAGCGGCGGCTGCCAGCTCCCCGAGGAGGCGGTCTGCGCGCTCAATACCGACTGCCCGGACGGCTTCAGTTGCATCTTCGCGACGTGTACGGTCACCTGCGCGGAGGATGCGGACTGCCCGGTGCCGGGCTCCCTCTGTCTGGAAGAGGAGCCTGAAGGCTCTGGCGTCTTCGGCTGCAACGAACCCCTCGACGAAGCCTGCATCTACGACAGCGATTGCCCGGTGCCTTACTCCTGTGCCGTCGACGGCTCATGCCAGTTCGAGTGCCGCGACGACGGTAGCGACCGCGATTGCCCGTATCCGCGCGAATGCCGAATGAACATCTGCGAGCTCATCCCCCTGGACGCATCCGGGGGGTAACCCCCGGTTCCCGACGCCACCACGTCCAATTCACTTCGTCCGAAAATCACCATCGATGCGCCCCTGACCGTCCGGTAGACTGCCGCCGTGACTGAAGACGACCGTCATACACCGTCGCTCATGCCCGAGAGCATCGGAGGGTATGAGCCGATGCATCGCATCGCGGTCGGCGGCATGAGCGAGGTCTTCCGCGCCCAGATGCCCCAGGCCGCGGGCGATGACCGGGCGGTGGTGATCAAGCGGCTCCTGAACCGGCTCCTCGGCGACCCCGAGTACCGCGAGATGTTCGACGAGGAGTCGCGCCTCGGCTTGCTCATCGACAGCCCGAACGTCGTCGAGGTCCTCGACCGGGGCGAGGACGACGGGGTGCCCTTCCTGGTCCTCGAGTACGTGTTCGGCGTCGACCTCTGGCAGCTCGGTCGTTGGTTGGTCCGCAACCGCCGGCGCCTCGACGTGCCCCTTGCTGTCTACATCGCGACCGAGATCCTCGCCGGCGTCGAGGCGGTGCACGCGGTCCGGGACACCGAAGGCAATCCCCTCCTCGCGGTGCACCGCGACGTCAGCCCCTCCAATGTATTCTTGTCCGTGCATGGGGACGTGAAGCTCGGTGACCTCGGCATCGCGAGGCCCCTCGTTCGCCAAAACCAACGGCCCATCGGCCGGCGCTCCATGCGCGCCAAAGGTAAGCTCGGCTACCTCGCTCCCGAGCAGGTCGCCGGGGCGACCGTCGACCAGCGCGCTGACATTTTTGCGGCGGCGGTGGTCGCCGTCGAGCTCCTCATGGGGCAGCCTCTCTTCACCGGCGGCACCGAGCTCGCCATCCTCCTCGCGATTCGCGATTGTGATCTGTCGCGTTTCGATCGCGCGGCCCTGGGCCTGCCCCGGGGCCTGGTCTCGGCGCTCCGTCAAGCCCTCGACCCGGACCCCGAGGAGCGCACCGCCTCGGCGAAGGCTCTCCGGGAGCAGTTGTTGCCCTTCGCCATCGGCGCCCAGGAGCGACTCCGTGACGACCTCGGCGCATTCGTCACCGAGGTCATCGATTCCGGTGAGGCGGCGACCGGTACCTACGACCGCACTTCGCTGGCGGCGACCATCGAGAAGAGCGACCCGAGCATCGACCCCGTCGTCGCCGAACTCATCACCCCGGCTATCGGGCCCGAGCGCGGGAAGCGCCCCGTCACGCCGGATCCGCTGGCCGTGGGGCCGAGCTACGTCATCGACGTCGCCGGCACGCGTCACGGGCCCATGCCCTACGCCGAGGTGGTCCGCGGCATCGTCCAGGGGCGCTTCGGCCCCGCAGCTCTGGTCGTCAAGGACGAGGATACTCCGCTCCCCCTCACCGCGCGGAGGGAGCTGGCGAGGCACCTGCCGCCATCTTCCCGGACGCCGACCCAGCAGGAGAGCGCGCGCCTCGCGGCTACCAGTGAGAGCTTTGCCCTGAGCACCAGCTTCGGCATGCTGCACGTGCTCGCTCGGGCCTTCATCGAGCGGGAGACCGGGCTCTACCTCTGCGAGCACGGGGAGGTTCGCAAGGAGGTCTACGTGGCGGACGGGCAGCCCGTCTACGTGACCTCCAACCAGGCGAGCGAGCTCCTCGGGGAGTACCTGGTCGCGACCGGGGTCATCGACCGCCCGGAGCTCGACCTCGCCCTGGCCGTCCTGCCGCGCTTCGAAGGGCGCCTCGGCGATACGCTGATCGGCCTCGGCCTCGTCGAGCCGCTCCTCCTCGTTCGCCATATCGCCAACAAGGTGCGAGACCAGCTGCTCAGCGTATTCGCCTGGGACGGGGGAACCATCTCCTTCTATCGAGACGCCGCGGCCCCCGAGAGCAGCTTCAACCTGGGGCTCGAGAGCTGGTCGATTTTGGAGGACGGCGCGGCGCTGCGCGTCGACCGGGGCCTCTCGAAGCAATTCCTCGATGCGGCCCGGGAGCGCGGCGTCGAGAAGGTCTCGGGGCGCACCGACCTGCCCATCGTGCCGAGCCGGTTCGCCGCGGTTCTCTATGCTCTCGCGCAGCCATGCACCCTCGAAGAGCTCGAACGCCACGCCGGCGAGGCCCCGCGGGCCCATCGGGCCCTGGTCGTCCTCGCAGCCCTCGGGGCCGTCCGGGTTCGCAGATCGCCGGAGACGTGACGCCGACCGCTGTGGCGGACTACAATTGCCTCGATGGCCGGTGAGCTAGAGAAAGGGGACGTGGTCGCCGGTAAGCTCCTGGTGATCCGCAAGATCGCTGGTGGAGGCATGGGGGCGGTCTACGAGGTCGAACACCAGCTCACCCGGCATCGCCGGGCCCTCAAAGTCCTTCACAAGTCTCAGGCGCTCAACCGGCGCTACGTCGAGCGCTTGCTCCGGGAAGCGTCGGTCGCCGGTCGCCTCAACTCTCCGTATGTGGTCGAGACCCTCGACGCGGGCATGCTCGAGGACGGCACCCCCTACCTCCTGATGGAGCTCCTCGACGGCGTGGCGCTCCTCGACGTCATCGAGCGAGACGCCCCCCTCGAGGTGGGCCGTACGGTCCGCATCGTTCGGCAGGTCTGCGAGGGAATGGCTGCGGCCCACGGCGCGGGCATCGTGCACCGGGACTTGAAGCCCGAGAACATCCTGGTGATGCCGGGCCCCGATGGGCGGGAGCAGGTCAAGATCATCGACTTCGGGATCTCTCGCTTCAGCGACGCCAAGGACGGGGGCCCGGTGTCACGCCTGACCACCGAAGGCACGATCATCGGCACGCCCTATTACATGTCTCCGGAGCAGGCCTCGGGCCTCGACGTCGACGCGCGCTCCGACGTCTATGCCCTCGGCGTGATCCTCTACGAGGCCCTTACCGGGCGTCTGCCCTTCATCGCCGAGACGACCGGGGCCCTCTTCATCAAGATCGGCACTGGGGAGCACCTTCCCCTCAAACATCGTCGCCGAGATATCGACCCTCGCTTGGCGGAGATCGTGGAGCGGGCCTTTGACCGAAAGCCCGAGGCGCGCTTCGCGAGTGCCCGGGCGCTGAGTGATGCCCTCGAGCCCTACGCGGATGTCCGCGGAACCGACGGCAAGCCTCGGAGAGCGACCGCGGACTACGAGTCCGAACGGCCCCGACCGCGAACGAGCCCGGGGGTCGCGCCGGTGGCACCGGGGTACGCCGAGACCGTCGAACTCGATGATGCCGTGCCGCTCCAGAAGTCCTTCGCGGCTCGCGGGAGGGTCCCGGCCCCCGTCGTGGCCGATAGTGCCGCGTTTGCCGCCGTGAACTCGAGGGACCTGCCGACCGAGGAGATCGAAGCCGCGCCCGTGCACGAGCCCGAGGGGGCGCCGGCGAACCGGGTCGCCCACGAGGCGGCCGAGGCGGAAGCTGGCGAAGGTGCCGCCGAGGCGAGGGAAGATCCGGACGAGGACCGCGGTCCGATGTCTGACCCCGATGCCCGAGACGGTACGTCGGACCACCCCAGCGACGCCGCGTTGCTCGCTCCCCGACGGCTGCCGCCGTGGATCGGTACGACGAGCCTCGCCGCGCTGGTCGCGGCCCTCGTGGCGGCGGCCATTCTGGTAGTGGCTGGCGATGGTGAGGTTCGGGGCCCGGAGACTCCGGCGGAACCGGAGCCGGTGGGCGAAGCGCCGGATCCGGTCGTCGAAGCGCCGGAGGCTCCGGTCTCTCCGGAAGACGAAAACGAAGACGAGACAACCGACCCATCGACCGATATCCAAGACGCGCGAGCGCCGGAGGCCCCCATCGAAGCCCCCCTCATCGAAGCCCCGCCCGACGGGCGGCGACCGGCGATGATTCGGGCTACCATGACGTCGCCATCCACGATGACTTCATCCATGATGTCCCCTTTCATGATGTCCCCTTCCACGATGTCTCCGTCGATGCAGAGCGCAGCCGAAGAGGCTGGGCTTCTCCCCGACCCCTACGCCCAGTGAAACTCTTCCCCTCCCTCGTCGCGTGCCTGCTCTTGGCCGTGGCCGCTTTCGGCGTCTCCGCCGCGGCGGCCCAAGAAGCCAACCCGAACGCCAATCAGGACGCAAACCACGATCAGGACGCCCGGGCACATTTCCGGAGAGCGATCGAGCAGTTCAACGAAGAGAACTTCGACGCCGCCCTCGCCGAGTTTCAGCGCGCCTACGCCATCGACCCGGCCAACGCCATCCTCTACAACATCGCCCGGGTCTACGCGGGCCAAGGCAACGCGGTCGAGGCAGCGCGCAACTACGAGCGCTACCTCCGGGACGGGGGACCAGACCTGCTCCCCGAGCGCAGGGCCGAGGTCGAGGCCGCCCTCGAGACTCAGCGCAGCCGGATCGGACACATCGAGGTGGTGGTCTCCGTCGATGGTGCGACGATCGCAATCGACGGCGCCGACGTCGCCACGAGCCCGCTCTACGAACCCCTGGCCGTGAGCGCCGGGACCGTCGACATCGAGGTTCGCGCCCCAAACCATACGGATGTCCGGCGCCGCGTCACCGTGGCCGGAGGCTCCGTCGAGCGCGTCGAGGTCGAGATGCAGGAGGCCGTGCAGCCCGGCATTCTGCGCATCGAGTCGGAGGTGCCGGGCGTGGTCATCGAGATCGATGGCCGTCACGTCGGGGAGACGCCCCTCAATGCCTCCATCAGCCTGCCGGTTGGGGACCACCGCGTCGTTGCCCGGCGTCCTGGCTATCGGTCCTTCGAAGAGGATTTTCATACGAGTCAGAACTCCCGGGCGGAGATCGTTCTCGAGATGCGACCCGACCCTTTTGCGGCGGCCGAGGACCTCGGCGTGCTGGTGTTGGGGCTGCCTGACGCCGACTACGAGGCGCGCATCGATGGGCAGGCCATGAACCAGGCTGGGCTCCGGGCGCTTCCGGTGGGGCGTCATCGCATCGAGCTCGTGGTGGAGGACCGGCTGCCCTTCCGCGGCACCGTGAACGTCGAAGGCGGCGGAGAGACCG